>NZ_QFLS01000010.1:0-325142 GCF_004136695.1 Enterobacter cloacae complex sp. 677-3DZ2D5B | reverse complement strand
CCATGATCGGGGAAGACCCATTTATATACAGTTTGAAGGTATTTTAAGAATCCGTTTAGACATCCGGGAACATCACGCTATTCCCCGGTGCTTCCCTGTGCAGATGGATAAAGTTCAGGTGCCGTTCATACTGGTCCAGAATGTCCGTAATCACCTGCTCCTTGCTGTAATCCATCAGATCATTCCCCTGGCTGCCTTCCAGCAGGAACGTCTCCAGGCGGTAGTAGGTCGACTTCCCGCTGCGCGCGCGGTAGGTGAACCCGGGCACCGAATACTGCTGCGGCCAGATCTGATAGACAAAGTTCTGCTCGTCGCCCATGTGCACCAGCAGATCCAGGTGCCCCAGATTTTCGCCCTCTTCCGGGGGCAGGTTTTTCAGCTCCACGTAGGCGCCACGCAGCTTCAGCTCCTGGGCCACCTCTTCCATCGCCGGGAAACAGACCGTCTCCATCATCTGTTTGGTGTAGCGCGTACCGGGGTAATTCATCAGGCGCGAGAGGCGTTTTTTCCAGCTCAGCCTGTCCTGCGCGCCCAGCGGACGCGGGGCGGTGTCGCGGCTGGCGCTGACGCGGCGGTAGTCTTCCACCTTAAGCGATTTATACAGCCCGGCCATCACGAAGAAGATCACGAAGCTGAACGGCAGGCCCATGATCACCGTCGTGTTCTGCAACGCAGAGATACCGTTGGTCATCAGCATGCCGAGCGTCAGCAGGCCGATGGCGACGGACCAGAAGATGCGCAGCCAGTTCGGCGCGTCGCTGTTAATGTCCTTGAGCTTCGAGGTGAAGTTCCCCAGCACCAGCGCGCCAGAGTCCGCCGAGGTGACATAGAACAGCAGGCCGGTGATGGTCGCTACGGACGCGCTAAAGGTGAACGCCGGGTACTGCGCCAGCAGGCTGTAGAAGCCGCGCTCCGGGTGCGCCATCGCTTCCTGGGCAAAAGTCGCATTGCCGTGGATGATCTCGTGCAGCGCGCTGTTGCCGAAAATCGACAGCCACAGCAGGGTAAAGGTGAACGGGATGATCAGCGTGCCCATCACGAACTGACGGATGGTGCGCCCACGCGAAATACGCGCCAGGAACAGGCCGACAAACGGCGACCACGCCACCCACCACGCCCAGAAGAACAGCGTCCAGTTGTTCATCCACTCTGTCGGACGGTCAAAGGCGAAGCTGTTCAGCGTCATGCCCATAAAGCGGTTCACGTAATCACCCACGTTCAGTACCAAAGCATTGAGCAGGAACGAGGTGTCGCCCATAAACAGCACGAACAGGATCAGCCCCAGCGCCAGCGCGACGTTCAGTTCGGAGAGCACGCGAATCCCTTTATCCACGCCGGAGGTCACCGAGATGGTGGCGATAATCACCGACAGCGCAATCAGCGCCGCCTTCGCCGCCATCGAATCCGGGATGTCAAACAGCACGCTCAGCCCGTAGTTGAGCTGCACCACGCCAATTCCGAGCGTGGTGGCGATGCCGAAGATGGTGCCGATCACCGCCGCAATGTCGACGCTGTGGCCAATCGGACCGTTGATCTTTTTGCCGAAAATCGGGTACAGCGCGGAGCGGATGGTAAGGGGCAAATTATAACGATAGCTAAAGTATCCGAGCGCCATGCCCATCAGGGCGTACATCGACCAGCCCGTCAGGCCGTAGTGGAACAGCGTCCAGACCATCGCCTGGCGCGCGGCCTCCATCGTCTGCCCTGCCCCTTCCGGCGGCTGCATATATTGCGTGACCGGTTCCGCCACGGAGAAGAACATCAGGTCGATGCCGATGCCTGCGGCAAACAGCATTGCGGCCCAGCTCAGCAGGCTGAACTCGGGCTTAGACTGCTCTGGCCCGAGCTTTACCGAACCGAAGCGCGAGCAGGCAATGCAGACCACGAACACGATGTAAAGCGTCGCGGCCAGCAGATAGTACCAGCCGAAGGTCTTTGACACCCAGTCCAGAGTGCGCCCAATCCACTCGGCAGAAAAATCACGAAAGAAGATGGTCGTCAGGGAAAACAACAAAATCAGCCCGGCGGACGTATAAAAAACGACCGGGTTGATTTTGTCTTTTTCTCTGTCTTGTGAAAGGTCTGTCATCCAGTATCCCCACTGTTTTTGTAACTATTGAAATCCAAAATCGCAACAATTAAGACACATTTTATATTGAACGTCCAATCAAAAACCGCTTTAATAGATTACCAACGCTGATGAATGGAGTGGCAAAAATGCCCAAAGTGGGGATGCAGCCGATCCGGCGCAGGCAGCTAATCGATGCCACGCTGGAAGCAATTAATGAAGTGGGAATGCATGACGCAACCATCGCGCAGATCGCCCGTCGGGCGCGCGTATCCACGGGGATCATCAGCCACTATTTCAAAGATAAAAACGGTCTGCTGGAAGCGACCATGCGCGACATCACCGGTCAGCTGCGCGACGCGGTATTAAGCCGTTTACGTGCCCTGCCGGACGGCAGTGCAGAGCAGCGCTTGCAGGCGATTGTCGGCGGCAATTTTGATGAAACTCAGGTTAGCGGCGCGGCGATGAAGGCCTGGCTGGCCTTCTGGGCCAGCAGCATGCATCAGCCGATGCTCTACCGTTTGCAGCAGGTCAGCAGCCGTCGGTTGCTCTCAAACCTGGTGTACGAGTTCCGCCGCGAGCTGCCGCGTGAACAGGCTGAAGAGGCGGGCTACGGGCTCGCCGCACTGATTGACGGGCTGTGGCTGCGCGCTGCGCTCAGCGGCAAACCGCTGGATAAAACCTTGGCCCAGTCGCTTACCAGCCACTTTATCAGCCAGCATTTACCGACCGACTAACCGAGGAGAATTTATGTCCCGAATGGCAGAACAGCAGCTTTATATCAATGGTGGTTATACATACGCCACCAGCGGTCGCACCTTCGAGACCATCAACCCGGCGAACGGTGAAGTTCTGGCGACCGTGCAGGCCGCCGGGCGCGAAGACGTGGACCGCGCCGTCGAAAGCGCAAAGCGCGGGCAAAAAATCTGGGCGGCGATGACCGCCATGGAGCGCTCGCGCATCCTGCGTCGCGCCGTCGATATCCTGCGCGAGCGTAACAACGAGCTGGCAACGCTGGAAACCCTCGACACCGGTAAAGCGTATTCCGAAACCTCGACCGTCGACATCGTCACCGGCGCGGACGTGCTGGAGTACTACGCGGGGCTGATCCCGGCGCTGGAAGGCAGCCAGATCCCGCTGCGCGACACCTCATTCGTCTACACCCGCCGCGAGCCGCTGGGCGTGGTGGCGGGCATCGGCGCGTGGAACTACCCGATCCAGATCGCCCTGTGGAAATCCGCGCCGGCGCTGGCGGCGGGCAACGCAATGATCTTCAAGCCGAGCGAAGTGACGCCGCTTACCGCCCTGAAACTGGCGGAGATCTACACCGAGGCGGGCCTGCCGGACGGCGTGTTTAACGTCCTGCCGGGCGTAGGCGCAGAGACCGGCCAGTTCCTGACCGAGCATCCGGGCATCGCCAAAGTCTCCTTTACCGGCGGCGTCGCCAGCGGCAAAAAGGTGATGGCGAACTCGGCGGCCTCGTCCCTGAAAGAGGTGACGATGGAGCTGGGCGGTAAATCCCCGCTGATAGTGTTTGACGATGCGGATCTGGATCTCGCGGCAGATATCGCCATGATGGCCAACTTCTTCAGCTCCGGCCAGGTGTGCACCAACGGCACCCGCGTGTTCGTGCCCGCGAAGTTCAAAGCCGCGTTTGAGCAAAAAATCGTTGAGCGCGTGGGCCGCATCCGCGCGGGCGATCTGTTCGATGAAAGCACCAACTTTGGCCCGATGGTTAGCTTCCCGCACCGCGACAGCGTGTTGCGCTACATCGCCAAAGGCAAAGAGGAAGGCGCGCGCGTGCTGTGCGGCGGTGACGTGCTGAAGGGCGAAGGCTTCGATAACGGCGCGTGGGTGGCCCCGACCGTGTTCACCGACTGCACCGACGAGATGACCATCGTGCGCGAAGAGATCTTCGGCCCGGTGATGTCCATCCTCACCTACGAATCCGATGAAGAAGCGATTCGCCGCGCCAACGACACCGACTACGGGCTGGCGGCAGGCATCGTCACGGCCGACCTGAACCGCGCCCACGGCGCCATTCATCAGCTCGAAGCGGGCATCTGCTGGATCAACACCTGGGGCGAATCCGCCGCAGAGATGCCGGTGGGCGGCTACAAACACTCCGGCATTGGCCGTGAGAACGGCGTCATGACGCTTCAGAGCTACACCCAGGTGAAGTCCATCCAGGTTGAGATGGGTAAATTCCAGTCCATATTTTAACCGGGAGGTTTATTTGCAATTTGACTACATCATTATCGGGGCCGGCTCTGCCGGCAACGTACTGGCAACACGACTGACTGAAGATCCAAACACCACCGTCCTGCTGCTTGAGGCGGGCGGGCCGGACTACCGCTTTGACTTCCGCACCCAGATGCCTGCCGCGCTGGCCTTCCCGTTGCAGGGCAAGCGCTACAACTGGGCGTATGAAACCGAGCCAGAGCCTTTCATGAACAACCGCCGCATGGAGTGCGGACGGGGTAAAGGGCTGGGCGGCTCGTCGCTGATCAACGGCATGTGCTACGTGCGCGGCAATGCAATGGATCTGGACCACTGGGCGAAAGAACCCGGTCTGGAGCACTGGAGCTATCTCAACTGCCTGCCCTACTACCGCAAGGCAGAGACCCGCGACGTGGGGCCGAACGACTACCACGGCGGCGACGGTCCGGTGAGCGTCACCACCTCTAAGCCGGGTGTGAACCCGCTGTTTGAAGCGATGGTGGAGGCAGGCGTGCAGGCGGGCTACCCGCGCACCGACGATCTCAACGGCTATCAGCAGGAAGGCTTTGGCCCGATGGATCGCACGGTCACGCCGCAGGGCCGACGCGCCAGCACCGCGCGCGGCTATCTGGATCAGGCCAAACCGCGCCCGAATCTGACCATCCGCACCCACGCCATGACCGATCACATTATCTTTGACGGCAAGCGCGCGGTGGGCGTCGAGTGGCTGGAAGGCGAAAGCACCATTCCGTCAAAAGCGACAGCGAAGAAAGAGGTACTGTTGTGCGCGGGCGCCATCGCGTCTCCGCAGATCCTCCAGCGCTCCGGCGTGGGCAACGCTGAACTGCTGAAGCAGTTTGATATCCCGCTGGTACATGATTTACCCGGGGTGGGTGAAAACTTGCAGGATCACCTGGAGATGTATCTTCAGTATGAATGTAAGGAGCCGGTCTCCCTCTACCCTGCCCTGCAATGGTGGAACCAGCCGAAGATTGGCGCGGAGTGGCTGTTTGGCGGCACGGGCGTGGGCGCGAGCAACCACTTCGAAGCAGGCGGGTTTATCCGCAGCCGCGAGGAGTTCGAGTGGCCGAACATTCAGTATCACTTCCTGCCGGTGGCGATTAACTACAACGGCTCGAACGCGGTGAAAGAGCATGGTTTTCAGTGCCACGTTGGATCCATGCGCTCCCCGAGCCGCGGCCACGTGCGCATCAAGTCGCGCGATCCGCACCAGCATCCGGCGATCCTGTTCAACTACATGTCCCACGAGCAGGACTGGCAGGAGTTCCGCGACGCGATCCGCATCACCCGCGAGATCATGCATCAGCCGGCGCTGGACAAGTATCGCGGTCGTGAAATCAGCCCGGGCGTCGAATGCCAGACCGACGAACAGCTGGACGAGTTCGTGCGCAACCACGCCGAAACCGCCTTCCACCCGTGCGGTACCTGCAAGATGGGCTACGACGAAATGGCGGTGGTCGACGGCGAAGGCCGCGTTCACGGGCTGGAAGGGTTACGCGTAGTGGATGCGTCGATTATGCCGCAGATTATCACCGGCAACCTGAACGCCACCACCATCATGATTGGCGAAAAGATTGCCGACGCCATTCGCAGGCGCGAGCCGCTGGCGAAGAGCACGGCGGCGTATTATGTGGCGAACGGGGCGCCGGTTCGCCGCTGAGTGCGAACTTCTCCCCTCACCCTAACCCTCTCCCCAAAGGGGAGAGGGAACTTGAACACCCTCTCCCCTTTGGGGAGAGGGTTGGGGTGAGGGGTAAGGCTTTTACGTCCGAAATTCCTCTAACCGCCTGACCTGCCGCCCTTCCCCGTCAAAATTCTCCGCTGCCAGCCAGGCCCGCAGAGCCGCATCCTTTTCCGGCCATTCGCCGTCAATAATCGAAAGCATATCGCTGTCGCGGTTGCGGCCTTTACGCACCAGCTTCTGGCGCAGGCGCCCTTCCCAGACAAACCCCAGCCGCTCCGCCGCGTTGCGTGAGGCGATGTTCATCGAATCACACTTCCACTCCAGCCGGCGATATTGATGCTCAAAGGCATTTTTCAGCAGCAGCCACACCGCTTCGGTACCCACGCGGGTGCCCTTCATCCTGCGCGACCAGGTGACGTGGCCGATCTCAACCGAGCCCTGAAAGCGTTCTATCGCCATATAGCTGACCAGCCCTACCGCCTTTTCGGTGCGCAGATCGATAACGGCAAAGGGCACCAGGTCGTCATCCAGCACCTTTCCCAGCACCCAGTGCGCAGTGGCCTCAACGCTCACAGGCTGGGTGCTGGCAAGCCACGTCCAGTCGCTGTCGTCACCCAGCGCATAGGCTTCAAACAAATCAGCCGAATGGCGGTCAGCATCCAGCGGCTCCAGGCGGCAATACTGGCCGGTGAGCAGAGTACGGGTTAACGCGCGGGCGCATTTCCAGTCCGGGACAATATCGTTAACGGTTTGACCATGTTGATTGATTTCGGGCACGGCGGTGACTCCCTGAAAGGTAAGGAGTTTGTTATAGCAGGTTAAAAAGCGAACGAAAAGAGAGGTGACTCATAACCAGACCGAATGCGTTATTCCCGGATGGCATAAGCAAAGCAGAATTTCGACTTTGAGGAAATCCTCAGCCAGCCTACCGTAACGGTGCATAAAACAATCACAATATATTTTATTCAGGGATCGCTATGACTAAAAAACTGCTGCCGTTACTGGTGCTGGCTGCGCTCTCAAGCGCTGCTCACGCCGCTACCCCGCCCAACACGCTGGTTGTCGCCCAGGGTCTGGATGATATCGTGAGCCTTGACCCGGCCGAAGCCAACGAGCTTTCCAGCATCCAGACCGTGCCGAGCCTGTACCAGCGTCTGGTACAGCCGGACCGCGATAATCCGGAAAAAATCACGCCGGTTCTGGCAGAAAGCTGGGACGCGGACGCGGCAGCAAAAACCCTGACCATCAAGCTTAAACCCGATGCGAAATTCTCCTCCGGCAACCCGCTGCGCCCGGAAGACGTGATCTTCTCTTATACCCGCGCCGTGACGCTGAACAAATCCCCGGCGTTTATCCTCAACGTACTGGGCTGGGACGCCAGCAACATCGCCAGCCAGCTAAAGAAAGTGGACGACCATACCCTCACGCTTCACTGGACGGCCGACGTTAGCCCGTCGGTGGCGCTGAATATTCTCTCCACGCCGATTGCCTCAATCGTCGATGAAAAACAGGTTGCGGCGAACGTGAAGGATAACGACTTCGGCAACGCGTGGTTAAAAATGCACTCTGCGGGCAGCGGCGCGTTCAAAATGCGCGTTTACCAGCCGCATCAGGCCATCGTGCTGGAAGCCAACGACTCCGCGCCCGGCGGCGCGCCGAAGCTTAAAAGCATCATCATTAAAAACGTCCCCGATCCCGCTTCCCGCCGCCTGCTGATCCAGCAGGGTGATGCGGACGTGGCGCGCGATCTGGGTGCAGACCAGATAAGCGCCCTCAGCGGCAAGCCGGGCGTGAAGGTACTGAGCATCCCTTCTGCCGAGCAAAACTATCTGGTGTTTAACACCGGTAACAGCGCTAACCCGCTGCTGAATAATCCAGCGTTCTGGGAAGCCTCGCGCTGGCTGGTGGATTATGAAGGCATCACCAAAGACCTGCTGAAAGGCCAGTATTTTGTTCATCAGAGCTTCCTGCCGGTCGGCCTGCCGGGCGCGCTGGAGGACAATCCGTTCACGTTTGACCCGGCAAAAGCAAAAGCGATCCTCGCCAAGGCGGGCATCAAAGACGCGCATTTCACGCTGGACGTGGAGAATAAACCACCGTTCATCACCATCGCGCAATCCATGCAGGCGAGCTTTGCTCAGGGTGGCGTGAAGGTGGATCTGCTGCCCGCTGCGGGTAGCCAGGTGTACGCCCGCGTGCGCGCTAAGCAGCATCAGGCGGCGATTCGTCTGTGGATCCCGGATTACTTCGATGCGCACTCCAACGCCAGCGCCTTCGCGTGGAACGACGGGAAGTCCAGCACCGTGGCCGGTCTGAACGGCTGGAAAATCCCGGAGCTGAACAAGGCCACGCTGGCGGCGGTTGCCGAGCCGGATCCGGCGAAACGTCTGGATCTGTATAAGAAGATGCAGGAACAGTTACAGCATACCTCGCCGTACGTGTTCGTTGACCAGGGCAAAACTCAGATCGTGGTGCGCGATAACGTCAAGGGGTATCAGCAGGGGCTGAACGCGGATATGGTCTGGTACGATCGCGTTATGAAGTAGCTTTTCCCCCCTCTCCCTCTCCCGTGGGAGAGGGGGTCGTTCGTGCATATTTTCAGGATAACGATTTTCCCATGCCACATCTTTCCACCCGCATGCTTCAGGGTCTGCTGACTCTCCTGCTCACGCTGTTCGGGCTACTGCTGGTCACGTTTGCGCTCTCTGCCTTTTCCCCGGTCGATCGCGTATTGCAGATCGTCGGCGATCACGCCAGCCAATCCACTTACGATCAGGTACGCCACCAGCTTGGGCTGGATCGGCCCCTGCCGGTGCAGTTCTGGCACTACCTGCAAAACCTCGCTCACGGGGATTTAGGCACCGCCAGCGCTACCGGTCAGCCGGTATTGCAGGACCTGCTGCACGCCTTTCCCGCCACGCTGGAACTGGCAACGCTGGCGCTAATTATCGGCACAGTACTCGGCGTGATTGCGGGTGTGCTGTGCGCCCGCTACGCCGGTTCGCCACTGGACTTAGCGATCAGAACGCTCACCCTGCTCGGCAATTCGGTGCCGATATTCTGGCTCGGCCTGCTGATGCTGGCTCTGTTCTACGCGAAACTACAGTGGAGCGTTGGCCCCGGCAGGCTGGACGACATCTGGCAATTCACCGTCGAGCCACGAACCGGATTTGCGCTGGTGGATACCTGGCTTTCCGGCGACCGCGAGGCGTTCCGCAACGCCATCAGCCACCTGGTGCTACCGGTGCTGCTGCTGGCCTACTACTCGCTGGCAAGCATCACCCGCCTGACGCGCTCCGCCTGTCTGAGCGAGATGAACAAAGAGTACATATTGCTCGCCCGCGCCAAGGGCGCCGGAGAGATGACCATCCTGCTGCGTCACGTGCTGCCGAACATTCGCAGCACCCTGCTGACGGTGATTGCGCTGGCCTACACAAGCATGCTGGAGGGCGCGGTATTAACCGAAACCGTCTTCTCGTGGCCGGGCATCGGGCGCTACCTCACCACGGCCCTGTTCGCCGGTGACACCACCGCCGTGATGGGCGGCACGCTGCTGATTGGCGTCTGCTTTGTTCTGATCAATAACCTTACCGACCTGCTTGTGCGGGCGACCGATCCCAGGGTGCGCTAATGCCGTTTTATCTCTTCTTACGCCGCCTGCGCCGCTCCCCTGCCGCGTTTTGCGGGCTGATCGCCATCGCGCTGCTGGTGCTTATTGCTCTGTTCGCGCCGTGGCTTGCGCCGCAGGATCCCAACTGGCAGGACGCCGCCGCGCGTCTGCAACCGCCCAACGCGCAGCACTGGCTGGGTACTGACAGCTATGGGCGGGATCTGCTCTCCCGATTAATCTACGGCACCCGTCCGGCACTGGGGCTGGTGGCCTTAGTCACCGTTATTACCCTCCCCGCCGGTCTGCTGGTGGGGATTTTGTCAGGCTACTACGGCGGCTGGATGGAGCGCATCCTGATGCGCTTTACCGACGTGGTGATGTCGATGCCGCGCCTGATCCTCGCCTTCGCGTTTGTCGCGATGCTCGGCCCCGGTCTGGTGAACGGCGCGCTGGCGCTGGCCTTAACGACCTGGCCTGCCTATGCGCGCCAGGCGCGCAGTGAAATCCAGCGTCTGCGCCACAGCGATTATCTGGCCGCCGCGGAGATGATGGGCATTCGCGGCCCGCGCCTGCTGGTCGGCCATATTCTGCCCCTGTGCCTGCCCTCCGCGATTGTGCGACTGGCGCTGGATCTGGCCGGGATTATTCTGGCCGCTGCCGGGCTGGGCTTCCTTGGTCTGGGCGCGCGTCCACCGATGGCGGAATGGGGCGCGATGATTGCCGACGGCATGCAGGTCATTTTTGACCAGTGGTGGATTGCCGCCATTCCAGGCGGGGCGATTCTGTTTGCCAGCCTGGCCTTTAACCTGCTGGGCGATGGCCTGCGCGACGTACTGGAGCCACAGCATGACTGAACACCGCGTCATCGTCGATGCGCTGAATATCGACTACCCCGCCGCGCGCGTGGTCAACAACCTGAGCTTTACGTTGGGCAAAGAGCGGCTGGCGCTGGTGGGAGAATCCGGCTCCGGCAAGTCCATGTCTGCCCGCGCCCTGATGGGGCTGGTGCGCAAGCCCGGCATCGTGAGCGCTAAGCGGCTTAACGTGCTTGGCAACGACCTGCTGACCCTGAACAGCCGCCGCTGGCAGGCGCTGCGCGGCAACGGCATTGCGATGGTTCTACAGGACCCGCGCTACGCGCTAAACCCGGTGAAAACCGTCGCCGCCCAGCTTGATGAGGCGCTGACCCTCCATCAGCGCCTGCCCCGCGCCGAACGACTGGCGCGCATTCACGATATCATCCGCGCCGTGGGGCTGAACGAGCACGTGCTCCAGCGCTATCCCGGCGAACTTTCCGGCGGCATGGGCCAGCGCGTGATGATCGCCATTGCGCTCGTCAACAACCCGCAGGTGCTGATCGCCGACGAACCGACTTCCGCGCTGGACGCACGCCTGCGCAACCAGATCCTGGAGCTGCTGGTACAGCAGTGCGAGGCGCGGCAGATGGCGATGCTGTTAATCAGCCACGACTTGCCGCTCGTCGCGGAACACTGCGACCGCGTGCTGGTGATGTATCAGGGTGAGAACGTTGATGAAATGGCGGCGAGCCAGTTGCCGCAGGCAACCCATCCCTACACGCGCACGCTCTGGACCTGCCGCCCGAACGCCGGGACGTTTGGCAAGATGCTGCCGACGCTCGACCGTTCGCAACCGTGGAAGGAGGACGACAATGGCACTCGTTGAGGTTAACCAGCTCCGGGTGAGTTTTGGTGAAAAAACGGCGGTTTCCGCCGCCAGTTTTGCCATCGAAAAAGGTGAAACCTTCAGCCTGATCGGTGAATCCGGCTGCGGCAAATCGACTCTTCTGCGCGTGCTGGCGGGGCTGCTGCCCGAGTGGAATGGCCACATTTCCGTCCTCGGGGAAAATTTACGGCCAGGACGACGTTTTGAAGGCGCGCTTCGCCGCAACGTGCAGATGGTGTTCCAGGATCCGTGGGCGTCTTTGCACCCGAACCACACCATTGCCCGCACCCTGTCGGAGCCGTTAAACATCCACGGCGAAAGCCAGGTTGCCGAAAAAGTGGCGGATGCGCTGCAACAGGTAGGTCTGGCTGCCGATGCGGGCAGGCGTTACCCGCATCAGCTTTCCGGCGGACAGCGTCAGCGCGTGGCCATTGCCCGCGCGCTGCTGCTGCGCCCGCAGCTTCTGCTGCTGGATGAACCGACCTCGGCGCTGGATATGTCGGTACAGGCGGAGATTCTGAACCTGCTCAACCGCCTGAAGGCGCAGCACGGCATGACCTACCTGCTGGTGAGCCACGATGCGGATGTGATTGCGCATATGTCCGACCGGGCGGCATTTATGGCGCACGGGGAGATCCAGCGGGTATTTGACCGTGAAGCAATGTTGCGGGGCGAGCACAGGATGGGGTAAACCGTGCGGCGGCGAGTGCCGCACGCATTTTGTAGGCCGGGTAAGGCGTAACCGCCACCCGGCAAAACGTTACTTCAGCAGCTTCACCGTGGCGTCGATGTCGATCTCATCTTCAGTGAAGATCAGCGTCGTGTTCTGGAAGGTAGTGATCGCCAGCTTCTTCACCGTGCGCATTTTGCCCGGCTTTTTCTCGGATTTTGGTTTGATGCTGTTCATCAGCAGCCCCACCGACAGCACCGCGTTCTCTTTGTCGATTTTAGTATCAACGTGCTCTTCCTCGCTGAACACCACGAAGGATTTGATCGAGGTGAGCTTCACGCGCTCGCCTGCAATATAGAGGTGCTTACTTTCGGGGATCACCTTCACCGCATACGCGGAAAGGCCTTTGCTGTTGGTGGTTGGCTCGAAGGTCACCGCCGCATCTTTCTTAATCAGATCAGGGTTGGCGACCTTAATCACATGAAAGTAGCGGTTGTCGCCGTTTTCATCTTTGATAAATCCAAAGCCTTTATCTTTAAACCACGTTGTGATTGTACCGTTCATCGCTGTTACCGCCTGTCAGATCTCAAGACTAAAGTTTTGCAGCGCGCAGTGTAATGCACAATGGCTGACGAGACAAAAAAAAGCCCCTGCACGGGAGCAGGGGAAAGTTCATGTCAGAGCTTTTTAGTATTGTGTATTTAGTTGAACACCATCCCACCATCAATCAGCAGCGACTGACCGGTCATGTAGTCGGAATCCGGCCCGGCGAGGTAAGAGACGCAGGCGGCCACGTCTTCCGGCTCGGACAAACGGCCAAGCGTAATGCGTTTGGCAAAGGTTTCCGTCCCGTAGCCAAGCGGTTTACCCGCCGCCTCGGAGACCTGACGGTCGATTTCCGCCCACATCGGCGTTTTGACGATGCCCGGGCAATAGGCGTTAACGGTGATCCCCAGCGGCGCGAGATCCCGCGCGGCGGTCTGGGTTAAGCCACGCACCGCGAACTTGCTGGAGCTGTAGACCGCCAGTTCCGGGTTGCCGGTATGGCCCGCCTGGGAGCAGGCGTTGATGATTTTGCCGCCGTGCCCCTCTTTGCGGAAGGCGTCAATTGCGGCCTGAATGCCCCAGATCACCCCTTTCACGTTGATGTTGTAGACCTTGTCGACAATCTCCGGCGTGATGGATTCGATGGGCGTGGACGGCGCCACCCCGGCGTTATTGACGATGACGTTAAAACCGCCCAGCGCAGTGCGGGCTTTTTCCACCGCCGCGAACACCTGCTCGCGGTCAGAGACGTCCACCTTCACGGCGACGGCCTTCCCGCCGTTGCGGGTGATCTCATCCGCGACCGCTTTCGCCGTCTCTTCGTTATAATCCGCAATAGCAACGGCAAAACCATCCTTCACCAGGCGAAGCGCGATCGCTTTGCCAATCCCCTGGCCGGAGCCGGTTACGAGAGCCACTTTTTGCATTTCTCTGTCCTTATATTGATTCACAAAATCTGGCTGAGATGGAGCTGGCCCATCAGCAGCGGGTTATCGCTGTAGTCGACGGGAATGGCCACCACGGCCGGGCCATCGACATCCATTGCCGCACGCAGCGTCGGTTCGAGCGCATCGGCGCTCTCGACGGCAAAGCCTTTCGCACCGAACGCGTCGGCATAGGCTTTGAAATCGACCGGGCCGAACTCCACGCCGGAGAGACGCTGATATTTTTTCTCCTCCTGGATGGCCACCATGTTGTAGGCGTTATCCACCCAGATGATGTGCAGAATATTGGCGTTGAGGCGTACGGCGGTTTCCAGCTCCATGCTCGACTGCAAAAAGCCGCCGTCCCCGGAGACCGACACCACCTTGCGCCCCGGGTTGACCAGCCACGCGCCAATCGCCCACGGCAGCGCCACGCCCATGGTCTGCTGACCGTTGGAGATCATCACCTGACGCGCGCGGAAGCTGTAGAGGTAGCGGGCGATCCAGATGTGGAAGCTGCCCATGTCGACGGTGAGCGTCACGTCGTTGTTCACGATGTCCTGCATGGCGCGCACGATGCGCAGCGGATGCAGGGCAAACTGGTTAAGCGATGCGCCGCGACGGTCGAGGAGGTCCCGCTGATGCTGGCGATCGACAAGAATTTCCGAGGCGCGCTGGCTGAGTTCAAGCTTGTGCTCGATTCGGCTGGCAAGCAGATTCAGCGTGGCGGCAATATCCCCAACCAGTTCCAGATCGGGAACATACTTGCGCTCCTCATAGGCGGGCAGCACGTCAATGTGCACCAGGGTGGCGTCACCGCTGTTCCACATGGACGGCTCGTATTCCACCGGGCTGTAACCGATACAGATGATCAGATCCGCCAGATGCAGGAGCCGATCGCCCGCCTGGTTGTTAAACAGACCGACGCGTCCGGCGAAGCGGGTGAAGTGTTCCTGATTCACCGCCCCGGCGGCCTGGTAGGTGCTGGTGACCGGAATACGGCTTTTCTCCAGCAGCTTGCGCAGCGCGGCGCTGTTGGCGGGCTGGCTGGCCATCAGGCCGAGTAAGATGACCGGGTTTTTGGCCTTTTCAATAAGCTTCGCCACGTCGTTAATGGCGGATTCCGGTGCTGGCCCCATCAGCGCGGGACCGCTGGCGGGCAAAATCGCCCCCGTGGTGGGCTGGTCGACAATATCCTGCGGCAGGCTGACAAACGCCCCGCCCGGCCTGCCCTGCTCGGCAGCGCGAAACGCGTTCGACACCACCTCGGCAATCGCGTCAGGCGAATTGACCTCCACGGCGTATTTGGTCACCGGGCTGAACATGGCGACGGTATCCATGCTCTGGTGCACCAGCTTCGCTTTATCTGCCCGCTTCACCGCCCCACCCAGCGCGACCACCGGGTCACCTTCGCTGTTGGCGGTGGCGATGCCGGTTATCAGGTTGGAGCAGCCCGGCCCGGAGGTGACCAGCGCGACTCCGGCCTTGCCGGTTAGCCGCCCTACCGCTGCCGCCATAAACGCCGCGTTCGCCTCGTGACGCACCGGGATAATCTCGATGGAGGAGTCCAGCAGGGAGTCAAAGACCTTGTCGATTTTTGCGCCCGGTATGCCGAACACCTGCTTCACACCCTGCGCTTCCAGCTGGCCGACAACCATATCGGCGCCGTGCGCCCACTGACGTGACTGTTTTTCACTGTTCACGGTAGTTCTCCTGTTAGTTTTCGACGGCGCGGATAGCCGCATCAAGGTTGCTGGGGTGCAGGTTGGCCTGTAAAAACGCGCTGTCGGCGGGCAGGTCAATCATCAGCTTGTGGATTTCGCCGAAGGTGAGCACGCCGTTCTCCAGCTGATAGTCGAGCAGATGGCCGCCGCCCTGTCGGTCGTCGGTGATGAAGTGTTCGTGATAGCCCGCCACGTTTATCCCCTGCATATGCTGCGGGGTACGGAACCCGACCAGCACGCCCTCGCGCTGGTTAAAGCGGAACACCGGCTGGTCATCCAGCACGTCGGTCATCGCCCGGTACGGCGGCGTCTGGCGCGGTACGGTGCGGGTGTGCGCGTGGCGGAAATTGCCGTCGATGCGCAGCGCGCAGAACAGGTTATCGGAGGGGATTTGCTGGTCGATCACGTCGTGGATCTGCTGACGGCTGACCGGCCCGTCGAAGGTTTTGCGGTACTGCGGCTGGAACCAGGTCATCACCGCGAACGGCGTTTTTTGCTCCGGCTTCGCGGCGCGGGCGCTGCCGTCGGCGCGCAGCTGGTACACCTGGCTGCTGAAGGCAATCATTTCACCGTCCAGCTCGTTAAAGGTACCGAGACCAAAATCGCCGTGCGCCAGCAGGTCGGCGATGGTGGTCTCCCCTTCGTAGACGCCGCTTAGCAGGGCGCTCATTAGCGATGTCTGATAGATCACGCTGTCAGGATGCTGAGCCGAGAATCCGCGCAGGGTCTCGCATAAGCTCGCCTCACAGTCGCATGCAGATGAATGCATCATCATGCCCGTCCTCTTCAACTTTATTTATAAAGGTTAAATAAATGTTGACCCGATTCAGCAGAGAGTTCCAATATAGAATCCATGCTGGTTTGAGACGTTTTTGATATGGAACTTCGTTATCTGCGCTATTTTGTCGCGGTAGCACGCGAGCGACACTTCACCAGGGCGGCCAAAGCGCTGGGTATTTCACAGCCTCCTCTGAGTCAGCAGATCAAACGGCTCGAAGAGGAAGTGGGCACGCCGCTGTTCAGGCGCCTGACGCGGGGCGTGGAGCTGACCGAGGCGGGAGAAGCCTTCTATGAGGACGCCTGTAAGATCCTGGCGCTGAGCGACGCCGCGCTGGAGAAAGCCCGGGGCATCGCGCGCGGGCTGAACGGCAGCCTGTCGATTGGCATCACCAGTTCAGATGCTTTTCATCCCAAAATCTTCGCCCTGATTCGCCAGTTTCAGGTACAGAACATGGCGGTGCAGGTTCACCAGGTGGAAGCCAATATGTCGTCGCTGACGACGATGCTGGCGGAGGGTGAGCTGGATATCGCCTTTGTGCGCCTGCCGTGCGAGAGCAGTAAGGTGTTCGAGCTAAAAATCCTCGACCGGGAGCCGATGATGGTGGCGCTGCATCGCGATCATCCCCTGGCGGCGTGTGGCGATCTGGCGCTGGAGGAGCTGCGGGATACGCCGGTGGTGCTGTTTCCCCAGGAGGTCGCGCCGGGGCTGTATGACCGCGTTTACGGCAGCTGCGAGCGGGCCGGGATCCATATGCAACACACGCTGCAATCTTCACAACTTTCCTCTTCCCTGAGCATGGTCTCCGCGGGCGGCGGGTTCGCGCTGGTGCCGAAATCCATGGCCGCTATTTCTCCGCCGAATGTCACCTACCATGCGCTGCGCTCGCCAGAGCTTTATACCGATATCGCACTCTGCTGGCGGCGATTTGAGCGTTCGCGGACGGTGAAGCGGTTTCTGGCGATGATGAGCGAGGGGTAGCTACGGTGTGGCTGTGCCCGGCGGCGCTGCGCTTGCGCGGGCCTACGGTTCGTGTCGCGGGTTGGTTGGCTTGTTGGCGGTTTTGTAGGCCGGGTAAGGCGCAGCCGCCACCCGGCAATGCCCTTTGGAAGCCGCCTCGCAAACTTTTAAGCAACCTTATGTAATTCAGGGGCATCCCTTTTCATCCCTTCTCCGCGGTCGTAAAGTGCCTGCGTTGCGGCACATCCGTAACCGGGCGTAGGAACCCGTTAGCATGACATGACATTTTTTTTGGACAACGAGGATGCTAAATGGCGACTACCCCTGGATTTTCATACGTACACGCTGAAGAAAGCGCTGTTCATCACCTTCTTCACCTGCAACTTCCCGATTCTGCGGATCTCTTTGAACTGGCTGGCACCTGTGCGGCGTACGTGAGCGTACTGGTGGAAATGGACGATGCGGTGACATTTTCTACGCTCTGTAAGCAACTGCTGGGTTGTTAGCGGAGTTTGTGAAGGAGCCTTATATAACGGCTCACTGAGTCGGCCTTACACAAAGGACAACGTTGTTTGATGAATGACGGTTAAGAGCGTTTAGCAGGCTTCGATGCCAGATCGACTTTCAGCCATCTCATGACTAAAAATTACTGTTCGTGCCGGGTGGGGCATGCAATTGTTAGAGGAATGCACAGGAAGGCGGTCACGCCACAGAGGGCGTGACATAAAATCAGGCCTGGTCGTCTTCTTTACCGTAGTAAAGCTTACCGATCTGAATGAGAGGACGGCCCTGGGATTTGCGGTGCAGGTTGCTGTCACGCAGTGAATAAACGCAGCCGCAGTATTCCTGCTGGTAGAACTGCTCGCGCTTGCTGATTTCAATCATGCGCGACGAACCGCCCTGTTTCCGCCAGTTATAGTCCCAATAGACCATACCCGGATAGTGGGCGGCGGCTCGCTGACCGCAGTCGTTGATTTGCTGCATATTTTTCCAGCGAGAGATGCCCAGTGAGCTGCTAATCACGTTGAAGCCATTTTCAGCGGCGTAAAGCGCAGTCCGCTCAAAGCGCATGTCAAAACACATGGTGCAGCGAATGCCGCGCTCGGGTTCCCATTCCATGCCTTTGGCGCGCTCAAACCAGTTATCTGTATCGTAATCCGCATCGATAAACGGTACGCCGTGCTGTTCGGCAAAGCGAATATTCTCATCCTTACGAATCAGATACTCTTTCTGCGGATGAATGTTCGGATTGTAGAAGAAGATGGTGTAGTCGATCCCTGAGGCCTGGATCGCCTCCATTACCTCACCAGAACACGGAGCGCAACAGGAGTGCAGCAGCAGTTTATCAGCCCCGTTTGGGAGTTCTAGTTTAGGGCGTTTGAAATCAGCGGTAGTCATAAATTTATTTGATGAGGTAATGAGGACTGAAAACAGTGTAGCATCAGAGCTGTGCTATCGGGAATGGCGGCCAGTCTCATACATATCCCGCAATGCCTGTTATTGACACATAGCGGACGCATCTTTCACACGTTTCTATATAACCTGGTTAGCAAAACTATCTCCGCTGCACTTCTTCTCAGCAAGCAATTCCTGAATACGCTACGCAACTTAAACAAATATTTCAGACCAAGATAGATCAGGCACGTTAACGCTGGATCATATGCGCGCTGGCGAAGCGTTTTGGTTTGCCGGTGAGTGCGTTTGTAGGGAACTGATGCGAGGTTTTCACCCAGACCAATTCCCCAGACGTTAATACCACTATCTCTCTCACCCCGGCCCCTCGCTCCCCGCCGCCAGCAGCGGCACCACCACATCGCTGACGGGCACCGCAATCCCGTGCCTGCGGCCATAGCGCTGGATCACGCCGTTGCGTATGTCCCACTCCATCAGGCGATCCGCCTGACGGTCGGACAGGATCGACAGCATTAAAGATCTGCACTGGGACATTCGCCCCAGCCCGCACATTAGCACCATGCAGGTGCGGTCGACGGATAAGCCGCTGACGCTCAACAACGCGATTAATATCGCCTGGCTGATCCAGGCCACGTCACACTGGCTGCTGACCACGCGGCCTTATAAGCATCAGGAACGGGATTTTCTGCGGTACCTCTTTACCGTTTTCAGGTGTGTCGCTACGGATAGGTGGATATTCAGACGAGCCGTTATGCGTTTTTAAACAATTAATAAAGAGTCAAATAGACAGAATACCCAATAAACATTCAAGTATTTATTACATCTTCAATTAATATTCACTTAATTATTATTTAAGCAAAACCACCGTATTAATCATTAACAATTTATCCAGATCCAAACCATAAGCCCCCATACTTTCTTAATTTGCATCAACGAAACCGCAGATCGTTTTATATCCACCCTGTACAAAATTGACGGCCAATTTTGTACGCGCTAGCGTTGCACTAGTTACGTAACTCGCTAAACCATAAGGTCTTTTCAGGATTTCCTTAAATGGAGTTTTAAACAAATGGCTATTCCCGCTTATTTATGGCTTAAAGATGACGGCGGCGCTGATATAAAAGGCTCTGTCGATATATATGGACGTGAAGGTAGCATCGAGATTATCGCCTTAAATCACGGCATAATGCAGCCCACGGACAAGCATAACGGCAAGGCGACAAGTCTTCGCATCCATTCCCCCTATTCTTTCGATAAAGAGATCGACGCTTCCAGCCCCTATTTGTACAAGGCTGTTAGCACGGGCCAGAAGCTAAAATCCGCAGAGATAAAGTTTTACCGTATCAACGATGCTGGTCAGGAAGTGGAATATTTTTCCACCCTTCTGGAAGGCGTGAAGATCGCCAGCGTCTGTCCAATGATGCTTGATATCAAAGATCCTGACTATGAGAAGCATAACCATCTTGAGCTGGTAGAGCTGCTCTATGAAAAAATTACCTGGCGCTACGTGGACGGTAACATCATGCATTCAGATAGCTGGAATGACCGTAAGACGGCATAAGGAGAACGTTATGGGATGGAAGTATGAGCAATCAACTGGCAAGATGTATAAAGACGGCAAATTAATTGAGACAGGATATTCCGGTGCCCTTACCAATAAAAATAATCCGGACCGTCAGCATGTGAAGGGTCTGGGTCCATTGCCGCGCGGAACATATAAAATTGCGGGACATTCGAATTCTAAAGGACCCATTACCATTATCCTTGAGCAAACTTCGGGAGAGAGTTTTGGTCGTTCAGAGTTCCGCATTCATGGTGACCATAAGTACGGTCCAGCCGGATTTGCTTCGGAGGGGTGCATTATTCTCTCACTGTCAACGCGACGTAAAATCCTTCGTGACGGCGGTGAGCTTGAGGTAGTGCGATGAAATATCCAATCGTCCTGGTGCTTTGTGCGCTCACTGTCCCAGCCATTGCAGCCAGCACTGACTGGCCATCAGCACTTCATGGAATCGCCTCAGGTGACACACACTGGATTGAGCAAGCCCCAACGCTGGCTGCCACGGCTGACGCCAGGCAGGCGCAACTGCTGGAGGATGCTTTGGCCGCAGCGCTCACAACAAACACCAGCGCCACACTGAAAGCGCTCCAGACCATTGACGCGGGAAAGTGGCCGCACATGGTTGGCAGCGATATCGTCTGCACGCCGCCTCTAGAGAAATCCCCCGCCGAAGTCGACGCGTTCTATCAGCGCACCCGCCGGGCGCTGCTGGATACGGTTGAGGGTGCTCAGTGCCTCTGGATCCTGGAAGCAACAATGGAAGAGCTAAACGCTGAGAAAACCCGTCAGGGTAAGTAAGAGAGTTACCCGGCGCACAACGGCCGGGTCTTCCTTCTCGCCAGACCCTGGCTCACCCCGGCCCCTCACTCCCCGCCGCCAGCAGCGGCACCACCACGTCGCTGACGGGCACCGCAATCCCGTGCCTGCGGCCATAGCGCTGGATCACGCCGTTGCGGATGTCCCACTCCATCGGGCGATCCGCCTGGCGGTCAGCGAGAATCGACGTACCTAAATCCACGGGCGCGCGTTGGAAGTTCGCCAGGATCTCCTCCGCCACCGCATCGTCCAGCTTCGCCCCTTCGGCGCGGGAGACGGTAAGCCCCTCGCGCAGGTAGGCCAGCGCCAGCTCGCTGATATCCTCGCGCCTGAACATCCCGGCACGGCGATTGGCCAGCACCATCAGCCCGGCGACCGCGTTTTGCAGCAGCTTGCGCCAGGCGACGGTAGTGAAATCTGTCGAGAGCTCAACGTCACAGCGCGTGCCGCGAAGCGCCTCCACCACCCGCTGCGCCTGCGGCACGTCCGGCAGCGTAAGGCGCGGTTTGGCGCGCAGCCAGACGGAGGCATCCGGCTCGCGCTGGGCAGGGAACCAGACCACCGAGGGCAGCACCGTTGCGCCATTAACCAAAGGCGCAAGCTGGGCTTTCTGCTCCACGCCGTTTTGCAGCGCGCAGACCACGGTGTTTTCATCGCACAGGGCACGCAGCCACCCGGCGCTGTCGGCATTTTGTGTCGTTTTGACCGCCAAAAAAACGAGGTCAACGGGGCGCGTAATGACGCTGGGATCGGTGAGTACCGGACCGGGCACCACAATTTCACCCTCATCATGACGCAGGCGCAGTTCCGGATGCGCGGTGCGACCACACAGCAGCGGCGTGCGGCCCGCTTCATGCAGCACCGCGGCGATGGTGGTCCCAATCGCACCGGGTCCTGTCAGCGCAATGGTTGGATAGTCAGACATGGGTCACTCCCCTTTTGCTAAGCCTGCAATCAGTTATACCACCCTGAAAAGAGCGCGCCACGCCCATTGTCTATACTCAACTCATAACAGACAACGGAGTGCGCCATGCCCTTACCCGACTTCAAATCCTCTGAACCTTATACCCTCGGCATTGAGCTCGAACTCCAGGTGGTTAACCCGCCGGGTTACGATCTGAGCCAGGACTCCTCTGCCCTCATCGCCGCCGTCAAAGACGACATCAAAGGGGGCGAAGTCAAACACGACATCACCGAAAGCATGCTCGAAATCGCCACCGGCGTGTGCCAGACCATCGACCAGGCGGCGGCGCAGTTCTCGGTGATGCAGCAGAGCATCCTGCGCGCGGCGGCGGAGCATCACATCCAGATCTGCGGCGGCGGAACGCACCCATTCCAGAAGTGGCAGCGTCAGGAGGTGTGTGACGACGAGCGCTATAACGTCACGCTGGAGCGCTTTGGCTATCTGATTTTGCAGGCGACGGTGTTCGGCCAGCACGTACACGTCGGCTGTCGGACCGGGGACGACGCAATTTATCTACTGCACGGCCTGTCGCGCTTTGTGCCGCACTTTATCGCCCTGGCCGCCGCATCACCGTATATGCAGGGCACGGACACGAAGTTCGCCTCATCGCGTCTCAACATCTTCTCGGGCTTCCCGGATAACGGACAGATGCCGTGGGTCAACAGCTGGCAGGAGTTCGAGGGGCTGTTCCGCCGCCTGAGCTCCACCAGCATGATCGACAGCATTAAGGATCTGCACTGGGACATCCGCCCCAGCCCGCATTTTGGCACCGTTGAGGTACGGGTGATGGATACCCCGCTGACGCTCGGCCACGCGATTAACATCGCCGGGCTTATTCAGGCGACGTCGCACTGGCTGCTGACCACGCGGCCGTATAAGCATCAGGAACGGGATTTTCTGCTGTATCGCTTTAACCGTTTTCAGGCCTGTCGCTACGGGCTGGAAGGCATTCTGACAGACGTGCATACCGGCGAGCACAAAACCGTGGCGGAAGATATCGCCTGGCTGCTGGAGCAGGTTGCGCCGTCCGCCGAGAAGCTCGGCGCGACAAGCGCAATCAAGGAAATTGCCCTGCTGTTAAAGCAGGGCAAGAGCGAGGCGCAGCGCATGCGGGACTTTATCGCCGATGGCGGCTCGCTGATTTCTCTGGTGCAGAAGCACTGTGAGCTGTGGGCGACGAGTCCGTAAGGCCGTGGCCCCACTCGCGCAGGCGCTGGAACAGCACGAACAGCGCCGGGATGAACACTATCCCCACTACGGTCGCCACCAGCATGCCGCTGAAGACCGTAGTGCCGATGATGCGGCGGCTCTGGGCACCCGCCCCGGTCGCCAGCATCATCGGCAGGACGCCGATAATGAACGACACGGCGGTCATCATTACCGCGCGGAAGCGGCGCGATGCTCCCTCCCGTGCGGCATCGACAATCGCCATTCCGTCCATGCGCCGGGCGCGGGCAAACTCCACGATAAGAATTGCGTTCT
Source organism: Enterobacter cloacae complex sp. 677-3DZ2D5B (assembly GCF_004136695.1). NCBI lineage: Bacteria > Pseudomonadati > Pseudomonadota > Gammaproteobacteria > Enterobacterales > Enterobacteriaceae > Enterobacter > Enterobacter cloacae complex sp. 677-3DZ2D5B. The sequence goes on along the minus strand of NZ_QFLS01000010.1, from coordinate 302,019 downwards.
TGGCGGCGAGGGCTATCAGTAGCACCAGACCAATCTGCACGTACACGTCGTTGGCGTAGCCCGCCAGCCACAGCCAGACCAGCGCCCCGCCGATGGCGAACAGCACCGAGAGCATCACGCTCGCCGGCAGCGTCCAGCTCTCATACTGGGCGACGAGGAACAGCCACGCCATCACCACCGCCGCCAGCACAATCCATATCGCCTGATTGCCGGTCTGCTGCTCCTGATACGACATGCCGCTCCAGGCGTAGTCGTACCCGGCTGGCAGGTTTTCCGCCAGAATCTCGCCCATCGCCGCCATTGCGGTGCTGCTGCTCACCCCTTCCGCTGCCGAGCCGCTCACCGATACCGACGGGAACTGGTTGTACTGCTGAATAAATGGCGCGCCGACGGTCGGCGTGATGGTGACGAGGTTGCTCAGACGCACCCGCTCGCCGCTGTTGCTGCGCACGAACAGCTCGCTGATTTGCTCCGCGCGCTCGCGCCACTGCATCTCGTTCTGCATCACCACGTGGTAGACGCGGTTGTTGACGCTGAAATCCCCGGCGCGCGTGCCGCCAAAAGCGGTTTGCAGGCTGCTGAAGATGCGTGACACCGGCACGTCGAGGCGGGCCGCGCGCTCGCGGTCAACGGTGAGCGTCATCTGCGGCACGTTGCTGCTCCAGGTGGTGAACACGCGGCTCAGCTGCGGGTGCTGGTTGGCTTTCGCCAGCACCTCACGCGTCACGCGCTCCAGCTCCGCCGGGCTTTGCCCCGCCTGCGCCTGAATGCGCAGGTCGAAGCCGGAGGCGTTGCCCAGCCCCGGCAGCGTCGGCGGCGCAAAGGTCATGATGGTGGCTTCCGGCAGGGCCAGCAGCTGTCGCTGAAGGGTGCCCATCACCTCATCCAGCGGCGGACGCTCGCTCCAGTCTTTGAGCATGATGGAGATAAACCCGCCGTTCGATGCGCTGGTGCCGTTGAGGATGTTAAACCCGGAGACCTGAATCACGTCTTCTACCGCCGGGTTTTTAACGATCAGCTCGCGCGCGGTGGTCATCACCGCTTCGGTGCGCTCCAGCGAGGCTGCCTCCGGCAGTTGGACGCTGGCGAAGAAGTAGCCCTGATCCTCCTGGGGCAGGAAGCCCTTTGGCATCGACATAAAGCTGAATACCACCACCGCCGCCGCGCCTGCGGTGGCCAGCAGCGCCAGCCACGGACGGAGGTTGAACACGCTCACGATCCGGGTGTAAAGCGTGCGCGTGGCGTCCAGCCCGCAGTTGAACCCACGGAAAACGGCGGCGGGCTGTGCCGGACGCGGACGCAGCAGCATCGCGCAGAGCGCGGGCGTCAGGGTCAGCGCCACCAGGCTTGAGAGCGTGACGGCGGTCGAGAGCGTCACCGCGAACTGGCGGTACAGCTCGCCCACGATCCCTGGCAGGAGCGCCACCGGTACAAACACCGCCAGCAGCACCAGCGTGGTGGCAATCACTGGCCCGGCAATCTGGCGCAGCGCCAGCGCGGTCGCCGCCGTGCGGCTCTGCCCTTCCGCCATCAGGGTTTCGACGCTCTCCACCACCACGATGGCGTCATCCACCACCATGGTCAGCGCCAGAATGATGGCGAACAGGCTCAGCGTATTGGCGGAGTAGCCGAGCGTATAGAGCACCGCGAAGGTGCCCACCAGCGACACCGGAATGGCAAGGGCGACAATCAGCGTCGCGCGCCAGCTTTGCAGGAACAGGGACACCACGACCACCACCGCCAGCATCGTCAGCGCCAGCGAGACGCCAATCTCTTTGATGGTGGCGGCCACAAACGAGGTGGTGTCGAATTTGACTTCATAGACCAGATCGTCCGGGAAGCGCGTGGATAACCGTTCCAGCTCCGCGCGCACCGCATCGGCCACGCGCAGGGCGTTGGCGGACGGCGTCGGGTAGATACCCAAATAGGCGGAGTCATGCCCGTTCAGCTGCGCGCCAGAGCTGTAGCTGCGCGAGCCAAGCTCGATGGTGGCGACGTCCTTCAGGCGCACCAGCTGCCCCATCTCCCCGGCGCGGATAATGATATTGGCAAAGTCGTCGGCCTGGTTTAAGCGCCCCAGCCCGTTAATGGTCAGCGTCTGCTGCTGGCCGTTAAACACCGGCGGCGTGCCGACCTGGCCCGCCGCCCCCTGCACGTTCTGCTCGCGCAGCGCCTGCGCCACGTCATCGCTGGTCACGTTCAGGGCGTTCATGCGGTCCGGCCTCAGCCAGATGCGCATGCTGTAGTCCCGTGCGCCAAACATCTGTACCTGCCCGACGCCCGGCAGACGCGACAGCGCCTCGCGCACCTGGGTGCTGGCGTAGTTGCTGACGAACAGCGGCGTGTGGGTGTTGTTCGGTGAGTAAAGGCTTACCCCCATCATCAGGTTGGTGGCCCGCTTGCGCACCTGCACGCCGTTTTGCTGCGCCTCGGTCGGCAGCTGCGCCACGGCCTGCGCCACGCGGTTCTGCACGTCGATGGCGGCGAGATCCGGATCGGTGCCCGCCGCAAAGGTGATGTTCAGGCTGTAAGAGCCCTCATCCGAACTGGTGGACTCCATATAGAGCATGTGATCCACGCCGTTCAGCTGCGTTTCCAGCGGCGTGGCGATGGCCTCCGCCACGTCAGCCGAGCTGGCGCCCGGCCATGACGCTGACACATTCACGACCGGCGGGGTGATCTGCGGGTACTGCTCCACCGGAATAATCCTCAGCGCGATGGCCCCCAGCAGGGTGATGACCAGCGCAATCACCATCGCAAAGCGCGGGCGTTTGATGAAAAACGTCAGCATGATGGCTCCTTAATTCAATATCTGGACGGCTGCGCCTGGCTGCACGCGCTGCGCACCGTCAGTAATCGCTCGCTCACCGGGCTTCACGCCGGAGGCAATCTGGAACTGCTGGCCGATCTGCCCGGCGACCTTCAGCGGACGCATTTCGGCTTTATCCTCGGCGTTAATCACCCAGGCGAAGAACCCGTCGCCATTCTGCTGTACGGCAGCGGCGGGCAGAGTCAGCACCGGTAGCTCGCTTGCCGGACGCAGGTAAACGTTCACATTGCCGCCGGGCAGCAGCTGATGGCGCGGGTTGGCGAACTCGGCACGCAGCATCACGCTGGCGGTACGCGGGTCGATGCGGTTGTCCACGGAGGTGAGTTCCCCGCTGATGCGCTGGCCGTTGCTGTCAATCAGCGCCTGCCAGGCCTGCTTCATGGCGCTGATATCCGCATGCTGTCCGGCTTTGGTGGCAAACGCGCCCTCTTCCAGCGCAAAGGCGATGCGGATCGGATCGAGCTGCACCACCTCCACCAGCACACCGCTGGCAGGATTCACTAGGCTGCCGACGTGAAAGTTGCTGTGCCCCACGCGCCCGTCAATCGGTGAAATAATGCGCGTGTAGTCGAGAGTGACGCTGCGGGTGTCGAGACGGGCTTTCGCCTGCTCCAGTGCGGCGCTGGCGACGTCGCGCTGCATGCGGGCGTTGTCCACGTCGTGGCGGCTGATGGCGTTACTGCTGCCCAGGCTTTCGAAGCGGGACAGCTGCTGCTGCGCCTGACGCAGCGTGGCTTCGGCGCTTCTCACTTCGGCCTGCGCCAGACGCAGGGCGGCGCGCGGCTCGGCGTCGTCCAGCTCGAACAGCACGTCGCCTTTTTTCACATACTGGCCATCGCGGAAGTGGATTCTGGTGATGACGCCTTCCGTACGTGCACGCAGTTCAACGGTGTGGATAGCTTCAATGCGGCCCGGAATTTGGCGCTCGGCGGCGTGGGCGGTTTGCTCCACGGTGGCAACACGCACGGGAATGACTGCGGCGAACGCGGGTTGCAGGGTGCAGGCGAGGAGCGCGAACAGGAGTGGGAGTTTCATTAAGAAGTACCTCGGCGTTGTTTTCCCTCACCCCGGCCCTCTCCCACAGGGAGAGGGAGGTCAGGGTTCCCTCTCCTTGTGGGAGAGGGTTAGGGTGAGGGCAAAAAGTTATGCAGCCTTACGGAACCTGCGGGTCAGTCGCTTCTCGATTTCGACGACGAAGAACATCACCCCCGCCACCGCCAGCGTCACGAACCAGTAGCGCAGCGGCAGCGCTTCGGTGCCGAACAGCATCTGCATAAACGGCAGGTAGATGATCGCCGCCTGGAGCAGGAACAGCACGCCCGTTACCAGCCAGATCCCTTTGTTCGCCAGCAGGCCGCGGTTCAGGGAGAACCCTTCGGTATTGCGGCAGTTAATCATGTACACCCACTGGGCGCAGACCAGCATCTGGAGCAGCACGGTGCGGATGAACTCCGCGCTGTGCCCGCGCGGGGCCAGCCAGGCTTCAAGCGCAAAGGCGGCGATGGCAATCATGGTGCCGACGAAGGCCACGCGCCAGACGGCGTAGGCATCCATCACGTGCTGCCCGGTCTGGCGCGGCGGGCGGCGCATGATGTTGCGCTCGGCGGCCTCAAAGGCCAGGCCGAAGGAGAGCGTGGCGGAGGTCGCCATGTTCATCCACAGAATCAGCACCGGCGTCAGCGGAATGATGTTCCCCGCCAGCAGCGCAATCACAATCAGTAGCCCCTGCGCCAGGTTGGTCGGCATGATGAACAGAATGGTCTTCTTCAGGTTGTCGTAAACGCGACGCCCCTCTTTCACCGCGCTGGCGATGGTGGCGAAGTTATCGTCCGTCAGGACCATGTCCGCCGCCTCTTTGGTGACTTCCGTGCCTTTGATGCCCATCGCGATACCCACGTCCGCCTGGCGCAGCGCCGGCGCGTCGTTCACGCCGTCACCGGTCATACCGACGATTTCGCCTTTATCCTGCAACGCTTTCACCAGGCGCAGCTTATGCTCCGGGCTGGTACGGGCGAAGATGTCATATTTTACCGCCGCTTCCGCCAGCTCGGCGTCGTCCATTTTCTCCAGCTGATAGCCGGTAACCGCCTGCTCGCTGTTGGTGATCCCCAGCATCTGGCCGATGCTCATCGCCGTCTGCGGGTGATCCCCGGTGATCATCTTCACGCGGATCCCCGCCTGCTGGCAGGCGTTAATCGCCTCAATCGCTTCCGGACGCGGCGGATCCATCATCCCGGCAATGCCGAGGAAAATCAGGCCGTGACTCAGGTCGTCGTGAGTTAATGCCTGCTCGCCGTTCGCTGGCTTGAACGCCGCGGCGACCATGCGCAGCCCCTGACGCGCATAGCGCTCCATCTCACTTTCCCAGTACGTGCGGTTGAAGGCTTCTGCACCGTGACGGGTCTGCTGCTGCGCGCAGAGGGCGAAAATGACGTCCGGCGCGCCGGTGATCAGGATCTGCTCCTCACCGCCAATCTGGTAGTGGGTGCTCATGTACTTGTACTGCGAGTCGAACGGGATCTTGTTAACCAGCGTGGTCACGACCGGCTCAAGGTTGGCCTTGGCCGCCAGCACCTTCAGCGCGCCCTCGGTCGGGCCGCCGGTGATGCCCCACAGGCCGCGCTCGTCCTGAATCAGCTGGCTGTCGTTACACAGGTCGATGGTGCGCAGGTACTGCTCCAGCACGGTGCCCGGCTGGATCTGCACCGGCTCATCGCTGCCTTCGAGATAGATGTTGCCCACCGGCTCGTAGCTGTTGCCGTCCACGCGGTAGCAGGTGTCGGCGGTGATGATGGCTTTCACCGTCATCTCGTTCATGGTCAGGGTGCCGGTTTTATCCGAGCAGACCACGGTCATCGCGCCCAGGGTTTCAACCGTCGGCAGCTTGCGGATAATCGCCCGCTTGCGCGCCATCGCCTGCACGCCCAGAGAGAGGATGATGGAGATAATTGCCGGCAGACCTTCCGGTACGGAGGCGACCGCCAGGCTAATCAGGGAGAGCAGCAGCTCGCCCATCGGGATCTCGCGGAACACCAGGCTGAAGACAAACAGCGCGGCCATCATCGCCAGAATGATGGCGAAGATCGCTTTGCCCAGCTTGTCCATCTGCACCAGCAGCGGGGTGCGGTGTTTTTCAATGCCCGCCATCATCTGGTTGATGTGGCCGAGTTCGGTCTCCTGGCCCGTGGCAATGACCACGCCCACGCCGCCGCCCGCGCTGACCGTCGTACCGGAAAAGACCAGGTTCGTGCGGTCGCCCAGCGGTAATTCGCCGCTCAGCGGGTTCGTGTGTTTATCCACCACGGTGGATTCACCGGTCAGAATAGCCTCTTCCACGCGTAAATTATGCGCTTCGATTAAGCGCATATCCGCCGGAATACGATCTCCTGCGCGCAACACAATAATATCGCCCGGGACGATTTCCGTCGTCGGGATAGTTTCATGGTTGCCGTTACGAATAACGCGCGCCTCGCTGGAGAGCATATTGCGAATACTCTTCAGGGATTTTTCCGCGTTACTTTCCTGAATGTGGCCAATTAAGGCATTGATTACCGCCACGCCCAGAATAACCAGCGTATCAACCCAGTGTCCCATTACTGCCGTTAATACGGCGGCTGCCAGCAGGACGTAAATCAGGACATCGTTAAAATGCGCGAGAAAACGCAGCCAGCCCGGCTTGCCTTTTTTCTCCGGCAGCGCGTTCGGGCCATGTTTCTGCAAACGTGCCTGCGCCTCGGCGCGGTCCAGGCCATTAGCCTGGCTCTGCGCCTGAGCAAGCACCTGCTCTACGGTCTGCTGGTACGCCTGCCCGCCTGCGGGTGGCATATTCTGCGAGAAATTTTTTTTGGTCATGGTATTTTTCCTTCAATATCCGGTGGACGGAAGCCGGAATTCCTTTCTGGCTTTAAATAATTCATTTTTAAGTCTTGCGGGTTAAATTGATCTACCGCAATATATTGACTACCCGGTTATTCAAAACTGATTAAAATTATTTCGACGCGTTGATTTTTACAAAATATTTCTAAACCAACACTAAACGAGGAGGAAGCATGTTTGGTATTTATCGCGCACGGCGCCTGGCGTTATACATTGTCGCAGCCATTGTTATTGCGACGTTAATTGGATATAGCACCTATAGCTTTGTAAAATTATTTTCATGAGAAAGACGTTTATTTACATAACGCGATATTAATTTAATCGCCCCGAAAATATTATCTGTTTTCTGTTATTAATTCGCAGAATAACGGTGGCCTTTCACCCAATTTTGCCAGCGGGGATGATATTGCTTTACGTTTCAGGATGCCGGACAATGACATTTTTAACTGACGATTAACATTACGATGAAACACCCGTTAGAATCGCTGCTCACCGCAGGGGGCATTTTGCTGATGGCCCTGCTCTCCTGCCTGCTGTTACCTGCGCCGTCGCTGGGTCTGGTGCTGGCGCAGAAGCTGGTTCAGACCTTTCATATGGTCGATCTGAATCAGCTGTACACCATTCTGTTCTGTCTGTGGTTTTTGGTGCTCGGCGCCATCGAATTCTTTATCCTGCGTTTCATCTGGCGCCGCTGGTTTTCACTGGCGTCGTAAGCCAGTGAGATCGCGCATCCCGTGGATCAGCGCTTCACACCAGGCCGCGTAGTCGTGGCCGCTGGATGAGGGGTGGAAGCTGACGCGGTAGCCTTTTTTCCTCAGCACCTGTTCAAAATCCTGCGTGGTGCGATAGATGCCGCCGCCCGGCCCCGCGGTTTCAAACTTCCCGGCCTGTAACCAGAAGCGCACCGGATACGGTGGAGACTGTTGGTACTGACGCGTCAGCCAGCCCGGGGCGTCACCTTCCGGCGCCCACCAGTAAGAACCGGAAAGGCTCAGCACGTTGCCAAACAGGCGCGGATAGCGCAGCGCCACCCATGAAGAGGCAATTCCCCCGTAGCTGGATCCTGCCAGTACGGTTTTCTGCCGCTGCATGCCGATGCCCTTCCCCCGCAGCCACGGCAGCAGCTCGTGCGCCATAAAGTCAGCAAAATCCGGGTTCGGCGGCAGCTCGTTGCCGCGACGGGCGTGATCGAGGCTGTCGATAAACACCACGTTAATCGGTGGCAGGTGATGCCGGGCAATCAGACCGTCCAGCACGTTGGCAAAATGGTATTCGTCCTGATAAATCTGCCCGTCGAACAGAATTAACGTCCAGCGTGCGGGCTGTGCGCCGCGCGGTTTGTAGATCATCACGTCGCGGGCGTTGCCAAGGATGTGGCTGGAAAAACTCTGACGGCTCAACGTCCCGTGCACCAGCGGCTTTGCCGTGGCCTGAACGGAGCAGTAGCGCGCCGGGCTGAGATCGAGCAGAGAAAAGCGATTCCAGCGATCGGTCTTCTGCTCCCCGAAGGTATTCGGGTTGAGCGGATCGGCCTGCGCGCTTACCAGGATGGCGCGGCGTTGATCGCGTGTGGAACCCTCGACGATCGGCACATCGGGCGCGAGCTTGTACTGCATTACCGTATCAGCGGGGACTACATAGCTGCGGAACCAGACATCGCTGTTGCCCAGGCGGAACAGCGGATCGTGATCCCCCGCCGGCGAGCCGAGAATGAAGACGTTATCCCGCGCGCCGCGCCACAGAAAGGTCACGCGCTTATGGCTCGCATCTACCGGCTCCACCATCGGCGTTCCCCGTCGACGCTGCGCCTGCCAGAACGCCTCGGTACTTCCACCGGCAGAAATGACGCTTGCCAGCGCCTTCAGCGTCGGGCTTTCAGGCACCAGCATCTGCACGCGTGGTAACGGAGAGGTCTCTTTCATCCGCCACTGAAAACGCCACGGCTTACCGGCTTCTCCGTGTAGCACCAGCGAGGTGTTCTGTTTCACCGGCAGGGCAAACAGCAGCGTGTGTTCCCCGTCCGCAGGACCATTTTCGATCAGCGTGCGGATGCGGCGGTTTTGCCCATCAAGCAGGCGCGCGTCCGTCACGCCATTCAGCGTGGCGGAAACGTAGTTTTCACCCAGTTCAGGCAGGGAGAAGCAGACTTCGCCGCTGGCATCAAACTTTCCCTGAATATCGCCCTGCCGGGACGTCTGCTCGCACGTTGCCGCCACGGCGGGCAGCGCGCCGATCCCCAACAGCAACCCACTCCATACCCTCTTCATTACCGCTTGTTCCCCAACGAAATTTGTTAACAACGCTAATGAAAATGGTAATAATTTGCAATATCATCAACGGCGATTTACCGGTGCTTTTATGGCGATAGCAACCAAGGACGTTCAATAAAAATGTTTAAAAATAATAAGATAATGCGGCTCTGGCTACTGAGTCTGGCGACGACCAGCGTCGCGGCTCAGGCAGAAACGAAAGAAGAAACGATTACGGTGACGCAGGGCGTGAGTGAAGAGCCCACTGCGCCCGTAAAAGGCATTGTGGCGACGAAAACGCTCTCCGCCACCAAGACCAGCGCGGAGATCGTGAAGACGCCGCAGTCGGTATCGGTGATCACCCGCGATCAGATGAACATGCAGGACGTCACCTCCGTTTCGCAGGCGCTGCGCTACTCGGCGGGCGTGTTTACCGAGTACCGGGGCTCGTCTAACCGTAACGACGAGGTGTTTGTGCGCGGCTTTAGCTACGTGCCGAAATTCCTCGACGGCTTAAGCTTTGGCGCAACGGCCTCATCACAGACGGGCACAGTTGACCCGTGGCTGCTGGAGCGCGTGGAGCTGGTGCGCGGCCCGGCCTCGGTCCTGTTTGGACAGGTGAATCCGGGCGGGTTAATCAGCATGACCAGCAAGCGCCCGACGGCGGAGGCCATTCACAACGTGCAGTTCCGCACCGGCAATAACGATCTCGCCGAAGGTGCGTTTGATTTCGGCGGCAGGCTGAGCGACGACGGCCGCGTGCTGTATCGCGTGAACGGTATCGCCCGTACGCAGCATAATCAGGTGGACGATTATAAAGAGACGCGGATGGCGATCGCCCCGGCAATCACCTGGTACCCGAACGATCAGACCCGCTTTACGTTGCTGACCAGCTACCAGAAAGATCCGGATGCCGGATACCGCAACTTCCTGCCCGCGTATGGCACGGTGAAAAGTGCCGACGGGAAGTACATCCCGCGCGATTTTAACGTCAGCGATCCGAATTACAATCAATCCTGGCGCGAGCAGACGATGATTGGCTACGAGCTGGAACACCAGTTCGCCGACAACCTCACCTTCCGCCAGAACGCCCGTTACGCCACCATCAAGCAGAAATATCGTTATCTGGTTTACGCCAACAGCGCGGCCAACAGCACGGTGTTGACCCGTCGCGCCCAGCGTGAAGCGCGCACGACCAACGAATTTGGCCTTGATAACCAGCTGGAATATCAGCTGGAGACCGGAAGCGTCAGCCACACCCTGCTCGGCGGGTTTGATTACAAGACCAGCAAGGATAAACAGCTGCTGGCGCGCGGGAGCGGCTCACAGTATGACCTTGACTGGACAAACCCGGTTTACGGCGTGAACGTGGATGAAAGTACCTTCAAAACGGCGTCCGACGAGCAGCAAAATCTCGACCAGATGGGCCTGTATCTTCAGGATCAGATGAGCTGGAATAACTGGGAGTGGCTGGTTTCCGGGCGCTACGACTGGAGCGAAGTGCGTACCAGCGACTTCACCGATAACAGCGTTACGCAGCAGAACGACAGCAAATTTACCTGGCGCACTGGCCTGCTGTACGCGTTTGATTCTGGCCTGTCGCCGTACATCAGCTACAGCACCTCGTTTGAACCGAACCTGCAAACCAACCGTGCGCCGGGCGTTGCGCCATTCAGGCCTACTACCGGGGAGCAGACCGAGATTGGCGTGAAATATCAGCCGGTCGACACCACGCTGATGACCCTGGCGCTGTACGATTTAACTCAGAACAACGTCGCGACCTATAACAGCGCTGAAGGCTGGTTCGAAAATGCGGGCAAGGTGCGTTCGAAAGGCGCTGAAGCGGAAATCCACGCCACGCTGATGGATAACATCAACCTGATTGGCTCCTACACTTACACCGATGCAGAAACCGAAAGCACCACGGTGGCGGGAACTGAAGGCAAAACGCCTGCACGCATTCCGGCACATATGGCATCGGCGTTCGCCAGCTATACCGTTCCGGGCGGCGCGCTGAAGAGCCTGACCGCTGGCGTGGGGATGCGCTACATCGGCACCAGCTACGGCGATGCGAAGAATACCTTCAAGGTGCCATCGGTGGATCTGTATGACGCGATGCTGCGCTACGACCTGGGCGAGATGAACCGCAGCCTGAAAGGGGCAAGCGTGCAGTTCAACGTCAATAACGTGGCAGACACAAAGTATGTGGCGTCGTGCGCAAGCGATACGGCGTGCTTCTACGGGATTGGCCGGACGGTGACGGCGACGGTGAATTACAGCTGGTAAGCATGGTGCGGTCTGATCCCCTCACCCTAACCCTCTCCCCAAAGGGGAGAGGGGACGATTACGCCCTCGCCCCTTTGGGGAGAGGGCCGGGGTGAGGGGATGTTTTCCAGTGCGCCCGACCGTGGTTTTCTTTGCGGTACGCACCGGGCGGCTGGTTGAAGGTGCGGGTAAAGATGCGGGTAAACGTCTGCTGCGAGTCAAACCCGTAGCGCAGGCAGATATCGTACACGCGCTCGTCTGACTCACGCAGATCGCGCGCCGCCATCAACAGCTTGCGTTCGCGGATGTAGCGCCCCAGACTTTCGCCTTTGTACTGCATAAACAGCCGCTGTAAATGCCATTTTGAGTAACCCGCATGGCGGGCAATCTCTTCGATGCGTAACGGCTGGTGTAGGTTGTCATCGATCCATTCGACAATCGTATCAATGACCTGAGCGGAAATCGTCATACTGCTCTCCCCCTCTGCTTCTCGCTTAAACATTATTCCCACCACTCGCGAAATTGTTGCGTGGTATCACTCACCCGCACGGGCTCGCCCAGCTCCGGCGTCAGCAGCCGGTAGTTTTTATCCTTGCTGGCTTTCGCCAGCTGGATCAGTGGATCGTTCCAGGTATGTTTCGCCAGCACAAAACGCCCGTTATGTCCCGGTACGACCGCTTTGGCATTGAGATCTGCCGAGGCCTGCGCCGTTTCCGCCGGATGCATATGGATGTACTTCCAGTCCTGGTCGTACTGCCCGTTTTCCATAATGGCTAAGTCCACTCCGCCAAACTGCTCGCCAATAGCCTTGAAGTGCGGGCCGTAACCGGAGTCTCCGCTGTAGTAAACCTTTCGCTCTGGGGTGACAAACATAAAGCTCCCCCACAGGGTCTGGTTACGCTTAATGCCGCGCCCGGAAAAATGGCGCGCGGGCAGAACATGTACCGTCAGCGCATCGCTGATATGCACCGATTGGTTCCAGTCCCGCTCGTCGATTATCTCCGGGGTCATCCCCCAGTAGCGCAGATGCGAACCCACGCCCAGCGGCGTGACCACGCGCTTAACCTTCGGCAGCAGCGCCTTGATGGTGGCGTAATCCAGATGGTCATAGTGATCGTGGGAGATAATCAGCAGGTCGATCTCCGGCATGCTCTCCGCACGCCACGGGTACTCCCCCGCAAATGCTTTATTGAGAAACGAGAACGGTGCGGCGTAGCTACTCAGAACCGGATCGATCAGGATGCGTTTCCCTGCAAGCTGCATATACCAGGAGGAGTGGCCGAGCCACACCAGCGTGTCCTGTTCAGGCGACAGGCTCGCCAGATCGGTTTTCACCAGCGGCAGCGGCTGCGCAGGACGGGCGTTTTCGGTTTTACGGGTAAGGAACTGCCACCACGCCACCAGCATATTTTGTTGCCCGGTAAAGCCCGGCGTAGGGAGCGTGTTATGGAATTGCCCGTCGCGATAGTGCGGAGAGGCTTCCACTTCAGAGAGCTGCGCACCCTGCGGTGGCTGGCCAAATCCGGCATTCAGTACAAACGGTAAACTGGCAGCTGAAGCAATAATCATGACTAACACCACGCAGATGAATAGAGGCTTTTTCATTTCCTGACCCGCCTACGCGCCCCATCCGATGGTTTGCGCGGGTGATACTTGATTATGAGTGAGTAAGCACTCATTATAGATAGGATGATTACGCCGTCAAGAAGGTTTTCGATCTTTGACATTCCGCGTTGCAGCGTATCAAGGCTCGTGTTTCAATCAGGGCTTTTACAATTGACGGGAGGAAAAATTTAGTGGCACGTCCGAAGAGTGAAGATAAAAAACAGGCCTTACTGGAAGCAGCAACGGCTGCGTTTGCGCAGTCAGGTATTGCCGCCTCAACGGCGTTAATTGCCCGTAATACGGGCGTCGCTGAAGGGACACTGTTTCGCTACTTTGCTACCAAAGACGATCTGCTGAATGCCCTCTACCTGCATCTGAAGCAGGATCTCTGCCAGACCATGCTGGCGAATCTCGATCGCACCATCACCGAGCCAAAAGAGCATACCCGCAATATCTGGAACAGCTATGTGGACTGGGGCATTCGTAACCCCCTGGCGCATGCGGCTATCCGTCAGATTGGCGTCAGTGAAAAGCTGAACGCCGAAACCGAGCAGGCGGTGAAAGACATGTTCCCGGAACTGCATGAACTGTGTCGTCGTTCGATCCGCCCGGTGTTTATGTCTGACGAGTTTAAGACCTTCGGTGATGCAATGTTCTTATCGCTGGCTGAAACCACCATGGAGTTTGCCGCCCGCGATCCGTCCCGTGCCGTCGATTTTAAAGCGCTGGGCTTTGAAGCCATGTGGCGCGGGCTTGCTGAGGAAGATAACCATGGACAGTAAATCCTTGCAGGAACATGCCAGACGCGTCGCGCTGGAGATGCCTTTTACCGAACATTGCTGGCCGTTTGGCCCGGAGTATGACGTGTTTAAGGTGGGCGGGAAAATTTTTATGCTGATGGCGACCGCACACGGTCGGGCCCACGTCAGCCTGAAATCCGATCCGGAAAAATCGCTGCTCAATCAGCAGATCTACCGTGGCGTGGAGCCCGGTTACCATCTGAATAAAAAACACTGGATCTCCCTTTATGGCACGGACGACATCACGCCTGAACTGGTCACCGACCTGATTACGGATTCGTGGAATCTGGTCGTTGATAAACTGCCGAAAAAAGATCAGAAGTGGATTCGCCCAGCCTGATTGTTCGTCTCAGACGAACAGAATAAGCGCTCGAATCGCACTTATCTTTTCCCGCTTCGCGCGGTAATCTGCTTTCCTTTCACGCCCGCCCGCGGGCGAATTTCATCACCAGGAGTTGTTATGGATATTATTTCTGTCGCCCTGAAACGCCACTCTACCAAGGCGTTCGACCCAGCCAAAAAACTGACCGCAGAAGAAGCGGAAAAAATCAAAACGCTGCTGCAATACAGCCCGTCCAGCACCAACTCCCAGCCGTGGCACTTTATTGTTGCCAGCACTGAAGAGGGTAAAGCGCGCGTGGCAAAATCCGCGGCGGGCACCTATGTGTTTAACGAACGCAAAATGCTGGATGCCTCTCACGTAGTGGTGTTCTGCGCGAAAACCGCGATGGACGATGCCTGGCTTGAGCGCGTTGTCGATCAGGAAGAGGCTGACGGCCGTTTCGCCACGCCAGAAGCAAAAGCCGCGAACCACAAAGGCCGCTGCTATTTTGCCGACATGCACCGCGTGGATCTGAAAGATGACGACCAGTGGATGGCGAAGCAGGTTTACCTTAACGTCGGCAACTTCCTGCTGGGCGTGGCCGCGATGGGCCTGGATGCGGTACCAATCGAAGGGTTTGACGCCGCGATCCTCGACGAAGAGTTTGGCCTGAAAGAGAAAGGCTTCACCAGCCTGGTGGTGGTCCCGGTCGGGCATCACAGCGTGGAAGATTTCAACGCCACGCTGCCGAAATCTCGCCTGCCGCTGAGCACGATTGTGACTGAGTGCTAAGCGCTTCTGGCACGCCGGCTATCGGCGTGCCCGTTTTCAGTAAAGCGTTATCTGCGGATGCTTTACCCCGCACACCAGCGCATAACGCGTTAATGTATCGAGACTCGCCCGGGTAATATTTGCTTCCATTCGTGATACCGTCGGTGCGCTGACGCCCATCCGCTCCGCCACCTGGGCGCGCGTCAGACCAGCATGATTGCGCCATTGCGCCAGCATCTCCCGCAGACGCTCCTTGCGCTCTTCTGCATCAAAGGAAGCCTGAATTTCTGAATCGCTTAACAGTTCAGCTCTGAGTTCATCCCAGTCAATAATCTTCTTGCTCATCCAACATCTCCTGTTGTCGTTTCAGTGCCAGACGGAGTTCAGCAGAGGGCGTTTTTTGCGTCTTCTTGATAAACATCCGCAGGCAATGAGAGGATCTCCTCCCTGACTGCCGCATGAACGATAAGTCTGAACACTGTATGTCATCCCTGATAATATTAGCATGTAAGGCAATTTGCATTAAAGGCTAATTTTGCCTTTCGTGATTCACCTTACCAGCTTATTCCAGGCAGGACCGGAGCAGCGTTGATTCCCTGAAAGCCCCTCGCAAAAAATTTATATCCCCTGCTCCGCCAGCCATGCCATCGCCCTCTCCCCTGCCTCATCCACGGGTAAATAGACCAGCAGCCGCGATCCGTTTCGCGGGGCGGAGTACCAGTACATCTGCTGGAGATGAAAATCCCCCAGCTCGGGATGGGTGAACAGCTTGAGCTGGTTCTCCACGCCGCGCACGTCGTTACGCTGGTGCCACAGGGTTTTGAACTCTTCGGACACCGCAAAAAAACGCGCCAGCTTCGCTTCCCAGAGCGGGTCGCCACGGTGCTCAGCCATTGCCGCGCGGAAGTAGGAGACGAAAATCGGCAGCACGTCGTCACGTTTGCCGAGCCGCGCGCGCCACGCCGGATGGGTGAGGAACAGGTAAATACAGTTGCGATCTTCCGGCGGGATAGCGTTGAAATCGACGCCCATCAGGTGTCCGAAGCTGTCGTTCCACGCCACGATATCAAAGTTCGGTTTCTGAATGCTGGCGGGTTTCGGCATCAGGGTATCCAGCAGGCGACGCGTGCCTTCGCTGATCCCCTCACAGCACACCGCCTGCGGGGCTTCGCCCGGCGGCAAACCGGCGAGCACAAAAAGATGCCGGGCTTCGGTCGGGGTGCATTGCAGCGCTTTTGCGATGGCGGCCATCACCGCGCTGGACGGATTGACGTCCCGGCCCTGTTCCAGCCAGGTGTACCAGGTCACGCCGACATCCGCGAGCATCGCCACCTCTTCCCGGCGCAGGCCCGGCGTGCGGCGGCGGCCGCTGCGCGGTAAGCCGAGGCGCTGCGGATCGAGGCTTTCGCGCCGGGCACGCAAAAACGCGCCCAGCTGCTTGCGGGTGTCATCCTGGAGAGAGGTGACAGGTTCAGACATCAGCGCCATAACATCTCCTGCATGGTAGTGTCAGTACCAGTATAAGTAAGAACTGGTACCCGTTTATCAGATGATTGATGCTACGACTCTACGCTGTTTGACGCAATGGAGTCACCATGAATACGTCAGTTGTTTCACCGGGTCGTGCGGGCCTGATATTGCTGTTAACCGGCCAGATGCTGCCGTTGATTGATACCTCAATCACCAACGTGGCGCTGGATTCCATCACCCATTCGTTACACGCCACCGCCACTGAACTGGAGCTGATCGTCGCCCTCTACGGCGTGGCCTTTGCCGTCTGCCTGGCACCCGGCAGCAAGCTGGGCGATAACCTTGGCCGCCGTCGCCTGTTTATGTGGGGCGTGGCGTGTTTTGGCCTGGCCTCACTGCTGTGCGGCATGGCGGGCAATATCGAACAGTTGCTTGGCGCGCGCATTATTCAGGGTGCGGGCGCCGCGCTGATCATGCCGCAAATTCTCGCGACGTTGCATGTGACGTTAAAAGGAACGGCACACGCCAGAGCGATCAGCCTGTTCGGGGGTATCGGCGGAATTGCGTTTATCGTCGGCCAGATGGGTGGCGGCTGGCTGGTGTCGGCGGACATCGCCGGGCTAGGCTGGCGCAACGCCTTCTTTATCAACGTGCCGATTTGTCTGGTGGTGCTGGCGCTGAGCCGTCGCTACGTGCCGGAAACCCGCCGCGACACGCCGTCGCGCATTGACTGGACCGGGACTGTCCTGCTGACGGCAATACTGTGCTGTCTGCTGTTCCCGATGGCGCTCGGCCCGCAGTGGCACTGGTCGTGGCCGCTGAAGGCCGCACTGCTGGCGATTGTGCCGCTGGTCTGTGTAATGGTGCTGAACGCGCGCAAAAAAGAGCGTGAGAATGCCCACCCGCTCATCGCGCCGCGCCTGTTGCAGCTGCGCAGCATCCGCTTTGGCGTGCTAATCGGGATACTCTTTTTCAGCGTCTGGTCCGGGTTCATGTTCTGTATGGCGCTGACCATGCAAAGCGGTCTGGGGATGGCGCCGTGGCAGTCCGGGAACAGCTTTATCGCGCTTGGCGTCACCTATTTTATTTCTGCCTGGTTCGCCCCACGCCTGATTGCCCGCTACAGCACCAGCGCCATCCTGCTGACCGGACTTGCGATTCAGCTTGTCGGTCTGGTGGCGTTGATCGCCACGTTCCGTCACTGGGGAATGCAGAATACCGCGCTGACGCTGGCCCCGGCCACCGGGCTAGTGGGTTACGGGCAGGCGCTGATTGTAAACAGCTTCTACCGTATCGGGATGCGTGATATTCAGCCTGACGACGCGGGGGCCGCGAGCGCGATTTTAAGCACGCTGCAACAGGCTGCGCTGGGGCTTGGCCCGGCCATTTTCGGCGCGATTTTGCTGCACGGACTGCAAAATCATCACGGAGATTATACCCAGGCGGTCAATGTCTTCCTGATGGTGGAAACGGCCATGATGGTGGTGCTGGCGCTGGCCACGCTGCGTTTGCGCCATCGTCTGTGTTTACCGGTCGTCAAGGCCTCTCCGGCGACAAAATAAAACTGCCTGAATTTGCATAATAGATCCGCAGCCGCCATTATGGGGCTGCATCAATACAGGAGACGTTATGCAGGAATTAATTGCTCAGGTTGAAGAGTTAGGGATTGAAATTAATCACACCACCTCTTTAGTGATTATCTTTGGTATTATTTTTCTTACGGCCATTATCGTTCATTTTATTCTGCACAAAGTGGTGCTGCGCGCATTCGAGAAACGCGCCCAGGCCAGCAGCCATTTATGGTTGCAGATCATTACGCAGAACAAGTTATTTCACCGTCTGGCGTTTACCCTCCAGGGGATAATCGTCAACGTTCAGGCGGTTCTGTGGCTGCAAAAAGGCAGCGAAGCGGCGGAATTACTTACCACCTGCGCGAAATTGTGGGTGATGGTTTATGCCCTGCTCTCCTTCTTCTCGTTGCTGGACGTGATTTTCAATCTGTCGCAGAAAATGGCCACCGCGTCACAGCTGCCGCTGAAGGGGATATTCCAGGGCATCAAGCTGGTAAGCGCCATTCTGGTGGGGATACTAATTATCTCCCTGCTGATCGGTCAGTCACCCGCCATTCTGATAAGCGGCCTGGGTGCGATGGCTGCCGTTCTGATGCTGGTCTTTAAAGACCCGATACTCGGCCTGGTGGCCGGTATTCAGCTCTCAGCCAACGACATGCTCAAGCTCGGCGACTGGCTGGAGATGCCGAAATACGGCGCCAACGGCACGGTGACCGACATCGGCCTGACCACCGTTAAAGTGCGCAACTTCGATAACACCATCACCACCATCCCGACCTGGGCGCTGGTGTCCGATGCGTTCATCAACTGGAGCGGCATGTCCGCCTCCGGTGGTCGCCGCATCAAGCGCAGCCTGAATATCGATACCACCAGCATTCATTTCCTCGACGAGCAGGAGCAGCAAAAACTGATTCAGGCGAAACTGCTGAAGCCGTATCTGGCGGCGCGTCATGAGGAAATTAACCTGTGGAATCAGCAGAACGGCGAAGGGGAATCGGTATTAAACCTGCGCAAGATGACCAATATCGGCACCTTCCGTGCCTACCTGAATGAATATCTGCGTAACCACCCGCGTATTCGTAAAGATATGACGCTGATGGTGCGCCAGCTCGCGCCGGATGCCAACGGGCTGCCGATTGAAATATATGCCTTTACCAACACGGTGATCTGGGCGGAATACGAAGATATTCAGGCCGACATCTTCGATCATATTTTCGCGGTGGTGGATGAATTTGGCCTGCGTATTCACCAGTCGCCAACCGGGAACGATATTCGCTCCCTGGCTGGCGTCATCGCGCAATAATCAGGTGCTGGCGCGGGAAATAAAGCGCCAGTCCATCATCACCCTTTCCGTGGGCGCGTCCGGGTTGTCGATCTTATTTAAGAGCAGATCGACCGCCTTGCGCCCGATATCCCGCGACGGCTGTTCGATGGTGGTGAGCGAAATCATGTCCGCCAGCTCCGTACCGTCAAAGCCGACCACGGCAATATCCTCCGGCACCCGAAGACCTGCCTGCTGAATGGCGCGCAGCGCGCCCGCCGCCAGCGTATCGGAAACGGCAAATACCGCATCCGGCGGATTATCTTTTAACAGGTTTTGCATCGCCGCCATGCCCGCCCCGGAGCTGAGATCGCTGGCATACTCCACCGCCTGATAGTCCAGATCCCGCAGGTGGATCACGCTCTTGTAGCCGCGTTCGCGCAGGCGGGCATATTTGTAGCTGAGATCGTGGTTGATCATCGCGATACGCTTGCGGCCGCCGTCGGCCAGCTGGCTGACGGCATGCTGTGAAGCGTCCACATCATTGATGCCGACGCAGGAGACCGCGCCCGCATCGGCGTATTCAGCGCACTGTACCCACGGCGCGTTGCCAATCAGCGCGGCCAGTTCCGGCAGTTTCGAGAATGCATCCATGGTGATAATGCCGTCGACGATTTTGCCGGAGAGCAGGCTTAAGCCCGAGCGGGAGCGCTCAATATCCGAGCCGGAGTTGCACAGCAGAATGCGATAGCCGTTCTTTTCCGCCTCGGCTTCGATGCCCTTCACCACTTCGGCGCAGAACGGGTTGGCAATGTTGGACACCATCACCAGGATCATATAGCTGCGGGCGGTGCGCAGCTGACGGGCGAGCAGGTTTGGCTGGTAGTTGCTCTCCTGAATCGCCCGCAGAACGCGCTCGCGGTTTTTCGCCTTCACGGTGTCGCTGTTATTCAGCACGCGGGAGACCGTCGCCACGGAGACCCCGGCCAGCTGAGCGATTTTCTGAATTGACATAGCGACGACACATCCTGCGGTTAGCGTTTTGTGCAGGCTACCATAAATTTATTGCCCGGCGAACCGGGCAACGCGTTATTGTTCCACGCGCACCCAGCGCTGCTGCTGATGGCTTTTCACAATGGCATCAATGATATACATCACGTTTGCGCCATCGTGAAACGTCGCAAACTGCGGCGTATCCGGCATCGCGCCCGCCTGCACGGCGCGGTAGAACTGCGCCATCATATTTTTGAAGGCGTCCGGCCAGCCTTCGATATGTCCGCCGGGGAAGTGGGCGCTGTCGGCCACGTCAGGGTTCATCAGGCCTGGATCGTCGGTGAGCGTCTGGTTTGCCCGCGCGCGATGGCCGATCCACAGCTGCTGCGGGATTTCCTGATCCCACGCCACCGACTGCTCGCTGCCGTTAATTTCAAAGGTCAGGCGGTTTTTTCGCCCCGCGCTCACCTGCGAGACGCTAAAGCTGCCCTTGCTGCCGTCGTCAAAGCGGAACAGCACCGAGCCAAAATCTTCGGTGGTGACCGGTTTGACTTCATACTCCGCCTGCTCGTCATGGGAGAAGGTCTGATGACCACCCGCGCTGGCCTTGCGCCTCGGCCAGACGATGGATAAATCAGCCATCACCTCGGTAATGCGCCTGCCTGTCACATACTGTACCGTATCGCACCAGTGGGAGCCGATATCCGCCACCGCGCGCGATGCGCCGCCGAGCGCGGCATCCACCCGCCAGTTGTAGTCGGTTTCCAGCAGCATCCAGTCCTGCAAATAGCTGCCGTGCGAGGCGAACAGCCGCCCGAGGGTGCCCGCGCGCATCATGCTCGCCGCCTGTCGCACCATCGCAAACTGACGATAGACAAAGCTCACGCCATGCACCACGCCCGCCTGCTCCGCCAGCGCCACCAGCTCGCGCGCCTCGTCCGGCGTCATGCACAGCGGCTTTTCGGAAAACACGTGCTTGCCCGCGCGCAGGATCTGGCGGTTAATCTCCGCGTGCAGGTGGTTCGGCGTGCAGTTGTGCACCGCATGCAGATTGGGGTGCGCGAGCAGTTCTTCCACGCTGGCGTAAGCATGCGGGACATTTAGCTGGCGCGCCTTTTCCTGCGCCTTAACGAGCGAACCGTCGCAGAGCGCGACCACCTGCACAAACCCGAGACGCCTGAGCGCCTCGATGTGTGCCGGGCCAATAAACCCGCTGCCGATAATCCCGACGTTAATCATGGCTGCCCCCTGCGGCGAAATCATCAAACGCCCGTCCGGAAACGGGAATAATGTGGCGGCGGATAAATTCGCTGCCCTCACTCGCGCCGGTATCGCCATCCTTCAGGCAGCACTCCCACTCCAGCACCGCCCAGCCGTCGTAGTCGTACTGGGTCAGCTTGCTGAAGATGCCCTTAAAGTCGATTTGCCCGTCGCCGGGCGAGCGAAAGCGTCCGGCGCGGTTGATCCACGGCTGGTAGCCGCCGTAGACGCCGCTGCGCCCGCTGGGTCGGAACTCCGCGTCCTTCACGTGGAACGCTTTAATGCGCGCGTGGAAGATATCGATAAAGGCCAGATAGTCCATCTGCTGAAGCAGCATGTGGCTCGGGTCGTAGAGAATGTTGCAGCGCGGATGGTTATCCACCAGCGCCAGAAAACGCTCGAAGGTCACGCCGTCGTGCAGATCTTCCCCCGGATGCAGCTCAAAGCAGACGTCCACCCCCTGCTCGTCGAAGGTATCCAGTATTGGCCGCCAGCGGGTTGCCAGCTCCTCGAACGCTTCCTGAAAACGCTGCTCGTTATGCGGCGGCCACGGATAGAAAAACGGCCACGCCAGCGAGCCGGAGAAGGTCGCGTGCGCCTTCAGCCCTAATCTGGCCGAAGCGACCGCCGCCTGCTTCAGCTTTTCCGTCGCCCACGCCCGGCGCGCCGCCTCGTTACCGCGCACGGCGGCGGGTGCGAAGTGGTCAAACGCCTCGCTGTAAACCGGATTCACCGCCACGAGCTGCCCTTCCAGATGGGTCGACAGCTCGCTGATAACCAGCCCGTGTGCGGCCAGCCTGGCGGTGATGTCGTCGCAGTAGGCCTGGCTCTCTGCGGCTTTCTCGACGTCAAAGATGTGCGGATGGTTGCAGGGGATCTGCACCGCCTTATAACCTTTACCTGCCGCCCATTCAGCAAGCCCGTCGAGCGAATTAAACGGCGCTTCTGCGCCAATAAACTGCGACAGAAAAATGCCCGGTCCTTTCATTGTCCTCATACCACCTCCTGAACGTTACGCCTTGTCATCGTCATACTTAAACGTGAGAAGGAAAATCAGCGCGATCGCCGCGGCAGCCACCGCCGGGATCCACCAGAATGTGACCCACGCCTGCGGCACGGTCTGTCCTGCCACCAGGCGGTTGTAGAGCGCGCCGGAAATCTGAGAGCCGAGCAGCATGCCGATGCCGTAGGTGAACATCACGATCATGCTCTGCGCCTGGCCTTTGACCTTTTCGCCCGCCACGCGGTCGGTATAGATAAAGCCGACGACAAAGAAGAAATCGTAGCAGACGCCGTGCAGCAGAATGCCGAGGTACAGCAGAATGCGCCCCTCTTCGCTGACGCCCAACGCGAACATGGCATAACGCACGAACCACGCCAGCATGCCGATCAGCAGCATGACTTTCACGCCCAGGCGGCGGAACAGCAGAGGAATGACCAACATGAAGACGATCTCAGACATCTGCCCGAAGGACATGGCGGTGCTGACGTCGGCAATGCCGGCATCCGCCAGATACGAGGCGGTGTAGGCGTAATAGGTGCCGAGCGGGACAGAGATCAGCATCGCGCAGACGGAGAAGACGAAGAAGTGGCGGGTTTTAAGCAGCGCGAAGGCGTCCGCGCAGAAGAGATCCCGCACCTTAACCGGCAGGCCTTTTGCCGGCGCTGGCGTGTGCGGCAGCGTCAGGCTGTAGACCGCCAGCAGCACGGAGCTGACCGCCGCCACCTGGAAGATGGTGACGCTGGACGCCACGCCGGTGACGCCGATGAAAATGCCCGCCGCGATCCAGCCGATGGTGCCGAACACGCGCACTACCGGGAAGGTTTTATCCACGTTCGCCAGGCTGTGAAACGCAATGTTGTTGGTCAGCGCCAGTGTCGGCATATAGCAGAGCGTGTAGCCAAACAGCAGGCCAATCAGCAGCGCGCCATTCTCAGCAATCAGCGCCCCCGGCACGAACCAGAGGATCACCGCGCCCGCGAGGTGCATCACCGCCATCACCTTCTGCGAGGCGAAGAAGCGGTCCACCAGCATCCCGAGCACGAACGGCGAAAGAATGGAAGCGATGGGCCCGGCAGAGAACGCGTCGCCAATCAGCAAAGACATGTTGTGCCGGGTCATCACCAGGCCAAGTGTGACCGACCAGCTACCCCAGATAAAAAATTGCAGAAACATCATCAGCGACAGACGCGGCACCAGCAGCCGGTGTTGCACTATCGCCTTTTCACTACTTTCAGTTGACACCATGATAAGCCTCACCCGGAAAAAGTAATCGATTACAAAACAGTTCAAATAAAAAGTAATCGATTACAAAATAAAGATCCTGTGGATCGAAACGGAATTGGGAGGGGGGTCACGATAAAGGTGGAGTGATACTTTGTAGGCCCGGTAAGCGCAGCGCCACCGGGCGTGAAGGCAGGCAGTGTGGTGTGGTCTGGTTTGGTGCGGTCTGGTGCCCTCACCTCGGCCCTCTCCCACAGGGAGAGGGAGAAAACCGCGCTACTTTTTGCGCGAGAGCTTAAATGCAATAAACAGGAACACCACCCACACCGGCAGCAGCATCGCTGACAGGCGCATCTCATCCATGGTGCACATCAGCACCAGAATCAGGCCGAGGAAGGCGATACAGAGGTAGTTCCCCGCCGGATAGAGCAGCGCTTTAAACTGCGTCTCGCGCCCCTTGCGGCGCATCGCCGCGCGGAAGCGCAGGTGCGCCAGGCAGATCATGATCCAGTTCAGCAGCAGCGTGGCGACAACCAGCGCCATCAGCAGGCCAAACGCCTCTTTCGGCAGCAGATAGTTAATCAGCACCACCAGCGAGGTGATAGCGCCAGAAAGGAACAGCGAGTTGACCGGCACGCCGCGACGGCTGACGCGAGTGAGGAACTTCGGCGCGTTGCCTTGTACGGAGAGGCCAAACAGCATGCGGCTGTTGGAGTAAACCCCGCTGTTGTAGACCGACAGCGACGCCACAAGAATGACGAAGTTCAGCGCCGAAGCGACCACGTTGCTGTTCAAATTGTGGAAGATCATCACGAACGGGCTACTGTCAGATTTCACTTCCACCCACGGGTAGAGCGCCAGCAGCACCACCAGCGAGCCGATGTAAAACAGCAGGATACGGTACACCACCTGGTTGACCGCTTTCGGAATGCTTTTGTGCGGATCGCGCGCTTCAGCCGCGGTGATGCCAATCAGCTCCAGCCCGCCGAAGGAGAACATAATGACCGCCAGCGAGAGGATCAGCCCTTTCCATCCAGTCGCCAAGAAGCCGCCGTGCTGCCACAGGTTATCGATCGTGGCGCGCTCGCCGCCGTGGCCGGAGAACAGCAGCCACAGGCCAAAGCCGATCATGCCGATAATCGCCAGCACCTTGATCAGCGCGAACCAGAACTCGGTCTCGCCATACAGGCGGACGTTCACAAGGTTAACGGCGTTAATGATGATGAAGAAGGCCGCGGCCCAAATCCACGTTGGCACGTCCGGGAGCCAGTACTGCATATAGATGCCGGCGGCGGTCAGCTCGGCCATGCCCACCAGCACGAACATCACCCAGTAGTTCCAGCCGGAGAGGAAACCTGCGAACGGCCCCCAGTATTTATAGGCAAAGTGTGCGAAGGAGCCGGACACCGGCTCTTCAACGACCATCTCGCCGAGCTGGCGCATGATCAGGAAGGCGATAATCCCGGCGATACCGTAACCCAGCAGAACCGCCGGGCCAGCCATTTGAATGGCGGGGCCGATGCCGAGAAAGAGCCCGGTACCGATCGCGCCGCCAAGGGCAATTAACTGAATATGTCGATTTTGCAAACCACGTTGCAGCGTCGGACTCTGATCCGACGAAGCTTCAGCGCTACCATGGCCTGAAGCGGATGACGCGTCTTTCACGCCCTACCCCTGTCTCTTTTTTAGAAGGGGCACGTTTTAACACTTCATGCTGGTGGTAGCAAGCTTAACGCCGGGCCAGCGCATGCGCCCGGCGGATAAACGTCACGACCCGATGATCCCGCCGTCCGCTTTGGTAATCACCACCGTTGACGATCGCGGACGCCCGTTCGGGCTGGCGTCTGGCCAGTTGGAAACAGCGCGCGGATTGGCCGGGTCGGTAATATCATCCCCGCCCTCCCCCGGATGCTGAATGTTGATAAACAGCGTGCGGTTGTCCGGCGTAAACGCAATGCCGGTGATTTCACATCCGCGCGGCCCGGTCAGGAAACGGCGATACTCGTTGGTGCCCGGAATGGTGGCCACCATCTGGTTATTGCCCATCCCCTCGTAGGCTTTCTTATTGATGGTGCTGGAAGAGACGTCGGTCTGGATCCACAGCACGCCCTGGTGATCGAACGACAACCCATCCGGGCTGCCAAATGCCGCGCCCTGCATCGAGCCTTTGGCTTTGGGATCGTCGCCGTCGGTGCGCCCGGCCATGACCAGAATATCCCACTTAAAGCGTGCGGCGGCAGGATCGGCACCCTCTTCGTGCCAGTGCATGATGTGCCCAAACAAGTTGTTGGCACGCGGGTTAGCGGCGTCGACCGGTGCCTTGCCCTCTTTACCGCGATCGCTGTTGTTGGTCAGCGTACAGTAGACGCTGCCGCTGGCGTGCGGATCGACCGCTATCCACTCGGGGCGGTCCATTTTCGTCGCTCCCACCACGTCGGCCGCCAGACGGGTTTTAATCAGCAGATCGCCCTGGCTTGCAAAACCGTTGCTTTTATCCAGGCCATTTTGCCCGAAGATCAGCGGCAGCCAGTCGCCGCTGCCGTCCTCGTTGAACCTGGCGACGTACAGCGTGCCGGACGTCAGCAGCTGCATATTAGCTTCCCGGTTCGCGGGATCGTATTTTTTATCCGAGACAAACTTATAGATGTACTCAAACTTCTGGTCGTCGCCCATGTAGACCACCACGCGATTATCGGCGGCGAGCGTGACGGCGGCCCCCTCATGCTTGAAGCGGCCGAGCGCGGTGTGCTTGCGCGGGGTGGAGGTCGGGTTGTAGGGATCGATCTCCACGACCCAGCCGAAGCGGTTAGGTTCGTTAGGGGTTTTATCAACGCTAAATCGCTCGTCCACCTCGTTCCAGCGGTAGGATTCATCGCTGTCGCTGATCCCGTAGCGTTTTTCCAGCGGGTTGAGATCGGTTTTTTTGACAAAAATATCCGACCAGTTCTCCTCGCAGGTGAGATAGGTGCCCCACGGCGTGTGGCCGTTGGCGCAGTTCTGCATGGTGCCCAGAACGCGTTCCCCCTGCGGGTCGGCGGCGGTTTTCATTAAATCCTGATGCCGCGCCGGGCCGGTAAGCTGCATCGGCGTATTGACGGTAATACGCCGGGCGAAGGAAGACGGACGCACCACCTCCCAGCCGCTGCCCGTTTTTTTCACTTCCACCACCGACACGCCCATCGCGTTCTGCCCCTTGCGGGCTTTGTCGAGACTCCAGTTCGCCGTACCGTCGGTAAACAGCATTCCGTTGTCGATGTACTCATGGTTCAGCGCCAGCAGTCCATGCTCCGGGTTTTGCGCCCCCTGCGGCAGGCTAAACCACGCCATGCCGTCGTGGTGCATGCCCGCCTGCACAGCCTGTTCGTCTGTGGTATTGCTGGCGTCCGGCTTAAAGGCCGGCATGTTGTCCTTGATCCCCGTCGGATCGCCCCAGCGATAGAACGGGCGGGCGATATAACCTTCCGGCACCCTGACCGTGTCTTCCGTAGAGACGTCGATGCTGGTAAAGCCCAGGGAAACCGCTTTTGCCAGCGCGGAAGGCTTCGATACCGCGGCAATGGCATTTTCGGGTGTGATCAGATACGGGAATGATACGGCAGCCCCCGCTACGGCCCCCATCTGGAGAAAACGGCGGCGCGAGAGGAACACTTCTGCAACCTCGGAGAATACCGGGTTAGCGCTGCGGTTACTGATATCGTCGCGATGTTCTTTTTTAAATACGGATTTGAGGGGTCTGCCCATAGCGGCTTCCTGTCATTGGCCAAGAGGTAAGGTTGTGGCGACCAGTGTAAGAAGCTTTTATTACAATTTTATAACACGACAACGAAGGGATTGGGGCGTCCCTGCCCCGGATAACGAGGTGGAACGCTTAGAACTCGTAGCCAACCGAGACCTTAAAGGTACGCGGCTCGCCCTGAGTAATGTAAGTACCGGAATCGTCCACGCTTGACCAGTAGTTCTCGTTGGTCACGTTGTCGATACCTGCCCGTACGGTCATCTGATTTTCATTGTGGTTCACCGCGAAGCGATAGCGCATGCCCAGATCCAGCGTGGTGTAGCTGTCCAGCTTTTTGCTGTTCGCAAGATCGGCATACTGCGTGCCGGAGTGGTTAACGCGCGCGGTCGCCGTCAGGCCTTCAATCGGCTTGATATCGTACTCTGCGCCCAGCACGGCGTAGAAGCTCGGAATACCGATCGCATCGTTGCCCTGATTGACGCCGTTTTTGGTTTTGGTCAGCTCGGCCTGCAACCAGGTGGCGCTGGCGTTCAGACGCATCCCGAGCATTGGCTCGCCGAAGACGTTCAGCTCCACGCCGCGGTTACGCTGTTCTGCATCCAGGCCGTAGTGTCCGCTGTCGTCAAGGATCGCCGACGGCATTTTGATCTCAAACAGCGCCAGGGAGCCGCCCACGCGGCCAAAGTCCGCCTTTACGCCCACTTCGTTCTGCTTAGAGTGAACGATACCGGTGCTCTGGCCGTAGTTGTTTGCTGAGCGAGGCGCGGTTTCACCGGGCTGTAACGCCTCGGTGTGGTTGGCGTAGAGGGAAATTTCCTCCCACGGTTTATAGACTACGCCGTAGGTGGGCATCCAGCGGCTGCCGTCGAAACCGTCCGCGTCGTTTTCCGCACCGGTGATTTTGTTGTACCCGCGAATCACCACTTTCTGATGCCGCGCGCCTGCGGTGAACAGCAGCTTGTCGTCCAGCACGCCCAGGGTATCGCTCAGCAGCCAACCCTGCGTGCGGGTGCGCCCGCTGGTCAGCGGATCGCTGTATTTGCCGCCTGAGCCGTTGAGGTTGGAGCTGTCCGGCATATCGACGCCGGTGTTGTGGTAGATGTTGGTGGTCGGATTATCCTTCGTCGCCGACATTTTCCACGCGATCTTTTCGTTTTTGGTCATCGCCGAATAGCCAACATTGACCTTGTGCGAGACGAATCCGGTAGTGAAGTTACCGCGAATGCCCGCCATGCCGCTGACAGAATCGCTGATGCGGTTGGTATCAAGACGGCTGACCACCGCATTACCGCTCTTATCGAGGAGCTTCGGCGCGCTGTAGATCCCTTCTTCGTGCGCGTGCTGCGCGCCGAGACCGGTATACGCCGTCCAGCTATCGGTGATGTCATACTCGCTGCGCCACATCCCGAACTCGTTTTCGATATCGCTGTAGGCCCACTTCTGCGAGAAGTTGCGATCGTTCTTCGGCGGTTCAGGCACAAAATCCACCGCCGAGATGTTGACGCTGGTCGGGCTGCCGTGGAAGGTTTTTTTCTGGTAGCCCAGGTCCAGCGAGGTGCGGAAACGGTCGCCTTTGTAATCCAGGCCGGTGGAGAGCAGCGTGGTGCGGCGGCGGTCATTCGGCACGCCGGTTTCCCCTTCGCGATGCACGAGGTTCACACGCGCGCCAAACTGGTCGTTATCGCCAAAGCGACGACCCGCATCCAGCGTGGTGCCAATCTGGGAATCCGAGGTGTAGTCCACACCCACTTTCGCCTGCGGGGTGTCGCCCGCGTGTTTTGGCTCAAGGTTGATCATCCCGCCCACGCCCGAGCTTGCGGCGCCGTTCATCAGGGAGTTGGCCCCTTTGAAGATCTCGATGCGGTCGACCATCTGGGCATCCACCACCTGACGCGGCAGTACGCCGGACAATCCGCCAAAAGTCATGTCGTCGCCGTCAAACTTCAGGCCGCGAATGCGGAAGGTTTCCGCGCTGTTGCCGTAACCCTGAACGAACTGCACGCCCGCGTCGTTGGCAACCACGTCAGCAATGGTTTTCGCCTGCTGATCTTCCACCAGCTTCGAGGTGTAGCTGATGATATTGAATGGCACGTCCATGGCGTTCTGCTGACCGAGCATACCCATGCGCCCGCCGTTCGCCACCTGCCCGTCAAGGAAGGCGGGCACCAGCTGGTCGCCGCCGGGTTTGAAATCACTCCCCGCCGTGGACTGGACGACGATGGTGTCCTCTTTTTTCTCATCCGCCGCAAAAGCGGAGTGGGTTACCGCGCCGATGGCAATCGCCAGCAGCGTTTTGTGCATTGTGGTGTTGTTCATAATGAGCTCTTAACGTGCGCGCAAAAATGACCCGTTGTCGGGCCTTAAAAGTTATTAAAAGAAATGCAAATGAGAACTATACGCATTATGTAAACGTAATCAAGTGTCAACGGCCTCTCTGAGCGAGAAGCGGCAAGAAACAATGTTGGGTGGGAGGTAGGGCGCGCAACCACCCCGAAACAGGGGTGGTTACTAAGGTATTATTTTTTCTTGTAAATATCGGCGGTGCCGTGAATTTTGTTGTTTGTATTACCGGAAGTCAGCACCAGTACATCAGCACCTTCTTTATCGGCCTTTTCGACCAGCTCTTTTTTCGCATCGTCGACAGAGACTTCGTTAGCCGTGCTCACGGTACCGATTTTTTCATACTGTGATTCAACTTTCTCAAACTCGTTTTTCGTCAGCAGTTCAGCCGCAAAGGTATTGGTGGTAAACAGAAATGCAGCGCCCATCAAAATAGCAGTCGTTTTTTTCATAACCTTTTTCCTTGAGATTAATCAGCAACTACAAAAAGCCCCACGAGTGAGAGTGAGGTGATATGAGCATGGTAGAGGAATAATAAAATTGCCACAGCGTAAGAAAAATACTGTTATAACAGTCAATTGTGCTGTGAAAAATGTGCGTTAACGCTACTTTCGCGATGGGTGTTTCATGAAGAAAATCAGGCTGGCTTGAAACTGGCGTAAGCGCCTGTTTTTAAATGGCACGCCCTGTAGGATTCGAACCTACGACCTACGGCTTAGAAGAACGTAGAGTACTATTTAACACACTGTAATATCATTAGTTTTTCCGCGCTCGCACCGGATTTGTGTCATTACGTGTCGTTATAAGCCTCTGAGTTTCGTCGTGACTCTGCAATGCATGACACATCTGTGACACAGAGAGTACACAGCCATGCCTCATGGTATAGCCGTGTAATTTCCTTTCTACATCACCGGGCAATCATCAAACTCACCTGTTCGCGCATCGTTGATGATGTACGTAATTACCCCGAATATTGGTAGCGATCCGCTAATACCCTCGTCATTGCCAGGTAGCCTCTCCTTTTTCCCGTTAGCCACATTCTCAAGATGCGGCTGAGGGTATGTGCGATACCTCTTTACTTTAAACTCACCGTTGCAGTCACAGATAAGCAGCGAGCCGTCACATGGCTTAAGCGACGAATCGATGACCAAGAGTGCATCCTTCATGATGCCGCAGCGGTAGATGGTCTCACCCGCTCGCATGTAGTACGTAGCAGCAGGTTTCTGGATAAGCGCCTCATCAAGAGACAGGCGCGATTCAACGTAATCAGCAGCTGGACTCGGGAATCCCATAACTCACCTCCGATAGTTACTGTATATGCATACAGTATTATCGATCGGCGGTATCGATCAATAGTCTTTGTGGTGCTACACTTCAGGCCTTTCAGAATTCACTGATTTTTATCATGTTAAAGTTATTCGCCAAGTACACATCAATAGGTGTTATCAATACGCTCATTCACTGGGTTGTGTTTGCCGTTTGCATCTACGCATTTCATACAGGCCAGGCACTTGGCAACTTTGCCGGATTCGTCGTGGCGGTGTCGTTCAGCTTCTTTGCAAACGCCAGGTTCACGTTTAAGTCCTCGACAACCACGATGCGCTACATGCTGTATGTCGGGTTTATGGGATCCTTGAGCGCAGCTGTTGGTTGGGCTGCCGATAAGTCCGGTATGGCTCCAATTGTGACTCTCATTCTCTTCTCCGCAATCAGTCTGGTGTGCGGTTTTATCTATTCAAAGTTCATTGTCTTTAGGGATGCGAAATGAAAATTTCTCTGGTCGTTCCCGTCTTCAACGAAGAAGACGCGATACCTATTTTTTATAAAACGGTTCGGGAATTTGAAGGGCTTCAGCAGCATGAAGTAGAGATAGTATTCATCAATGACGGCAGTAAAGACGCGACAGAATCAATTATTAACGCGCTTGCTACTGCCGATCCGCTTGTGGTTCCGTTGTCGTTCACTCGCAACTTTGGGAAAGAGCCTGCGCTATTCGCTGGTCTTGATTGTGCCACCGGAGAAGCGATTATCCCAATTGACGTCGACTTGCAGGACCCTATCGAGGTTATTCCGCACCTGATCGAAAAATGGCAGGACGGTGCAGATATGGTGCTCGCTAAACGCGCTGACCGATCCACCGATGGCCGCCTGAAACGCAAGACCGCAGAGTGGTTCTATAAGCTTCACAATAAAATCAGTAATCCGAAAATTGAGGAAAACGTTGGCGACTTCCGGCTCATGTCTCGCGACGTTGTAGAAAACATAAAGCTCATGCCGGAGCGCAATCTCTTCATGAAAGGAGTTCTGAGTTGGGTTGGTGGCCGCACCGATGTCGTTGAATATGCCCGCGCAGAACGAGTGGCCGGTAGCACGAAATTCAACGGCTGGAAGCTATGGAACCTGGCACTTGAGGGTATCACTAGTTTCTCCACTTTCCCGCTTCGCATGTGGACTTACATCGGCCTCTTTGTTGCCGGTGCAGCATTCCTGTACGGAGCGTGGATGATTATCGGGACCATTGCCTTTGGAAACGCTGTAAGAGGATATCCATCGCTCCTGGTATCAGTTTTATTCCTTGGTGGAGTTCAGTTGATTGGGATCGGCGTACTTGGTGAATACATTGGGCGCATATACATAGAAGTAAAACAAAGACCGAGATATATTTTGAAAGGAAAGAAAAATGCACTATGACAAGAAATACTTGCCAGTGATTCTGTGTTCTGTCATATCTTCATTGGCAGCTTATGGATATGCACTATTTAATTTCACTATTTCAATTGATGGTGAATATAGAGATAATTTTTCAGTAACAATTTCTCTCGGCAGGTGGCTACATTCGCTGTTAAAGCTTTACATCCTCCCAGAACCATATGTTCCATTTGCAACTGTGGCATTTGGACTTTTTATTTTTGCCTTATCTTCATTTATTATATCAATTACTTTATTCAAAGACATATTCTTGGCAAGCATTTGCTCTGTTTTATTCTTTTCTATTCCTCAGCTTGCTTATCAAATTCAATTTATTAATCAAGCAGATACGGTAGCTATATCTTTTTTATTGGGTGCTTTGTCTGCATGGTTGATCCTTGCGGGAGATAGGAATAAGAAAAATGTAACTTTATCTATTCTGTGTATGGTTGGCTCTATATCAATTTACCAATCCATGTTCAACTTTGTTCCTTTGATCGCAATGTGTTATGTTGTATCTAACAGAATGCCAATGAAGCAGTCTCTAAGATTGCTATCTTTGGTTGCCGTGTTAACTTTAATTTCTATTGGCTTGTATTTCATCTTGAATAAGATAGCTCAGTTAATATTTGATATTAACTCAAGCTCATATCTTAGCCAGACGGTTAGTTGGGGTAATATCACGCCATCTGAGACCATATCCTTCTTATACCGATTCACAGCAGGGCTTCTAAGTTTCGATATTTTCTACGGCATTAATGTATATACATTAGCTATACTGGTAGCCTTAATGGTCGCCGTGTATCTTTTTGTGAAGGGAATGCATGTAGAAGCAATTATGATGCCGTGCATTGCCTTTATGCCTTTTGTTATTGTTTATCTATTCGGTGCTAATCAGGCCCCAAGAACTTTCACGGCTGCTCCAGTCGCATTTTCATTTATATTAACTTTGGCTTTATCGTTAATAAATAAAAGAACGCTTTCAACTGCTGCATCTTTCGGTTTGCTGTGTTCTTCATCTGTTAATGCCTCTGCTTTATTTCACTCAGATTTCCTTGCCAGACAGTATGATGTCAGGATGGCTAGTGCAATAGTTAATGCAGCTGAGTCAGTACAACCAAGCATTTCTGGGAAACAGTTCAAAATATACTTTTATGGTGGTTCGAATGGAGGTGAGTGGAACAAGCTACCTAAGTCTAATGTTTTTGGTAGTTCTTTCTTTGCATGGGATGGTGGGAATACAGCAAGAATAGCGAGCTTTATCTCATCTTATGGAATTGCGAACACAATTCCAGCGCCAAGAAGTTTTGCAAAAAATGTTAAGAAAGACGTTTCTGAGATGAACGTGTGGCCATCCAAGGATTCTATCAGGATTATCGACAATGTTGTTGTGGTTAAAATTGGTGAAAAGGTAGGATCTTACTGATATAAGGGCTGCATTGCAGCCCTTACACTTCTTTATGCTGTCGCGTTCCACTCTCCAGTGCTGATAACCCAAGCACCTACTACTTTCGAGTAGACAAGCTTAACTATTGTCATCTTGATAGTAGATGTGTTGGCACCTGTCACGTTCACAGGGACACCTGCAACAGACAGGGATGCAATGTTTGAACCACGAAGCAGAATGTTAACTTCCTGCCCATCGTAAGGCGTACCAGTGAATGCAATGTTTTCACCTGAGGTCACATTACGACGATACCACCGGAAGCCCATGTTAAGGTTCAGAGTGCCGGCAGGCAACTGTAGCACGCCATGGCGATTGACCTTGGCTGCACTAAGCACACCGAGGTCTGCCTCTGTGATGCCTTGGTCTGACTTCCATGTGTTGATGTTAACCACAATACCTGTGACAGTCCCATCTGAGCCACCATCAATCTTGAAGAAGCCGCCAGCACGACTACCGTACACTGGCTCATCAATTAATGCATTGAGTGTACCATTGCTCGCGCTGTAGGCATTGGCAGGTAATCCGGCAGTCGGAGATGAATGGGTGCATCTGTGAAACAAAGCACCTACTGAGGAAGACATACGTACATCTGATGAACTGTTGTTCTCGAAGTACATACCATAAACCTTAGTGCCTTGCGCTTGGTCAAGGAACCCATATTGACTGCAATTTTGACTAAATCCACCTACAAATACTACGGCTTCAGTCGGGAATGTATTCACATAGTCCCACGTCGTCTCACCATTAAGACCATGTCTAACAATTATTCCGTACTGGGGCATATCAATTTCTGGCGTGCCTGAATAACCATCAAAACCAGTAACTGTTATAGCATTTGCGCCGTTTCTTAAAAGAAGCCTAATAGCTCCACTGCCCCCACCGATAACTTCACAACCATCTACTTTTAGACCGTAACATAGAGTGCCAATTTCAATTCCAACGCTGTTTGCGGCAGTTCCCATATTGACCCACATCATGTCAAGATGGCCATGGTTTCTGAATTTTATCCCTACAAATCCTTTACAACCTGTCTTCCCACTAATGTCAATTCTTACGTTGTGTAACTTAACATTCCTTACCCCATTTCCGCCTGAAATTGTCGGATCACAGGTCATTACAGTCATGTTATTGTTTGCGGGATATAATGTTGCTCCAGGATCCCACCAAATTTCCGTGTTTGGATATATCGCCCATGCCGTGCTGGTTGTATAAGTTCCTGATGAAACGTATATCTGACCAGCTGATGAAAGGATTGACTGTATCTGAGTAGTATTCATCGATGGGTAAATAACCTTCGACGGCTTAACGCTACCTTTGTAAGGGTAATCCTCCCAAACGCTAGACCCACCCCATGAACTACCTATCAGCTTGTCTCCTCCTGGCGCTGCTAGCATAGCACGAAGAGTAGAATCCCCCACGCTAAGCCATGCCCCTACGCCAGTTCCTCCGGATGTTGAAGGAGTGGATCCGGAAGGTACAAGTTTTGGAAAGGCCCCATCCCAACGGTAATATTCTCCATCTGTTTCATCTTTCAGTATTTGATTAGGAGTAGTTAACGTAGCACCATCCTGGAAGGTGCCTACAGGTATCCATCCATACTGGGCAATAGCCTGCTGCGCAAGCCAGCGCAGGCCTTCGATGGTGTAATGAGCATTGCCAAAGCGATCGATGTATTGCAGCGTTAAAGACGTAACGAATTCGTCAATTTTCCCCGCGTTAAACTTCAGGTCGCGATAAGATTCGCTTGGTACAGGCAAATTGGTAGGTTGCGTAGCCATATTGATTCCATAAAAAAACCCGGCGCGGTGGCCGGGTTCGGTTGGTCGGGGGGACGGTTCTTATTGGTAGATGGCGTCGCTGTATTCAGCGACGGTCAGAGATACCGTGTTATCTGTGTTCGGTTTGATGCTATTGACCGTCCATAGCTGACTGTCCAGTTCCTCAACTGTCGCAATGAGATAGCGCGACGGGAGCTGCACAGTGTCTCCGTTCCAGATATTGAGCTGAATGTTGGGGATAGCCGCGGTGAATCCGTACTTCGTGTCGCCACGCGCAGCCGCTGGATAGCGCAGCGTCGGGTTACCCAGGCTGTCTGTCACCAGCACATACATCGAACCGGTAAACGTGATCGGCTCGCTGGTATCAAAGTTATTACCGGCGCGCCCGGTGATGTAACCCTGTTGCTGGTTGCTGTCGTAGATGTCGGGCATCTGAATGACGCTACCGACCTGGATAATGCCGTCCTCAAACACCTTGGCGTTCATCTTCACGCGCGAGTAGATCAGGCGCTTGGTTTCTCGCAGAGCTCGCTCCCGGGCCTGATACTCATTACGGAAGCCGACGATCTCCAGCTTGTTCGGGTTCTCCGCTTCCTGTTCAACGATAGCGCCGTTCAGAACCCGGTAGTTGATGTACGTCTTGTTGTTCGTTGTCGGGTGGACGTAGGACACCTGAACGCCGTCATAACCGCCCGGAAGAGTAGCTTCGTACGTCATTTTGTACTCGTCAGTCTTCATGTTCGCCCGGTTGAATACGGCCGCCGGGTAATCAACCTTCTGGTCTCGAGTAAACGTCAGCACGCCGTCATCCCAGTACGCCACCACCGACGCCGCATTGCAGATCGCCTGCACGCGATCGCCGAGTGAGTCGTTCTCGTCGTCAAACGTGTAGTCGAAGTAGCCCAGTCGCTCATCAGGCAGGCTTTCGGCGATCGAGTACAGCCCGTACAGGTCAATGCTGCTTACCGGCTGCTCACCCATGATGAGCCAGGTGTGAGCCACTGCATCAGCGAACGAGCGCGACGGCCTCAGGGTGTAATCCACCGTCTGCGTGTCCAGGTCGTACGTAATGGTATGGCGCGTCACCAGTGCGTTATATTTGCGCTCGCGGCTGCCAAGAGCGTTCTCTGTCGCCCGGACTTTTACTCGCACAAGCGTGTCGGTCGGGTGAACGACGTTTGTCCTGATGTTGATGCTGTGGATCTCTTCGACCTTGAGCAGTGACGCGTCGCCGGAGTTATCCGTGCGCTGGAAGCTGACGGCGTACTTCCCGAAGCCGCCGGTCGGTGTGATTTTGTCAGTGCGGTAGAATACCTCACTCGTTGACTGGTGCGGCGTCGTCTGCCGGTACGTGAACGTCTGCTGCGTTCCCGGGACCTGGTTGTAGTCGTCGTCGATTTTCCAGATGACAACCTTCCAGTTTGTCTCCTTCTTCCCGCCGAGGCTGGACTGGGTATGCAGCCACAGCTGAGTGGATTCAACCGGTGAGAAGAATGGGCCAACCACCAACGCCTCGTTATCGTTGAGGATGAATTTCGTGGTGTTGATCGTGGCATTCGCCGGGATGTCCTGCGGTCCTTCGAGCTGGTTCATCGTAAACGTGTACCAGCGCACCGGGTTAACCACTGCACCGTCGTTTGTTTCAACGGCGGAAATCAGCGTGCCGGAGAATGTAGCATCGGTAGTCACGTTGCCGGAGGCCGTGCTGTACGTCACATTGATGGTGAAGGTCACCGCGTGCGGCAGCACCAGCCCCATGAAATAGTCGAACTCAGCTTGTTTCACGATTTTCATCGCTATCTGGCCGCCGGAATACGTTCCGCTGACCACCGTGTTTGCCGTTGCTGTTTCTATAGGGAAGTCGCTGGCTTCGTTCTGCCCGGGGACCTCCTGCCCGTCGACGTCATCGAACCCGTATCCCTCGACGATCTGCGGGATAACTTCTCCTGGCTGGAAAAACTGGAATTCGGCACCAGCCAGAGAGCCCAGGCTTGATTCTGAGTAGCGCACAGACTCGTAATCGTATTTGCCGATCCCAATACACATCCATTCAGTGACGTACTTCAGGCCGCCGTCTGTGGAAGTCTGGTGTACGTATTCGAATACTGATTCCTGGATCAGATCCGGGAACGAACGAATCTGCCCGTAGATGTCCGGCTTGGCTTTGTAGACGCGCGCGGTGTTTGTCTGACCGGTCAGGCTATTGTTGGGCGAGTCGACGGTATTACCGCCGTTGTTTGCAATAGCTGGCTTCGGCGCCAGGAAAGAAAATACCTGACCAACCACTTTAAAGATCGGGCTCAGGATGTCATCGACAATACCCCTTGGCTGGTCGAATATCTGGATGTGGTCCAACTCGCTCAGCTCAAACGCCAGCTCATCATCGTCGCCCAGCTTTACGCCGTTGCGGACGATCAGCAGATCGCGGTGGAAAGTGGCGTCATTGGCCGCCAGCCAGTCATAAAAAAGGGTGCCGTTTGGCACCCTGCAACGCAGCTTAGGCGTTCCTGGAAAATTCGATATCTCAACCAGCGCCATATTCGAAAAACTCCACTTTGGTGAATGCCCGCTGAATGACCAGCAACGAGTCCATGCGCACGCTTCCGTTCTCGCCGCGTGAATGCAGCGCCTGCCTGTTAAGCACCAGCCCAACATGCGCCGGTTGCGCGCCGCGGTACCCGACGAATATCCCGCCCTCCACCGGCTTATCGACCCTGCGCCAGAAAACGACGTCTCCCTGATAGCAGGTGAAGAAATCCTCACCGGCTTCGTAGTCCGGTGTCTGGTGTATTTCAATGCCGAGAACGTGCCGGTAATACAGCACAACCAGCCCCCAGCAATCAGTCTTTTCGAATGAGCAGGCCCGGTTAGCCCACGGCACGCCTATCATCCTGCTGATAAAATCAGAGGTACTGAAGGCCAGTGTATTCCGTTGGGTCATAGAGCCTTCCGATGTTGTTGTTAAGCGGGTTGGTGACAGACAGAGTGACCGATGCGGCGTCGGCATCGATGTCCACCGTCTTGACGTAAAGCTGCCACGACTTTATCGGTACCGACACATCGCCGCTGTCGAAGATCTGCCGCGTGGCCGTAATAGCTGTTAGCCGAGCCGCCCCTTTCCACTGCTTCATGAGAGCTTTGATGTCAGACGACAGCCGCCCTAACTTCACGGTCGCATCGATCACCGGAGTTCCGCTCTGCTGGCTCTCTTCGATTTCAAAACGCGCTGGCATGAACATCTGGCCGCCGAGCGTCTTCGGGAAGAACTGCTTATCGACCAGGCGCACATAGCCAAATGATGGATGGTAGAACGTGATGGTATCGTACAGTCCGCGCGTCGGGCGTTGCTGCTTATAAGCTCTGAAGGTAGGCATCACGGCACTCTCGGTAAAGATTCCGGATCGCGTCCGTCCGGATAGCCAGTCACCACGATATCAAGCACTGAAGGCCATGGCGGCGGCAACTCAACAATTACGTCGTCAAACTCGTCATCGGCGTTGTACAGGTGGTTGGCAATAACGGTTCCCGTCCAGGTCACCACTCCGCCGTCGATACTGGTTTGTACCGGCATCTGCGTGAAGTGAAGCTCCTGCAATTGGAGGCCACTGCCACCTAGGTTGATATTCATCCGGAACCAGTTCAGTCCCCGGTTGAGATAGTTCGGGCTGCGCAGCCACTGCTGAAAAGCTCGCTCCTCAGCCAGGGTAAAGATCCACGTCAGAGACCAGGTCACTTTCAGGTCGTCGGTAAGGTTCTGGAAGATAGCCGGGCCGACCGCTGGCTGATCGGTCTGGAACCCGGTATCGAGCGTCATGTTTTTGCTGGCCTTCTGCGCCAGCGGCAGCCAGTCGGGATAGTCGATAATTGGCATCAGCCCTGCCCCCTTGGCGTGCGTTTAACATTCATGTTGCTGGTTATGGCGTTACTGATTGGCCCGCCGTTGTTCAGGTCTGCAACAATGACATCAACGGTAAGCCCACCATTTGCATCAGTGCCAGCCTGTGCATCAACGGACGATGACGTGTAGTTCTGGATGTTGATAACTACCCCTCCGCCGCCAGCAGTCATCTCCTTGTTGCTGATCACCCTGCCATTGTCGCCCGGTATCATGTACTGCTTACCGGTACTGGCCTGGTAGATCTCCGGCATGCCGCCTTCGCCGACCTGATACATCCCACCAGCCGAGACAGGCCCGCCGTTCTTACGCTTTCCTGACAGTGCCAGGATGCCAGCCATAGCACCGATACCGATCGCTACCGCGCCACCGAATGATGCGATGGATGACATGATGGCCGCCGGAGTCCATGCTGCCGTTGTGGCCGCCGCCGCCGCGGTAGATGTCGCCGTCGTGGTTGCGATGCCAGCCGCCTGTGCCGTGGTGGATGCCGCAACCGCCGCGGTAGTGGCCGTCTGTCCCATGAGGGCCGACTTAACCCACTCAATGCCCATCTGAACGAACGAGTTAACAACGCTGTTCAGCACGGTCATGCCAATGCTTCTCATCGCATCGCTGGCTGACATGCTGCCTGTGACAATGCCGGTCAGCGCATTGCTGGCCACCGAACCAAGAGAGTCGAAAGCCGCCGCCGCTGCCTGAGTGGCCGCGTTCTGTTGCGCCCATTCTTCCCACATTGCAGCGTTACGCTGATCACGATACTGCTGCTCGATAGCGGCACGCGCTGCCTCAGCCTCCCCGATCTTCTGCGGGTAAAGCTGGGCGTAAAGCTGGATGTCAGCAATGTCTTTCTGATACTGGCTATCCAGC
This sequence comes from Enterobacter cloacae complex sp. 677-3DZ2D5B, assembly GCF_004136695.1. Taxonomy (NCBI): domain Bacteria; kingdom Pseudomonadati; phylum Pseudomonadota; class Gammaproteobacteria; order Enterobacterales; family Enterobacteriaceae; genus Enterobacter; species Enterobacter cloacae complex sp. 677-3DZ2D5B. The sequence continues at coordinate 261,768 of NZ_QFLS01000010.1, read as the reverse complement.
CCGGCAGTTTTGCTGGTTTTACCCTGGATGGTACTGAACTTATTGGCAGCCTCTGTGCGCTCCCGTTCAGCCTTGGCCTGCTCACGCAATGCGTTGGCATTGTCCCAGGCTTTTCCTGCCAGTTGCCCGGCCAGCAGAACTTGTTCCTGCGTGGCTGTGTTACCGAGAGACTGTTGCGCATTAAGCACGGCCTGCGCTCTGGACAGTTCACCAACACTGCCAGCTGACAGCTCGGCCTTCTGCCTCAGTTCATCCAGCTTTTGATTAACAGATTCTTGAGCTTTGGCGTATTGCTCAGCTTCTTTCTGTGCCGCAGACTTTCCGCCTTTCGCTTTGCTGCCAGTAGCTGAGGCGGTCGTTTTAATCTCGATCGGCTTTGTGTTAGCCGCGGTCTGTGATGCTTTGGAAACAGCGGCCAGGTCGCCAACCAGCATGGCGGCTTTATTACTCAGCCCGGCCAGCGCTTTGTTTTGCGCCTCCCAGCCATCAAGCCCAAGCCATGACCAGGTGCGCGCGCGGCGAGTAAACATTTCAGCGGTGCTGTTCAGATCCGATATCTGAGCATCTGCCGACGCCGCTTTACCCACCAGCCGGTCGAGTGCAGCAGTCATTGAATCGATGACTGCCACCAGGCCGTTACTCGCACCTGTTGCCTGGTTAACAGAGTCGATCATCGACAGGAATGAGTTTGTCAGCGCGGTATTGGCCTGTGAAAGCGTGCGCGGGAGTTTCTCGAACTCTGCATTGACTGAGCCGGTTTGCTTCTGAATGGCGTTAAGAGCATCTTCTGCCGTCAGTTTCCCGTCCAGCATCAGCTGACGAAGCTCTCCGATGCTTACACCCATCCCGGCGGCAATCTGGCGCGCCAGTTCCGGCATTTGCTCAAGGATGGAGTTGAACTCCTCCGCCCGGACAGTGCCGGAGGAAATTGACTGCCCGAACTGGCGCAGCGCATTCGCCATTTCCTCTGCCGAGGATCCGCCAATGCGACCTATTTTCTGAAGTGTTTCGGTGAGCTGGATGACCTGACCGTTCGTCGCACCGGTATCGCGCAACGCGGTGCTGAGAGTCTCCCACAGCTTAGCTGTATCCTGTAACGAACCGCCAGTTGCCGAACTGATGCGCATCAGACTTTGCATAGTCTGCGAGGCTGTCGCTGCGCTACCAGTAAGTCTCTCTATACGAGCGTTGAGCTGGCTCATGTTGTCAGCAGCAACGAGAAACGCCTTACCCCAGTCAACAACGAGTGAGGCGGCAATTGCCCCGGCGACGCGGTTGATGTTCGTCTGCAACTCATCCATCTTTTTGGCTGCATTGGTCGCCGAGTTGCCGATGGAGTCGAGCGACTTATTGGCCTTTCCCTGCGCCTTGAGCAAGCCAGATACATCGGCCTCGATGTCGTAATAAATCTCGCCTGCTTTCTCAGACATCAGTTTTCTCCGGGCATAAAAAAACCCACCGAGTGGTGGGTTAGTTATTCGTGTCGTTTATTGGCATCGTTCTGTGTAGGCCGGTGGTGGAGGCGTATCTTTCGAACTGAGGAAGTGATCACCAAGGGTGTAGTCGACGCCTTTTGAGAACATCCCCTTCGATTTCATTTTCAGCTCAACAAAGAAAGGATGGAACCCTGCATAGGCACCGAAACCGTTCTTTCCGTTAATTTCCCCGCAAACAACAGCATTAACATGACCGTCATCGGCATCTGTCATCTTCACGACTTTCACGTTACGGAATTGTGCGCTGTCAGGATCCAGTAGATTGGCGGACACTTCAGATTGTGCCAGCGAAATTGCCTTTTCCTCGCCCGGCTTACAGCCAGCCAGAACCAGTGGAATCACCAAAGCCAAAAGTATTTTTTTCACTCTTACCCCCTGAGTTTTATTGTCGAGCCATATTACGCCCGGTCAGGCGATTAAGGTACATCCATTATTAACTCAGGCCGCTTTCTTTGCTGATTTTTCGCGCTCAATCATTTCCTGCCAACGCCGATCGTCATCGTCCATAACAGCGTCATACTCTTCCCTGGTGAAGCCCTTCTGGTCAGGGTATTTGGCGTTAAGCATCATGGCGAATTCGGTCATGGTAAGGTTTTCAGCCTCTTCCCTGCCGATCCCAAAATGGTTTCGCGCCGCCATGATGTATTCAGTCGCATGAAACTCCGGTGTCGTTTCCTTGTTTTCGTGCTTCTGCAACTTACGAACCTTCGCTCGGCCGATTACACCATGCATGATCAGCGACTGAGCTATCAGAATCAGGTTCTCCGGCGGAAGCGCTCCGCGGCGCCATACAAACGTTCGCCGTCCAGTGCGTGATGGCTCATGCCAGCCTGTCAGCTCTGAAACGTCCTCGTCACAGCAGGACTGGATGACATTAATGGCCGAGAGAAGCGCCTCACGCACAAACGCGGCAGAGCCTGCTGCATCAAGTGCCCACCGAGGCATGGAAACATCGCCGAAGTAATGAGCGTAAAATCTGCGCTGATGCTCTGGTATCGCACTGTGAATCTCTCGCGCCGCTTCAAGCATCTTTGCCACATTGTCATTGAACAGCGAATAGAAGGTGCGGACGATATGCTCTGGCTCGCCGATCCGAGTCATGTTACGGAACGATGGGCGGAAGAAGTATTCACGGTCGCCAGCACCAATCAGGCACTCGCCAATTTCTTTCAAAGGGGTCATATCGCTCTCCATAACCAGTATCAAGGGCAGCACGCCGCCCTTTGTAGTGATTACGGTGCGGCAGTCACGTTAACTGCACAAGTGTCGGTGAAATCACCGTCAGCAGTGGTAGCCGTAATAGTCGCGGTGCCCTCGGCAACTGCTGTCACCAGGCCGGTTGAACTGACGGTGGCGATGGATGGATCCGAAGTCGTCCAGGTGATCGCTTTGTTAGTCGCATCTGTTGGCTGAACCGCGCCGCTCAGTTGCTGGGTTGCGCCAACGACCAGAGAAGCAGTTGCAGGAGTTACTTCAACGCCAGTGGCCGCGATGGAGTCAGCCACTTCAAACACAACGGTGTCGGCGTCGTAGACCTTCCACTCGCCGGAGAAGGTGGAGATATCGTTAGTACCGAAATCACCAGACCATGACGTGGTGTTCATGTAACCCTGGATGTAAGTACCGGCGTTCTCACCCGCAAAGTCGAACCGCACCCACAGGTTAGGCTGGCGGCCAGCCTGGACTTCGTCAAAGATATACTTCGACAGACGCCACGCGCCGATCTCGTTATCTTTATCAGACTTGCGAAACTCACCTTCGCCGGAGATCGTCAGATCCATGTTGTTGACCAGGTTCTCCACCAGCCCTTTAGCATCATCTGCCTCGGAGTTGATGGTGTTCATCGAATAGTCGATGCCCTTGGTCGTCATAGCGCCGAGACGCTTCCACTCGGAAAGCGCTGGCACTGCGTCGGGGCAGCCAAAGGCCATGCGTAGCACAGCTACTTTCCCGATCAGCTTGCCAAAATCATTAGCACAGCCTTGCATGTGTACCTCTCAAATAAAAAAGGCCGCCGGATGGCAGCCTGATGGGTTGGTGATGGGGTTATTCGCCGTAAACGCACATGAACTGGAGTCTGAAGACCAGGCGGCCCTCTTCGGTCAGGATAGGTGCTGGCATATTGCCGAGGTTTTGAATCAGGCCAAGGCATTCGTCGGTAATGTCGTTCTGTTCGACAAAATTAATGATTTCCTGTGCCTTCTCAGCGGCTGCGCGGCGCTTATCTTTGGCGGAGATGACATCCACCAGCACGTAGTGATCAGATCCGAGGTCATTTCGAATGTCGGTACCGCCGTTAGGCCTGAACACGATGAATGCGTCGGTTAACTTCTTTGTATCGTCCCATGCCAGCAGCTGAACGATGAAGCCAGTAGTAAGCCCGGCATCAACGAAATAGTTACGCACGCGCTCGTACATGGCTGGGGTCATGCTTTCAAGCCCTCTTTTTCAAAGAGAACAGTGATTTTCCCGCGCAGCTTCCGGGAGTAAACACTGAAAGGTTCTTTACGATGACGCCTTAGCGGATAAGGATGAAAACACAACACCCTCTTCTCTTCGTCAGCCCAAATTACGCGGCTAATTCTATTTCCATTAACGAAAATCTGGCGACGACCGCGGCCGTCTGCAAAATGGTGGAATGTCTCTCGTTTCATACTGAAAGCTCCTTGCGCATTACGGCATCAATCTGGCTGCGGGTGTCTTCAAAGCCTTTGGTGAGGAACTCTTTCTGCGCGGTGGCGCGACGGAAGGTTTGCGGCACATTCGGATCATGAACGAACACAGCGTAGTTGGCCGAGTACCCCACCCGCCCTGTCAGCCTAACGCCGTTGTTTATCAGCTCCCGATACTGGCTATTAAGCAGTGTTGAGGTGTCGATCGGCGTGTAAAGTGCGGCCTGTGAGCTGCCGATTATCATTGCTGACTGTAGCGCCCTGACGACCTTTCGCCCTTTCACGTCGTTTATGATGCGGTTGAGCCCGGCTTTCGACTGCTTAACACCGCGCACTTTGATGCCCATGGCTACACCCCCGTCAGGATGGCGTAATCATCCGCAAGGCGCTCGAACGTATCGGCATAGCGTATAACCTGCCGCACCTCGTCGGCACCGGCCACAACCGGGTCAGCTTCAGTAGACACGCCTATCAGCAGGTAATCACCTGCGGCCGCCAGCGCGAACTCCGTCCAGACGGTGTTCTTCACGACGATTTCGGCACCTAGGCTGGCTAACTTCTTGCTGAGCCCGCCTTCGTAATCACAGAGGATTTGCTCAGGTTCGGCATAGCCCAGCGGGTCGCCGTATTCGTCATTGCCTTCCAGCTTGCGCCAGATGGTCGCCGTGGCGGTATAGCTCCAGTTCGCTACCGATGACATCAGCCCTCCTTACAACTCAAAACAACCGTCACGTTTCCACACTGGCCTTTCAGTTGCTCACTGCGCTTAATGGGATTCGGTGGGATGTAAGAGTCCATGACGACTTCACCAACACGATAAAGTCGGCCGTTTTTCAGTAACCCGCCTCGCTTCATTCTTTCCACCTCAGCACTTTCGCGCCAGTCGCCCGAATGTGCGGACAGTTGATGAACCACTCACCATCCGATTTCACGTAGCCGGTAGTTTCCCGCCCGGTGTCGGTTTCAACCCATACGCGGGTGAGAGGCTTCGGCTTGCCTTCTGTTACTGATTTGTACTTCATCAGCAGCCCCCGACCACCATGAACAGGCCGACACTATTACCAGCGCTGATCGGTAACTCACCGGTGCATCCGCTGGTATCGAGACGGGCCAACGAGTCGCGCAGCCAGGTAATGCTGTCGTCACCATATTCAAACGAGCGGGACGCGCCAGACGGCGCACCCTGCGATTTGATGCGACGCGCGCCGGACGACGTAGCCATAAGCGCGGCGGCGTACATCAGGATCAGCTTCGAGGTGCAGTCGTCATACCCTGCGCCATCGAGGCACGGGATAATCTTGTTCACCACGCAGAGGATCGGATCCAGCAGCGCGCCCGGGATGGAGTAACCCAATTCACCGAGGAACGCCTGCACGTCTGCCACTGTGATTGGGTCAGCCATGGTTATTTCGCCTTTTTCGATTTAGCGGAGGTGTCAGCCTGCTCTGCGGTTTTATCGTCAGCGCTAGGCGTAGCAACTTCAAGCTCCTGCTCTTCAACTTCGCCCACCACCGATACGCGACCAGCGAAAGCCGGTGGAACGTCAATCGCAACAAACTCATGATCTACTGGAAGTTGCTGGAATACGCCGTTAATTGTTCCCCAGCAGCCAGTCTTCTCGACCTTTAACTTTTTCATGCTCTCTCCCGTAGAGAAGGGGCCGAAGCCCCCTTAACCCTGTGCGTTGAACACTTTAGAGCGACCGTTGAAATCGCGCTTGATTTGAAGACCGACAGCACTCCAGACCAGAGTGTTGTAGTTGTCGAACGGATTCTGACGCGGGATCATGAAGGTACCCACTGGCGCGGCGATGCGCGTCTTGATGTACTGCGAATTGCGTACGTAGGCAATGAAGTGGTTACCGGTCAGCTTAAAGGTCTGGTTGAACGACTCGATGCGGCCGTAGCGCAGAATGTATTCCAGCACCGTGCCTTCTTTGAAGCCGGCAGCATCTGAATATGGTCGGTTCAGGTTGCGCATAATGTCAGGCGATGCCCACAGCTTAACCTTCTCCTGCACGTAGTTATCATCCAGAAGTTTGGCGAACGGGCCGGTGAAGAATGCCACTGATTCATCAGGAGTTGAGGTGGTCAGGTCAATATTCAGACCGGATGCACTCAGATCCACCTGGTTGGTGTTGGCGTGGTTGGTGATACCTGCGCCAACATAGCCTTTCACCTTCACTTTCGCATCGCCTGACAACATGTAGTCAGCCATGTCTTCACGGATAGCCGCAACGTGCGCTTCCTGATCGTCAGCCATCGCATCGAGGTTTTCCGACTGCATGCCGTTCCACTCACGCCATTCACGGCTGTAGCCGGTGTTGAAGATCGGGATTGGGTCACCAGCTTCGTCGTAGATGACTTTATCCAGTTCTTCCGGAACGTGGCCCGTCAGTGTGCGATGAACCTTACCAGCATCACTGGAAACGCGATACAGCGCCGCAGTTTTACCGATAGAGATCGGCGTACCGAGACCGAGCAGATCATCCAGCAGGCCGTTGCCTTCGTCATTACGGAAGACTCGGGTGGTGATGTTGTCCACTTCACGCCAGTAGTCTTTGGAGATCAGCGCGGCCTGGTTAACTTCCAGTGCGCCGCCATACTGGGCGGAAATAGTGTTCTGGTTGATGTTGAAGGACTCACGCTGCATCAGCAGCTGATTCCACGCCTGCTTTACCTGGTTATATTCAGTAACCAGCTTTTTGTTGAATACGATCATGCTCATGCGGTTGCTTTCCCTGATTTGCGAACTTTCACGAGCTGAGCTTCAGCGCCAACGGTGATTTTTTCGCGTGAATAAAAGAGGACCTGGTCGGTGGCTGGTGTGGTTGACTTGGCCAGCGTGCCGTCACCGGCAGAAACCAGTCCTTCATTTTCCAGCAGCACTTCCCCGGCTTTGACGCGCATGTGGTAGTCAACATCGTCTTCACACATGATCGCCGCGCCAGTATCACCAGCGGGAACCGCGTCTCGGATATCGCCGCCGCCGATATAGTTGTGCTGCATGGCAAGCGCCACACCAGGGCCGCCAGCAGTGGCGTGATAAATGAATTGCCCACTTGCATCAAGTTCAACAAGAGAGCCAGGGAGAATGGCGACTTTGCAGATCGCCTCAATTACCTGAGGGTCATTCTTACGGGCCGGGCCCGCGATTACGGTATGGAAACGAGGTGCGAGAGCCATTATTCAGGTGCCTCCATGTTAAGGATTTCACTCTGAGTGCCATTCCCCTGGAATGCAGGGTTCAGACCGGTGCTGGTTTGGCACTGTGAGTACAGGTCGTTCAGCACGTCACCGGACAGGGAGTTAACCGCTGCTTCGGTCATGAACGAGAATTTCGCTTTAACCGCATCGCGCTTGGTCTTCAGTTCGCTTTCAGCGTTCGCCTGCAGTTGGGTTTCCAGCTTGCCCAACTTTTCATTCAGCGGGGTGAGCGCCGCATTAACGGCCGCGGTGATCACGTCAGAGTTAATTTGAGCCTGGCACGGGTCGCCGCCGCCATCTTTCTTCTGCATCTGCTGGTTGTAGGCATCCCAGACCTGATCGTCGGTCAGCCCCTCGGTTTTAACGCCTGCGGCATTGAGCGCGGCGATCATCTTCTCTTTCATCGGGTTTGTTTCTCCGTTGGTTTTGACTTCGTACTCAGTTGGTTTGCGCACGACTTCTACTGGATCGCCGACAAGCGTTACGACCTTGTCAGAGATGAGGTACTTCTGGTCGAAGAGCTTAGGCTTGGCGTTTTCGCCATCCTCTTCATAAACGAAATGGTCAGGCCAGACGCTGACGACGTAGCGCCACTTTTTGTCGTCCTGCTTGATGGAAATGCGCAGCGCCTGGTAGATGTCGTCGAATGACATCTCTGAAGCGTTGCTGATGAAGAACTTCACTTTGTTCCACCAGCCTTCTTTCATGCTGTTGGCGGCATCGATGAGGCTCGTCGTTTCAACATCAGCCTCTTGCCCGTCAGAGTTAACGAACATGCCGACACCCTCATCCGGCGTACCGGCACCTGGCTCGTCGAGCAGGATCGCGATGTGGTCGAACTGCATGTTGTGAGCAACCCAGGAGTATTTCTTCTGCTTAGACTCTCCTGCCTTTTGCTCTTTGTTCAGCAGCAGACCGGTAGAGACATGAATCGGGTCGGCGTTATTGCCGGAAATCATGTCGTCCAGGCGTTGGATAAGGCGTTTACCGTCAGGCTTGGTGTCTGCCACAGCCTTATTGACGTAAACGTCCATCACGACCTTGTCGTTGGCCTTGCTGACGTTCTGAGCCCATGCCCCCGCGTAGTAGTCATTGACCGCCTGCGGGTCGTTGGCGCTGACGTATTTGCCGTTCACCATCGGGTGGCCGATCGGCATTAACTTGCGCTCCATCGTCTGGTAGCTGTTGTTAATCTCCTCCGCCGGGTACAGCCCACCATTCATCACGATGTCATCGACGATCGGGACCGCACCACGAATGACGTAGTGTTCCTGGCCGTTGATGGTGGTCGTTGAGATGTTGGAGGCGTTGATGGCGAGGGATTTAACGTGGATGCTGGATAGCTTCACGTTGCGTCCTCATTGGTGGATTTCAGGCAATAAAAAACCCGCCGCAGCGGGTTTGATGAGCATGATATTTATTTACTGCACGTTTCCAGATGCCTTAAACAATTCGACAGCGCTTTTATATGCAGAAGCTTCGGCACTTTTCGACAATGAGGGAGAGTTCTCTTGAGAAAGAAAAATAGGAGCTAATTTATTTAGCTTCAATATTTCATTAGTCTCTACAGTCCTGCCGTCGTCACCCGAAATTTTGCACGTCACACGATAAGCAATCTCCATGTCTGTCTTGAATATTTCTTTCCACTCAAATTTAACATCTTTAATATTTTGGCTCATTTTTAATCCTCATATATATCAAGGATTATTATCGACATTCTTTTTCCAATCTTCACGTTCTTTTTTCAGCTTGTCCGCGAGCCCCTCGTTGAAGATGCTGCCGTCGTCGTTAAGCAGAACAGGAATCTGACCGCAATAGCAGTGATATTTGTTACCATCCCGCGAGTAAAATTCCCTGACCCAATCTGTCGTTTTTACCTTTCCGTGTTCAGAGGCGTGCCACCACCTGGTGGTCGGCTTAAGCGCTGACAGCCACAGCAGGCCGGTATTCAACCCAAGCCGGTCAGCGGCCCATTCCGTTTCGTTCCATTGTGCCTGGCGCAGCGCGCCGACCTGCTCAGTCTGAGCGATGGTCTTCGCCTTCGACATCGAAACGTCGAGTCGCTTGCTGATAACGCTGGCCGTCTCGCGAGGATTCACGCCGCGCGCTACCGCATCGGTGATGATGTTGGTCAAATCGCCTCGGGCAGTGTCGCTGATGACCTTCCAGTCACTGAACGTTGTCAGCCTGGCCGCCGCCACCTGATTAAGGTGACCGGGGCTGCTTAAAAGCTGTTGTAGCGTTGTCTGACTGGCGTACACCTGCGACTGCTGCGAGAGGTTGTTGAAGGCCTCCAGCGTTCCGCGCTGCGCTTCTGCGACGACGTAATCCATCGCCCACAGGTTCTGCTCGCCACCATCCAGCAGATGGTCATCGAGAATGGCCTGCACTGCCTCCAGCAGGTCAGCCAGTTCCTGCGCCGACATGTCGTAGATGAACTTGCCTGCGTTGACCTGGTAGAGCCGCATATCCTCGCCGTTATCGTGGCAGAGGAAGTGCCAGTTATGGCTGTTACCCTCACGCTCTCGCCCGGTCAGGCGCTGGTCGAACAGAGCTTTCAGCGCCACCTTTATCGCGTAATACCGGTCCTCAATGTCGCGCTCCATCTTGCTGACGGACTTGCGCGACATCGTGGGGTCAACTTTCGACCGTGGTATCACTGGACTTTTCGGCTTCTGACTGAGGGTCGGCCAGAGGATCAGGTTTTGGTTTGTTGCCATCAGGCGGAACCTCATCATCAAGCTCAGGCAGTGGTTGCAGTTCACCAGCAGCGCGGATCTCGTTCTCTTCGATAGCCGAGCGTCCAAACGCGTTTGTCGACTTAACGGCCACGTCCGCGAGTTTGTCCATGTTGGCAATCTTCTCTGCCTGGCTCGGCGCCAGCAGATCAGACCAGCCTACGGTGATTTCTTCATTCTGAGCCGGTGGAATAATGCCAAGCGTCCAGAATCGCGAAACCACGTCGGTGATTACGTCGGTCAGGAAGCCTTTCCGGCGGCTCATCCTGGTGCGCCCCCAACCTTTGGCATCCTCAGTGCTGGCGCGTTCACCCGTCTGCATCCCAACGAGCTCTTTCACAGGGATAGGAACGGTCGCGCAGAACTCGCTAAGCGCGGTACGCCATGTCGGCTCTGGGTCAGCTGCTGCCACACTCAACACCTCGGCGGTACCTGCCTGCATAAAGCTTGCACTGTCGGTGCTGTCGTTAAGGCGACGAACCTGCTGATCAAGCGCTTCAGCAAGCTGCCCCTCAGCAACGCCAAGGGCTTTGGCAAGTGCGGAGAAGTTCGTCTTCTCACTGAACGAGTAGTTGAGCTGGCGACTGGCGTTCTTCAGGAAGCCCTCAGACGCACCACCGCTAACTTTCTCTATGTCCAACAGCTTGTTGAATCCAGCCTCAAGCAGCGACTTGCCTGACGTCATCACGCCATCATCAGAGCCTTCAGCCAGGATGATTACGCGATCCGGGTGGACGTTGATGATTCTGCCCGGGCGGGCGTCAAAGTTTCCGTCAACCGGCAACTCTGTGAACGAATACATCGTCACTTCACCGAACGTTTCGCTGTCCGGATTATCGTCCCAGTTAACAGGGTCGATTTGCGCTTCCCACGCAGGAATTAGCTTAACGAGTGCCTTTTCCTGAAGCCTTCCCACGATGGTGGTGTCAACAGGTTCGTACCACTTCTTGCTGTCTTTAATCTGAAGCAGGATCGCAGAGTAACGCCCCACCAGGTTGCGACGGTCTGCGCCTTTAATCTGCTCCCAGCAGCGTTTCAGGAGCTTGTTGACACGCTTATCCCAAGCCGTTTGCTTCGATGCGTCCTTTGTCTGGTCACCCTCGTAAACATCAGGGTAGTCTTCCCAGCACCCGTCGAGCATACGCGTCACGGCGGCACCGGCCACGGCATTACGCCTGTACGCCCGGTAGAAGTCATCAAACGTGAGGTGCAGCGGGTAACCGAACTCCTGGTAGAGTCGCTGGCGTTTGGTATTACTGGTGCCGTTAAACAGCATTGAGAGGTTTTTATTACGCTCCCTCTCAACACTGGAGTTACTGGCGCGCTGTTGTTTCATTTCGCTTTCGGTCACGATGTCCTCCGTCAGCGCGATCGCACCAACATGCCGAGTGATTGTGGTTCTGATAGTTCGGTTAGTGCATAAACCGCAGCGTCGAGGCGGTCAGGTGATTTTTTCGCAGTGGATGGCACGTATTCCATGAACTGGTTTTCTACCTCGTAAAGGCTGCCGCGATGAGCGACGCGCCCCTGGGCATACAACGCAGAAATAGGCTCTGCGCGTGCATACTTGCCTTTACTGGCATGCACACGGATAACGCGGCCGGTAAACCCGGCGTTGCGGAGCGTGTCCTCTGCCATATCGCCGCCCTGGTTGGTTTCGATGACGATCGCATCAGCTTCGTGTTGCTCGTAGGCCTCTATGGCTTTGGTAGCCCAGCCGTTGGGTGAATACTTCCCGCTGTAATCCGCGTCGAGGCTGTATTGACGCTCATCGCCGCTGCCGTAAACACTGGCGACGGCAATGCCTGATTCGTCACTCTCTTCGCTGTTGGTAGCTTGCGGGTCGATTGCAACGACCGTACGGGCCAGTTCCTGGGTGATCCGCATCGCGTGTGCGGCGCTGATCATCTCCTCGTTCCACAGCGCCCCCTCCGCGTTGAAGCGTTTCGGGTTCTGCATGTACTGCGCTTCGGCGGTGCGCCGGTGAGAGAACAGGGATACGCGGTGCGATTCGTTGTGCTTAAACGGCCACAGCCAGCCATCAGGCAATCCGTGGTCAATCGGGATAGCGTGGGTGTTTTCCGGATAAGTTTCTTCGTAACTGCGGCTGCTATCGATGAGAACAGGCAGATTCAGATGATGCCACTTCTCACCACTCCCGCCCCGCAGCAGATAGCCACTCAGGTCGTGGTAGTGGATCCTCTGCATGATGACAATCATCGGCGTCGTCTCGATCGCCAGTCGTGATTTGATTGTCTCGTTAAAGCGGTTGTTTACCCCGTCGCGGACGATCTCCGAGTAAGCGTCATCTGGCTTAACCGGGTCATCGATAATCAGCGCGCCCTGCCAGCCTGGCTCCATGTGTCCGGCACGAAAGCCGGTAACCTGCCCGGCAGCTGACGACGCGTAGACGCCGCCACCGTGTTCGGTCCACCACATCGCCTTACTGTCAGCGTCATCGCGCAGCGCCATCGGCCACATTGACTGGTAGGCCTGCGACTTAATCATGCCGCGCGCGGTTGAGGAGTTCAGCAGCGCCAGGTTGTGCGAGTAGGACAGGTGCATAAAGCGAGCCCGGCAGTTCAGTGCCAGTCCGCGGCCCATCATGTTGATGGTAGCCAGCTCCGTTTTCGTGTACCCAGGCGGGACGTTGATGATCAGGCGCTGAATCTCACCATCAATGACGCGGTCCAGCGTCTGCTGAATCACCTTGTGGTGCGGCGCGACAATCATCTTGCCGCCAGTACGTTGCTTGAAGAAGTATCGAGCGTAGTAAAGCCCGTCCTCTTCGCACTCAATCTTGCGGGCGTAAGCCTTTTGCTCAGCAGTCGTCATCCTCCAACATCTCCCGCCGGGCAGCCTTATACTCTTCTTTGGTCAGTGTAGCCATTTCGATTGGCCCACCATTCTTGCCTGTATGCTCATGGGTGGCCTGCTCTTTGAAAGCCATCACATCTATGTGCTTCCCAAGCAGTTCGAGGTTTTTGACTTTATCCGGCCACTTAATTTTCTTGAGAAGCCCGACCATCTCACGCTCCTCACCACGGCCTTCAAACATCTCAGCCACATCGAAGCCGCTCAAATATCTCCGCCAGGATGAAGGCCACTCGCTTACTGGCCTCAGACTCATGTCGTCTTTGAGGATGTCCAGCACGTCCATCTGGTCAATCTCAACGAGACGATTCAGGACGTATGTCGCATTTATACCAACCAGATCATTGCGTTGCGCTTTAAGTTCGGCAATTCTGGACTGGATGTCAGGTTTTGACAGGTTTTCGGACGCGGTGCGGTTAGCTGTCTTTGCGCTGTACCCCGCCCGAATAGCCGCTTGCGTGGCGTTTAAATCGATGAGGTACTCGCGACAGAACATTTCTTGCTTGTCGGTGAGTGCCATGTTTATTCCAAGTTAAAAGGAGTTTATATGTCTACAGAATCACTTCTTGATGCGATGCTAAAACATGATCGTTTTCATAATCAAAATGCGATGGTTCCAGGAATAGCCCAAAGAGCAGTTGATAATGGGTACGACAGCCTAACCGCAAAGCAACAGGCTGTTTTAGACCCTTTCTTAACCGAGAAATGTGATGGAGTAACCAACCCGGGAGGACATCATAACGACTGCCAAGTCATCCTTGAGGGTGACGATCTCGAAAGTGCTATTGAAAATGAAATGTATTATGGAGGGCTGCTATGCCCTTCATGCGTCGACGAGAAGGAGCATTACAAGGCTGAATGGGAAAGAATTCAGCGCGAGTAATTCATAACCATTTTTATATTTGGCGGCCTGATCTATCAGCGTGGTCGCCTCTGTTTCGGCTAATCTGCCATCTCGTTTAACAGTTCGGTCTGCTCTGCCGGTACTGGCGTGAACTGCACACGCTTCACGTCGTCAGGAGCGAAGTAAAGCCACTCGCCCGTCTCGGTCGCCAGCGGCACAAAGCCGTTCACCAGCTCAGGCTGACGTCGTGACATCTTGCCCGTGAAGGTTTCGCCTGTTTGGGTGGTCAGGGTGATTTGGTAGATGCTGGACATGATTTAGCCCTTCAGGTTGAAGCCATTAAAAAAGCCACTAGGATGGAGTGGCCTTTGTGATGGCAATCAAAGCCCTGCCAACTAAGGGGATGAGGGCTACGCCGTCAATAATGATTCATGAAATGAGCTTTGCATTCTTCATCACATGCAACTGGGTTAAGCGGACCCAACCGTAAATAGCCGTTGATTACTATCCATGTCGGGCAGTTGCCGTACTTTTCAGTAGAGACCTCCTGTTGGGCATGAATTACAGCGTAGAAATCTGCCGCAGGGAAATCTTGAAAAATATCGTACTTATATTTTTCCCCATCTGAACTCTCGAAAATAAGCGTAGAAATAAGCTTAGCGTACTTCATGATGCCTCCTTTTTTGTGAAGGATCAGATTATTACTTAAGCCATTATTTTAAAAGCATTATCGAAGCCCCTCAGTGAAGAGCTTCTGTAACGACCTACTTATTTTCGGTCTGCTTATCCCATTCCTCGCGGAACTTGGATGGGTTGTCGAAACCTTCACTGCACTGGTTAGTTTTCATCACTTTGCCCCAGATTCTTTTGTTTTCTGGCAGTTCACCTGCCACGCTTTGTTATGCGCCAGGATGTCTTTCTTCGTCTGGCGGTCCAGAACATCCCAGTCGTGATCCGTTCCGTATATGGGTTTAACCCAGTCGCAAGCCGTGTCCACTACTTCAACCTTTACGGGTCCAGTTGTCCCGCAGCTCGCGATCAACATCGTCATCAGGCATGCGGTTAACATTCTGCTGTACATTGCTGGCCTCTTTCGTTGCTTCTACCCGGCGTTTGGCTACTGCTTCAGCGGATGCGGCCTTTTCTTCTGTGCGCTGCCGGTCTGATTTTTCTTCAGCCTGTTCACGCCCGCGAAAACGGCCCAGACCAAAGGCACCAAGCACCATCAGGATCGCAACCCCGATTGCCGCCAGTACAGATTTGAGTGTCGTCATAGGCTCACCCGCTCGCGCATCCAGCCATAAACGAATGACTCGTTAGCCGGCCGCTGTTCTGCCAGCTCAAGATAACGCTGGCCCTGGCTACAGTTCAGTGCGCGAAGCAATACGATTTCCCCTTCGCCGCCTCGTTTCTCCAGGAAGGACTTTAGCGCGCTGATGCTACGTGGGCCGATTTGCCCGTCGGCGATCAGATCCGGATAGAAATGCTGCTGGTTATTGAAAACGTTCAGCCAGCGCTGGAACCATTTAACCTGCACCGATGGCCCCATGTTCACACCGGTATCGCAAAGTTCGGCGGCAATAGAAGGGGATACTTCTGCCACCTGGTCAAAGCGCGGGCCATACCAGTAATCAGACTCAAGGATCGCCAGAGCCTGCTCACGTGTAAGGTTTCGCATATCACCGGTATAACCATGCGCGCGGGCAGTTGCCTGAGTAATTCCCCAGTTCGTTGGTCCGCCCTTATCGTTCGGGTGATCAACATAACCGCCCTCTTTGCCGAGGATGGTGTTAAAGATATCGTCTTTGGTCATGGCTATTCCGTTATAACGACCTTCGCCAGGTTCCCGCGCGCCAGCCACACCGCCATGCAGATGACGGAGTTAAGCAGCAGATCGCCGAGGTTAACCTGAACGTAGTGGCCGAGCAGAATGTTGAAGGCATTGAATCCTGCGGCAAGGATGACCAGATAGGCCAGTACCGCGACACTCAGGCGATGACGCTTTCCCTCCTTCCTGAAAAACATCAGCCTGACCATGATTAACAGGCAAACTATGGCGTTTGCATCCATCAGAAGAAGCTGCCATGTCATTTATCTTCCTCCCCCAGCCCCGGCATCTTCCCGCTTTTGGATTTGCGGAGAATACGCAGCAGGACTGCCACGGAAATGGAAGCAGTGACAATTGCACCGACAGCTGGCGATACCTCAATGCTGGCCGGTGGCTTCATCAGGCTTAACGGCGTGTTGATGATTCCGGCCATGATTTTCGCCATGGGTACGGAGAAGAACACGCCACTGATAAACGATATCAGCGCAAAGATAGCCTGCTTCCAGAGTTGATGGGGATCTGAGGTCAGAACGTATAGCGCCGTTCCGGCGAGTGATCCGAGCATCACTGCTGGAGTCGCCTCCGGAAACAGCGTGGCAAAGGTTACACCGACTGATGACGATGTAAGACCAACGCCTACGATAGTGAAGGTCTCAGACATATTTATTCCGTGTGTAGTTGGTTCAGGCCCTCGGGACGATTTAACAATTAGGCGTGTCGATGATGGTTCCCGGAGCCTGGAATAAAAAACCTGGCGACAAGCCAGGAAGATGAGGGTAAGGCAATGCCGGCTCTCTGGCCGAAGGGTCCCAGGTAGTGGGTTTGGTTTGTGGTGGCCGGTGCTGATCTCCGGCTTGCTGCGACTGCCTACAGCGGGCTACGTGGCCACACCGAATCCAGCGAAAGATTCTTGCCCTTGCGCATCAGCCTGCGCATTCACCACAACGGACAGAGCACTCATGACTCGCATCATGTGGCGCAACCCCATGGCAGGGAGTCGAACCCTACAAATGCTCTTTCCTGTTGCGCACTCCGTTTCGTGGAGCGGACGGCATAACGTATTCGCGAATTCAGTTATGCACCTGATGCAAGATAAAGCCGCCGCGATGACGACTTGTTTTGCTGATGGCTCGCCTGGCTGGATTCGAACCAGCGACCAACCGCTTAGAAGGCGGTTGCTCTTTCCTCTGAGCTACAGGCAATAAAAAAGGCCGCCTAAGCGACCTGTTTGTTAAGTTGTACTTCACCACATTTTGAGACCACGCAAAAAGCCTCTGAAGCCTTCAGCATGTCTCCTGTAATGCGATGTGCACTCATCGATAACATCATGGGCTGTTACAAAACGAAGTGATTTACTACCGACTTCTTTATGCGCCTTGTCTATGACGTTGAATATTCGAACACTAAAAGCATCATCCACCTTTTTTATTTCGTAACGATAGGTGATGTTGTTAGTGCCGCCAACATAAAGCTGGAAGTTCTTCATGATGAGGACCCTCTGTTTTTAACTGAAGGCCACATTTTACATAAGTAAAAAATGATTTTTAACTTTTAACGGCCACTTGGTTTACAGAAAGCACAAAAAACAAAGCCCCGCACGATGGCGGGGCTCTCAATTCTTTGTCGACCTACGAAGCTATGGCGACGATATCAGATTTACATGAAATATATGCGTTTCAGTTCGGTTTTGCAAGACTTACATCTAAATTTGTCGCCTTTTGTTGTGAACGTGATCGCGTTACTGAGATAAGCGCACCGCTATCGAGTCGCTTAAAGCTGTTACGCATAGCCAGCCAGTGAGGCAAATACGTTTCTGTCCAGGTGGATTTCGCAACGCCCGCCAGCTCCGCCAGCGCCTGGTATTCGTAAGTCTCACGGCCAGCCAGCTCCGCTTTGACGTCCTGAGCCGCCAGCCAAATTAGCTTCTTCAGGCGATCCATCGTCTTGCCGGCCACTTTCTTCGTGCCGAGCTGTTCCCGGAACTCTGACCAGGCCCATTGGGTGATCGCCACCTGGTGCTCAAAGCTAACGTTCTCGCTGTAGTTCCACAGCAGCCAAGCTTTCTGGTGGTCCTCCAGCGACAGGACAGCGCGGCGCCAAGATGCTGTCACGAACTCAACCGGCCCCACCAGAGCGATCGATGAGCCCTTGCCGCGCGACTGGCTGCCGCTCATTGGCGGGCCGTCCGGGTTGACCATGCGCTGCTTATCCTTGTCGAATACCTTTTTCCGGCCCCGACTACGCGCCGTCGCGGTGAACTGTGCATTCTCGGCGAAAGCTACCAGCTGCCCTTTCGTAGCACCGCTCAGATCTGCGGTCGCCACAATGAGCTGCTGACGTACGTATTCCAGTTGCTGACTGTTCATGCGGCTTCCTTCTGTGACTGATTGGTTTTGTTCTGGCTGTGGTTTGCTACTGGCTGCAGGTTGGCGCGCTTAACGCTCTCGGCCTGGTACCGAATAATCTGGTCACGTGTCATTCGTCCACCCTCTCGTTCTGCCAGAGAGGAAGTGGTGACTTATCCCCGGCGCGGCGTATGCGGGACTTGGCGTTCTTCTCAATCTGAATGAGCTTCTCGATATTCTGACGGCGCTGCTTTTCTTCCCGGCGGAGATATTTCACGCTCTCCATGTAGCGAGACTCCTGGTCGCAGAGCGTCATAAGGAAGTCAAAAGGCTCGATCAGCGTTTCGCACTTCCGGCACCGTAAGGTCCGGTCTTTTTCGTTCACCCAAACAGTGGAGTGCAGGCACATTACCTTCTGACCTTCGCGCTGAATGACCAGCCCATCCTGCAGGTCGTTATTCTTTGACGGGAAAGCGACAACCTTGCCCAGTTCAATTTCGGTTTCTGTGCTCATGCGGCCTCCCGCTGTTTCAATGCTTTGAGCTTGGCTCGGTACTCATCGCGGATCCGTATGAAGTCTTCACGGCGGTAGTTGGTCATTTCGTGGGGGCCGTTGAGCCAGTCGACGTATTTCTGGCCGTAACGAGCGACTAGGCCAGCTTCGTATTGCTGCGCTACCGTGGCCTCTTTGGCGGTGTACTTGCCGGCACCGGCATTACAGGATTTGCACTGCTTATGGGCGTTGCGTTCTTCAAAGCGCAGCTCAGGGTTGGCGCCGACCGTTTTGAAGTGGCCGCAGTCCCACTGGCCACCGTGCAGATCGGGTGGATTGGTCTCTCCGCAGCTGATGCATGGCAAATCAGCATCACGCGCCCGGATGTAGGCGTTGAAAGCTTGCTGAGCCTGCGCCTTGTAGTACCCGGAAGGCCGTAGCTCTGCCAGCCGCTCCTTGCGGCGTTTGCGCCCGGCCTTCTCAGCCTCTTTTTGCTCCTTGATGCGCTTGGCAGCGGCTTTCACCTTCTCCTTCTCGCGTTCTTCCATTGCGAGGATTGCGCCGTGCTCCGGGCTGCACCAGCGGATCCGGATATCGTGAAATTTCGGCACGAAGTATTCACCACATACTTTGCACTTACGGCGGGATGGTTTACGCATGTTTCCTCCGTGCCGCGAGACGCAGCCATTTCTGATCCACCAGACGGGCGGTATAGTCTTTCAGTGTCGGGATGTCGGACGGCTTAACCGCGGCCTTGCGCTGGCGGCGCGCCGGGACGCGGAATATTTCGTTGGTGATGACGCGGGAAAGTGGAGTAGACATCAGGCCTCCTGCTTATCGCGCAGCTGTTGGTACTCGCAGCTCTGCGGGATGGTCAGGTGGCAGCCGATATTCATCGCCCAGGCTTCGACTTTGCACAGGAAGATGTACATTTCGCCGGTTTCCAGCTCTGACGTGTGGCGGAGGGATTGGACGGTGGTGACCTCGCCGGACACGACATCTACACGGTCTTTGCTTTCGTAGCCGAGATAGGTGTGCTTCATCGCGTCTTTGACCCACTCAGGCGTAGCGAAGGTCTTACCGCGGGCGATGAGGTACTCGCTGATTTCCGTGTACCACATGTGGCTGAGCGCGTTCTGTGACAGGCTGCGCTTCTCTCGCCACGGCTTAACCTGCAGGCGGAAGCACTGCCCGGCATCCAGCAATGGCTGAATCTGCTGGCCGATGGCCGCGAAGTTGCCTCGATGGAGTTTGATTCCGTCAACTGGCAGAGTCATACGGCCTCCTTGACGGAAACCGCAGAATGCAGAAAATCGCAGGTGCATTTCTGCATCTGTGACAAGGTGAGGAGTTCAGATTGTGGTCGCATTTAAGTCCCCTTAAATGCGCAGAAGTCACCGGAGTTGTTCAGGCTCCGATGACATGATTATGGCGGGTTGATTATGGAAAATCAAAGTTAATCTTGATCTGCGGCCTCTACCCTTGTGGATTTAAAAATCCCTTTGCTTGCTAATTTATTAATGAGGAAAAAAGCACAGAAATTGGACAGCGCATAAGAAATTGCGACTAAGCGAGCGCTCATTCTTTGCTTATCTGGAGTTGCAAAAGGCAACTCCCTCAAAAACTGGAGGCTCTTGATCCCATCAACAAAAAGTGGAGTTATAGATGACAAATTCATCGCGTCATAAAAATTAACCAATTCAGGCGTAATGTTACTCAGCAATCTCTCTATCTTATCTACATCCTCTGTTGTCATAACCCTCTGTATATCGTGCGCATATTGATTCCTTAAAGAATTGATGGCGGACATGACATCAGCCAGAGGAACCGGTAGACCAAGTGCTACGCATAACTCAAGTTTAGGTGCGAAATACTTTCTTGATGCATAAACATACTTGCTAGTTTCTGGGTCGCGTACATTATCGATGTAAACAACAAGAAAGTTTTCGAGTATGAGCGATAATTTAGTAAGAACAGCAGTCTCATCATTAACACTCAGCAGAGGGGCATAATGTTTTGGATCTAAGAAGAACCCAAAGTCATGATTGATTTTAACGTTATATGCATATTGCTCACTCACTTAACTTCCTCCTGTTTTAAATATCTAGGGTCAGATGCCTTAGGCAGGGTGATACTCATTTCACGGTAATATCGCAAACGCTCAAGGAAGTAATCCCGCAAATGCTCTGGCTGCTCGCGCATCACCACCTCAGCGATAACCGGCATATTCAGACGTTCTTTGTACGCGACTCCGGAGGCTGCCAGGTCAACGTTAACCTTATCGCGATCTTCCTGCGGCTTTGCAGCAATGTTCCAGTCAGACATCAGTCAGCAGTCCTCCCTCTCTTCTTTCTGGTCTCATAAGGAGATCTAAAACCATCAACAGATTCAACCTCTCCAGCATCAAACCGTTTCGCATTTGCAATTTGTGATTTCCTCCAGAACTTTTTATGTCTTTTCATTGAAGCTTTATATTTTTCTGCTGGAGTCATTTCTTCGTTAGACATAAAACCCCCTCGGTTATTTGAGGGGATTATAGATCACTTCTGCTGCGGTGATGCCGCTATCATCCGGCGATACACATCGTAAGTTCCGAATTGTTCATCACCAGCCTCAAGCATTTCATGGGTGGGTTCTTCTGGCACCATCACCCAACCATCCGGAATCACCGGAGAGTTGCCATCGGCACCCTGAAGCATGGCGGCGCGCACGGTTCTGGCGATGCGTTCGCGCAGCTGCTGCGTGCCGTGGTACTCAACAGCGATGTCGCGCAGCTCATTTACCAGCTCACGAATCTGGTGGTCTTTCATTGATACCGGCGCTGGCGGGGCGGAGTAAAAATACTCATCCTCAATTCCCTCAACGGGTTTTGAGAAGCCGATAAAATTACCGTAATGCCAAGGATAAGGGCCGTATGGCTCAACGGTCACACGACGCCAGCGGTGAATCGCAGGCTCCGCTTCGAGCGATGCCAGCGCGATACGCGCCAGCTCTCGCACAACTTCCGGTGGTGCGTAACGATCATTCAAGTCATCCCATAAACGGAGCATGCTGTCGCTTTCGGGGTGAACATCCTCGTTTGTTCCGGCCAGTGCGGTAATAACCTCATCGGCTGCTTCAATGATTTTCTGCGCCTGCTCTTTGGTAATAGTGCTCATGGGTTAGCCCCTCTCAACGTCGAGCATTTCGTCGTAGTCATATTCGGTTTCAGAGCCATCAGTTCCGAACAGGGTAACGGTGTCATCCTCCATCCAGAATGATTTGACCGTGTAGCGCTTACCGTGAGAAGTGATAACCACATCGCCAGGTTCAACGTCTTCGGCGCTTATCTGCAGTTTGTCGATGTTGCTCATTGGGCGGCCTCCTGGCGGATTTCATTCGCAAAATCAGCTGCGTCATCTGCTCTTTGACGATACTTCAGGCGAGATGAATCGCTGATGCTAATTCCTGGGTCTATTTCGTTTGCAATGGCGTACCAGGCCTTTGCCAACCGCTCCACACCCTGAGCCCGAACCTCAGCCAGGAAAGCGTCGGTGTCCGGGGTTTTTAGACCATCACGCAGCTTCTTGTACGCGCTTAGCATTGCCAGCTCTGGCACCTCATCAGAGCCAGCCTGATAAATATCAAGCGCCTCCATCATCAGCTTACTGAATGGTGCTGGCTCCGATTTTTTCAGAAGTGCATTCTCCGCAGCCAGCGCCGCGCATCTGGCTTCAAGTGCGGCGTAGTCTTCGTAATCGACCATATCGCCTTCAGCGCTCTCTACCACGTCGCAATGGCACGAATGCTCATCACAGGCCACCCACTCATAACGTTTCACTCTCATACCTCTACCCTCCCCCAAACCATCAATACTCGCTTCATTGCCGCGCTGTTGCGGCACTCCTGAAATATTCCGTTGGTGCAGCTGCGCGCGGTGCCGTCCTGCTCTTCCGGCGTCGCCAGGCGATAAGTCACCGTTCTCCAGACCTTGCTCACGCGCACAATCTTCCGAGCCCGCTCCAGATCGATAGCGTTCTTCGTGATGCAGTTGATGGTCATGCCGCACTCTGTGGCCACATCCTTCGCGGTGAAGGTCCGGTGCGTTTCGAGATAACGCAGAATTGCCTGTTTGCCTTTCATCAGAAGCCCCCTTTCTTTTTCGGCTGCTGCTCGCGCCCGCGGCGTTCTGCGGCGGCGGCCTGCTGGTCTGTGTCGTAAATTGCCCCGTTAATCTGATTGCAATACACCGTGCCGGTACTGCCGTGGCGGTTGAGTCGCAGGATTAACTCGGTTTCTCCCGGCGGCACGCTGTCATCGAAAGCACCTTCCCGGTGGATGCCAACCCAGTAGTCGCAGTCCTGCTCAATCTGTCCTGTGTCGCGGGAATCACTCGGCAACGGGCGTTTATTCACTCGCTTCTCCAGTTCGCGGTTGAGCTGGGTCAGCAGCACGACGACGCAGCCAAGCTCTTTGGCGAGGTTCTTCAACCCTTTGGTGATCATGCCGTAGGCCAGGTCATTACGGTCGGCTTTTTCGGCGGTCATCAGCGTCAGGTAGTCAACCAGAATCATGCCTACACAGCCCTTCTCGCGTTTGATTCGTCGGCTTTCGCTAACGATGTTAGCCAGTGACAGGCCAGGAGTATCGTCGATGTACAGCATGTCGATTTCACTCAATCGCCCGGCTGTGGCGATCGCCTTCTTAAAGTCGCCGTCGTAATCGCCCTGGTACTGGTCATCGGCGTCATCCGTGGCGGGCATGTAAAAAATGCTCGGGTTTACGCCGGACTTCTGCCCAACAAGCTTTTCGAGGATCTGGTCGCTGGGCATTTCCAGGCTAAACATCAGCGCTGGCTTTTTCTCGCGAATCGCGCAGTTGATTGCCATCTGCCCGTAAAGGGTTGTCTTGCCCATCTTTGGCCTTGCGCCAATCACGAACAGAGAGCCTTTAACCAGACCTTTCGGTGCCAGCAGTCGATCGAGCGACGGGATACCGGTACTCATGCCGCGCTGTTCGCCTGAAGGGTCAAAGCGTTTCTCCAGATCTGCTACCCAGTCATCCATAACCTCGCCAAACGATCTCAACCCACGGCGACTGCCGGTTTTTGAATGGTCTGCGAGTTGGGTGAAAATACCCTGAATGGCCTCGTACTTCTGCGTAGCGCTCATGCCGTTACGGGAATACAGCAGCTCGGTAGCTTCGGTCAGGCGGTTGATACCGTAGCGCTCCATTGCGGCTTCCCGGACTGATGCTGCGTATGCCACGATGTTTGCAGCGCTTGGAGTGTTCTTGGCGATCTCCGCCAGGTAAGCAAAGCCACCTACCTGCTCCGCGAGCCCTTTGCCTTCAAGCGCGTCGAACAGTGTCAGACCATCGACTGGCTTGTTGTCGCGGAACATCTGGCGCATCTCGGCAAAGATCAGCTGGTGAGGTCGGCTGTAGAACGACTCAGGCTTGAGCATCGCCAGAACCTTCTGGACTCGCTCGCTGTTGTCATCATCCAGCAGCAGGCCACCGATAACGCTCTGCTCTGCTTCGAGGTTATGAGGTACAGCCATGAATTCAGCGGTCATCACGATCCCCCTCGCGCACTTCGATGTAGAGCTTTTCGGTCAGGAACTTATCGAATTTCATGCGGCGCCAGGTCTTCCCGGATTTCTGGTCTGGTCGGTCTTCAAGCATCCAGCGGCAGTTCTGAGCGATGTAGCGCAGATAGCTTCTGAAACCGTCCATATCCATCGGCTTTCCGTCCAGGTTGCGGGCAATCTTGTTAGCCTTACCCCAGAAGGTGCGGATCAGAATGCGTCGCTCATCAGTGAGGCATCTCCATCCCCGAGCTTCAGGCAGTTCGTCTTTCAGGCATTGCCATACTTCATCGCATGACAAACGGGACTTTTTCTCTTCAGCGGGTTTCTGGTCATTTGCGACATACTTACTACCGTTAGGTAGTAAGTTATTTAATATATTGTTATCTGTGGACACCGGCTGGACATCGACTGGACACTCCGCCTCCGCAGGCATTGATATAACTGCGTTTGCGCTGGACAACGGCTGGACATCGGCTGGACAAAAATTTGACTGATATTCGTCATATTTGACCACTTTTAGAACGGTAAAACGGTTGTTCGATTTGGTGGTGATCATGCCCAGGTTCTGGAATTTACGGAGCAGTGATTTAACGCGATCAGCGGTCAAACCCGTTTCCATTGCCAGTGTGTTACGACCGGTAATGAACTCTCCGCGTTCGCAGATCACATCGCCAACATCAGTCGAAACCATTGTCTGTTCGTGATTAGCGCGCAGGAGCAGGTGAACCCATAAATGAGCCGCCTCAGCGTCCTTGTAGAACGGCACATCCATAATTTTACGGTGCAGCAAGGCAAACCCCTTACCGTCATTCGTGCGCGGTTTCTGGAGCCTTCTGGCCTCTCTGGCTTCGGCTAAATTGGATACGTTACCCACGGCCACTCTCCTTACGTTTCAGTTCTTCCAGAATGGCGCGCATCTTCTCTGCCACAATCGGATTAACCGAGCGGATGAAGCGGTCGCGGGTTATGTTTTTATGTACAGCGGTATGGTAATAGCGTGGATTTTTTGCCATTATTCCTCCTGCAACTACTCTCGTTTTTGCATCTGAAAGTCGGTTCTGTTCGCGCAGACCGGCTTTCGCCATTTCTGTAGTTCTCACATAACCCCCAGCATCGACGTCACCATCGTCATCAGCGGTCCTACCTGCTCCGGCATGAGTCGGAACAGCGACGCTATACCCTCGCTTACCTCTTTCAGCTTCTGATGCTCTGGAGCGTCAAGCAGCACTGCCTGCTTAGCCTCGGCACACTCTTTCATCGCGGATGCGATCAGAGACATCGTGTCGTTCTGCGGCGACAGCCGGTTGCGGTACTCCAGCGGCAGGACGGACATGATTGCCGGGGCCAGCTGGCGAATATTGTTGGCGGCGTATTCGGTGTCGCCATCAATCCAGCGGAACACCTTCTGCATCTGGCGGTGCGAGTCAGTCGGGATATCCAGACCGGTGCCGCCGGTTGCCCGCCACTCTTCAACAATCAGCGCTGCGACAAATTCACGGCTGCGGCATTCAGCTGCCCAGGCGCGAACAGCTGCGCGGATCCCATCGATGTTTAACGCCTTGGAATCAGGCTCCCGGCGATTCTGGTAAATCATCGCCGTTGGCGAAAATTTGTTACCTTGTTGATACGCAAGTGAATGCATTGCTTTCCCTTTCGTGGTTAGGCCGCAGTATCACGCGGCGATGCGAATACCAGGCTTTCTTTTAGGACCGGAGCCTGGCGGTGAAAATTCTTCGTGCCTTTCTCGATAGCAGATGCCATTTCTGGAGATGCCCGGCGATTTCCGTAGGCGATCTGGTCCAGGTAACCTGGCGTCGTGTTAGCCAACTTTGCGAGCTGCGCCCATTCGTCGGTAGTGGCGGCCTTGCGCCAGCGGTGTAGTTCAGTGCTCATTGGTGTCTCCGGGTGAGTCGTTTGATTTGGAGTTTAGCGTTATGCTAAATACTACGCAAGCATCATTTAGCAATTTGCACATTTATCATTTTGCTAAAAGCAGTAACAATGCAGGTATGGAAAATAAAGAAATCAGAAAAGCCAACCTGGAAGCGCTGTACGATAAGCGTCAGCACGAGTCTGGAATGACCAAAGCGCAGTTTGCCGAGCTCATCGAGACAAGTCCGGCTGCGCTTAGCCAGCTACTGGGACCAAACCCTCATCGCAATATCGGCGATAAGATGGCTCGCAAAATTGAAACTGCGCTTGATCTGCCTTTTGGCTGGATGGATGTTTTACACGCCAGTGAAGAGCCTTCGAACGTTGCATTTCGAGGACTGAACGAGACAAAAGGAAGTTATCCTGTAATCAGCTGGGTAAGTGCGGGGCAATGGATGGAAGCTGTAGAACCTTATCACCGAAGAGCGATAGATCGCTGGTATGACACGACTGTTGACTGCTCAGAAGATTCATTCTGGCTGGACGTTAAAGGGGATTCTATGACCTCCCCGGCCGGCCTGAGCATACCAGAGGGAGCAGCGATACTTGTTGACCCTGAAGTCGAACCGCGCAACGGGAAGCTGGTTGTAGCAAAGCTGGAAGGTGATAACGAAGCGACCTTTAAGAAGCTTGTAATCGATGCCGGCAGACGCTTCCTTAAGCCACTTAACCCCGCATATCCAATGCTAGAGGTTAATGGAAACTGCAAAATTATCGGCGTTGTGGTTGATGCCAAAATACTAAACATCCCATAACCTCACGCAAACCCCATCAAGCCCGCCATCGCGCGGGCTTTTTTACGTCCCGAATCCCTGTGCTGTAAATTTTTAATCGCTTATTAATCAATACGCTAAATAAAACCCACTAACAATTTAGCATTTTGCTATTGCGCATAATTTAGCATCACGCTAAATTTACCCCATCGAAACGAAACATCGACAGCTGAGCGAAGTGAGCCAGCGGCGGACAGCAAGTCGCCTGCTTTTTAACAACATGCAAAGTCGGAACAGCACTCGGTAATCCTGTTTAGACCCCAACGCAAATGTGCGGCGTAGCACCGGGCGCGATCCGGTCGGTGTGAGGCTACCCCCTCGCGAGAGCGATAAAGGCGTGAGAACGGGAAACACGGATGGGATGAGAGGTGCGAAGCGCAAACAGATTTATTCCAGTCCATTCGAAGTTGAGTGGGCTGGGCTGAATCACAGAGTCTTTCACGCCCGATTGGGCATCACGTTCAAATGGCTAGCCGCTGCCACCCTTTTCGACGCGGCGCACCGTATCGGAGGAGTTATGTAACAGGTAACAGTGACGACTGAAAACCAACATTCAGCCCCGGATTACGCCGGGGCACACCGCGGAATGTTTTGGGGTGTGGTGAAGGCTGCTATTAGCACGCGGCAAACGCTCTACCTGTGCGACAGGCACTACACCGACCAAAGCATTTCTCCCGCATCAGCGGGTAACGACAGAGGGTAAGGGTATGAGTCAACGAATTGATGGGGAGATTATCCGGGGGGTCATCAACGACCCTCGCCTCTTCTCAGGGATTGAACGTGTCAGAAGTGGCAGAGTTCAGATGTTCGGAAAGCGGATTGTCCAGGGTGGAAAGTGCATCCAGGAATGCGACTTTGAAATCACTCCACCAGAAAGGAGTTGGTACTCAAAGGAAATTGATGGGGTTTGGCATTGGGTTGAGGGTTGTGATCATTGCAATGGCTCTCCTATGAAATGGGCCTATGTTCGCTGTGACAAGCATGATGTCTGCGTTGATTGCGGTGTAGATAGAGAGCGTGCAGCGAAATCTCCAGGCATTGATGGAATTGGTGCTGTTTGGGGTTGCAGTGACGGATGGCGTTGCAATGACTGTCAGGAACTAATTAACAAAAAGCGTCTTGCAGAAGCAGAGGCTCGGATCGTCCCTGATGATGAATATGATGAGATGGATTTTTGGCACGAAGATGAGGCTCGCTGCCCATGGTGTAGGGCTGAAATTTCCACCGATGAATCATACGACGCCTGCCAAGAAGAGCATAAATGCCATGAGTGCGAGCGCCACTTCAAACTGACGGCGGAGCACTCCGTGACTTGGACAACAATTCGAGCAATCAAAGCCGCCTAACCAGCGGCTTTTTTCATACCTCAGTCGCTTCACCGAGGCGGCTTAGTTATGACAACCGGCGGCCATCCACCGCCACTTTTTTTGTTTTTTTCGCACAAGCGCAGAAGTCTTGTATTAACCGTTCGGCGGCGCGGCCTTAAGCGCGGAGATGATTATGACTCTTATCGAATTGACCAAAAAGAAAATGGCAATTGAAGCCGAACTGGCTCAGTTGAAGGAGAAGTTTGTTGATGACACCTCACGCATCTGTAAAGAGCTGATCGCAGTGTCTGAAGGCATCAACCAGGCCAATAAAGGTCTAACGGTTGATATGGTTCGGCATGGCATGACGATCATTAACTTCGGAGACCCGAAACAAAGCGCGGAGCGACGCGGGTGTGTTGAAGACGCGATTAACGACATTGCATCGGGGTTCACCCGTCTGAGCGAGCGTTATTTTGGCACAAAAAACTACGCCCAATGGAGCGATCAGCGTGAAGACCATCGCTATGGATATGGCCCTAAACACGGCTCTATCTGCTTCAAGATCGGCTTAACTGGCACCGCACTTAATAAGCTGGCAAGCGGCGGGTTGAGTGATTACGACGCTGAATGCGCTATCTACTGCCTGATGAACATTGACGCCATCAATGCGGCAAACGCCAAAGCCCGGGAGGCATCATGACAGTCACCCACAACGGCAAGCAGTACACAGCCAAAAAGCTCAACGATAACGAGTGGCAGCTGACGTCGGTATCGGCACCGCGGGAAAAACTGGTGCTGAACAGCTGGCAGATGCATATCGCTGGCCTCCTGGAACAGGTTGAGGTGAAGGTATGATTGGAATGCACTACGGAACAGCATCAGTGCCACGTAGCGAGGTTTTACCGGGCACAATGCTGCAACACCACGGCAAAACTTATCGCGCCTCTGCGAACGTTGAGAAAGGCCTGTACGCCTTCAACATCTTCGAAAAAACCATCATCAAAAGTGATTCCGTCGTTGTGCTGCTGAATGAGCGCGGCGAGCCGATGGTTCACTGATACCAACCACCCTATTCAACCGATCGGCCAGGCATTACGCGGGCGGGATCTGCACATCTAAATTTCAGGAGTTCAGCCATGAATATCACATGCGAGTGCGTTGATATGCGCACGTCCGTCGGGCCACACAACACCATCAAAGTTGAGATGGAAGGCGTTGTCCTAGCCGGCACAGTTAAAACCCGTGACGTACTACCCCAGCTCGATGGCGCAGAAGTCATCGAGTGGCTGGCTGAGCAGGGTTACATCATCACTCATCAGGAGCGCGCAGCATGACGGCCGCAGAACGGCGGGATGAAGAGTCATTCCTGCGCCTTATGCGTGACGTATTGCCGGATAAGCCTGAGGGGAACGACGAGCCAGTGAATCTGGCAGCCGAGCGGCAAAACCCAGTTATTAGTTGGGATGAATTTGCCGGTAATTTTAATTAAGAGAGATTGCTATGAAATTCGAAAAAGCCATGAGGAAGAAAGCCAAGCTACGGCTGGCACTTACCGGGCCAAGCGGTTCAGGGAAAACTTATAGCGCGCTGATGATATGCAAAAGCATGGGTGGGAAAACAGCGGTTATTGATACCGAAAAGGGAAGCGCATCACTCTACTCGAATGAATTTGATTTCGATGTTCTGGAATTGGATCCCCCATTCAGCCCTGAGCGATTTATTGAAGCCATTTGCGCTGCGGAAGCGGCTGGTTATGACAACCTCGTCATCGACTCAATCTCGCATGAATGGAGCGGCGTTGGTGGCTGCCTTGATGATCTGGACACCATTGCCAAAACAAAATTCAAGGGCAATACCCACGCCGCCTGGAGCGCATTAACTCCACGTCATCGCAAGTTTCTTGACGCAATTCTTCGTGTTAATTGCCACTTGGTTGCCACCATGCGAAGCAAAACGGAAACAGCACAACAGGAAGGAAGCAAAAAGGTTGTGAAGCTGGGAATGAAGACTGAGCAGCGAGACGGCGTTGAATATGAATTTACTACTGTTCTCGACATCAACCATGAAACTCACACGGCTACTGCATCAAAAGATCGAACTGGCTTGTTCTCAAATGCTGATTACACGGTGATGGATGAGACAGTTGGCAAGCGACTTATGGGGTGGTTAAACGACGGTCGCTCTAAAGCAGAAATAGACCTTGCTCACTTTGTCTCCACAGCAGAATCAGCGCCTTCCTTCGAACAACTTAAAACTGCCTGGGCAGAGGCTTTTAGGACATTACGAGACACGCCAGAGCAGGTGAAAGCACAGGAAGTATATGAGGCCAGAAAGGCAGAATTAACCGGCAATGAACAGGTGGCATAAATGGCTAGCAAAGGCGTAAACAAAGTGATCCTAGTCGGTAACCTCGGGCAAGACCCCGAGGTCCGTTATCTTCCGTCCGGCGGCGCAGTGTGCAGCGTGACGCTGGCAACTTCGGAGTCATGGCGAGATAAAGCCACTGGCGAACTGAAAGAGCAAACAGAATGGCACCGCATTGTTCTGTTCGGAAAGTTGGCTGAGGTGGCCGGGGAATACCTGCGCAAGGGCTCTCAGGTCTATATCGAGGGTCAACTGCGCACCCGCAAATGGACAGATCAATCCGGTCAGGAAAAATACACCACGGAAGTGGTGGTCAACGTTGGCGGCACCATGCAGATGCTGGGTGGCCGTCAGGGCGGTGGCGCACCGGTAGGTGGCGGCCAGAGCCAGCAGCATGGCGGTTGGGGTCAGTATCAGCATCCGCAGGTCGGCAACCAGTTCAGCGGCGGCGCACAGTCACGTCCGCAGCAGCAGTCGGCACCAGCCCCATCTAACGAACCACCAATGGATTTCGACGACGATATTCCATTTGCTCCTGTAACCCTTCCCTTCCCTCGCCATGCTATTCACGCAATTTAAGGATGAAAATGAACCACTTAATGATTGACCTCGAAACGATGGGGAGCGGACCATACGCGCCGATCATCTCCATTGGCGCTGTATTCTTCGACCCGAACACTGGCGCAACAGGCGATGACTTCCAGGTGAATGTATCGCTTGAGTCATCAATGAGGTTTCGCGCCCGGCCTGACGCCTCAACAATCCTGTGGTGGATGGAGCAAGGCGAGGATGCGCGAAAGGCGTTAACCAATGATACCAAAGAGCTTTCCACCGCTCTGTGTTGGCTATCTGAATTCATCGCCAAACACGCCAGGCCGAGATTCGTTCAGGTATGGGGCAACGGTGCATCGTTCGACTGCGTCATTCTCCGTAACAGCTATGCACTGATCGGGCAGGAAGCGCCGTGGCAATGGTGGAATGACCGAGATGTCCGCACAGTAGTTGAGATGGGTAAAGCGATCGGCTTCGACCCTAAGCGCGATATGCCATTTGAAGGCACCCGCCACAGTGCGCTGGATGATGCTATTCATCAGGCCAAGTATGTCTCTGCTATCTGGCAGAAGTTAATCAAATAACCCCCGCTAAGGAATACCAAATGTCACAACCTCCTCAAGGGGCGGGATACTTTCGTGCGCCCAAAAAACTGGAAACAAAGGAGCAAGTCATCGCTCGGGTCTGCGCTTACCTTGAGGAGAGCCTGGGTAAGAAGCGGGTTGATAACCGAACGCCAGAAGAGATTCAGCAGGCGGAGGATGATTACTGGACCGAGAAGCTTCTACGTCGATACGAAGCCAAGCTATGGCACGACAACTTTATGGCCTCTTTCCAGCCTCAATACGAAGCCTGTGGACCTAAACTCCCCTCACGCACTCGCTATGGGCAAATTGATTATTTCGGCCGCGGCGGCGCGGTAAGGAGTGAATGATGACTCACGCTCACGACGACATCAGGGTAGGAAATCTGTGCCTTCCCTTCATTGGTAACGGCTGGCTAATGCCATGGGGTGAAGTGGTCAGCAATCCATTAAAGGCGCAGCGGCTCGCTGAGGAATATCGGGAAAGGCAGGAGGCGGCATGACAGCGAAATACTCACTTCTGTATGTCGACCCGCCCTGGTCTTACGGCAACACAATCAGTAACGGCGCCGCTGCCGATCACTACTCCACCATGAAGTTAATCGACATCAAGCGTCTGCCAGTGTGGGAACTTGCCGCCGAAAACGCAGTGCTGGCGATGTGGTACACCGGTACGCATAACCAGGAGGCCATCGAACTGGCTGAGGCCTGGGGTTTTACCGTTCGCACGATGAAGGGCTTCACCTGGGTGAAGCTGAATCAGAACGCCGAGCTACGCATCAATAAAGCCCTGGCCGAGGGTGAAGTTGCCGACTTTTACGACTTCCTCGATCTGCTTAACTCAGAGACGCGCATGAACGGCGGCAATCACACCCGGGCCAACACCGAAGACCTGTTGATTGCCACCCGCGGCGCCGGGCTGGAACGTAAGCACGCCGGGATTAAGCAGGTGGTATACAGCCCGCTCGGAGCGCACAGCGAAAAGCCGTGGGAAGTGCGTCATCGGCTGGAACTGCTTTACGGTAATGTTCCGCGCATTGAGCTGTTCAGCCGCAGCGCGGCGCCAGGCTGGCACCACTGGGGAAATCAGTGCGCCACCGCCGCGGTTGAATTGCTGCCCGGCTGCGCCATCGATGTTGTTAAGACGGAGGCCGCATGACGCCAGAAAATGACAACGCCATCCGCGCGGCCTGCCGCCGATGCACCGAGGAAATCCAGCAGGCCATGCGCAAGAAGCCAAAGCCTAACTGGAACGAAACGGTACCTCCCATCATCAACAAGCATCACAAGAAAATTGAAGCTCTGGGAGTTAGCCTCCTGGAGTTCGTCGTCAAAACTGGCCGCCTGAACGGGCGGTTTGGAGCCGAACAATGAATATGAAAACTGAAAAAATCGTGATGATGGACAGCGATGAAGCGGCCATCATCCAGACTGTAACTGGCTGGGTGGACCGCCAAGGTCGTTTCTGGGGCGGTGACGAGCACCAGGCGCGCTGGTGCGGCGCTACTCATCGCAAGTGTAAAAACAAACCTGACGAACACCCTATTCATAGCACTCATGGCTATTGCGAAGAATGCCACCGCGAAAGCCGACAGGCTAAGTTCGCCACCTTTTAGCGCGCGGTATGGGCGGGAGAGCCGCTCGTTATCTTTGACAGTGACCAGTACTTTTTCGACGCTGAATCGCTGGCTGACTATTGCTATGAGCACTCCCTGATGCCGAGCGAGTTGCAGTTAATGATCTGCGAGCCTAACTACCCGCCGGAGTTCGACCTGGAACAGCACTGCGAAGAGATAATGCCTGATGGTGATGACTATTACTGCTTGCCGCAAGCTGTGCGTGATGCTGCTGAGGCGCTGAATAAGGCTCTGAAGGAAAGTGCTCCAGTATCGTGGAGCGCCAGCAATCGCGTGGCGATCGTCTCTGACGACATGCTCAACGAAGAGCAGAAGGCCGAAATAATGGCGGAGCGAGCCGCATGAAATCGTTCATCACCCGGGAGCTTAAGGCTCCCTTTTTATTGCTGGCGTTCATCTACAACCGAATTAACCGACAGTTCCGGGAGCATTGACCATGAGCGATAAGTGTACGTTGGATGGAAATCTAATTAATCGCTGCGACATGCTGGCTAAGGCCCTCGAGTATGGAAACCCATCATATCGATCGAAAGGCGCGTTTATCCCTGAGCGAGTGAATTTCAACACTGGCAAGCCGGCAATCGATATTGCGCAACTACACTCCGGCGAGTATGTCGGACGTGGAATCGCTATGAACTTCTGCCCCTTTTGCGGGGAGAATCTTAAGACATGGGAGCAGTGATTATGGCCGATATCATCGATACCGCAGCAGAGATTGAAGAGCTTCAGCGTAACGCTGCCCTTTCCGCTCACCGAGTGAACCGTAACGACGTATCAGCTGAGCGTTGTGAAGAATGCGACGAACCGATTCCCGAGCCGCGGCGCGCTGCCGTTCCCGGCTGCCAGACCTGCGCGGATTGCCAGAGCGTCATCGAATTGAGGAATAAGCAGAGGGGGATTTGATGGATTACAGCAAGTTGAGTGATAAGGAAGTTAATCGAAAGGTTCAGATAGCTTCAAGACTAATTGGCTCAATGACGGGGAGAGGCGTCCTAATTGTCAGGGATGGAAAGTGGGAATTCTTCGATCCGTGCAATAACCCGGCAGATGCATGGCCGATTATCACCGCAAATAAAATCAGCATTTACGCAATGAGCGAAGCGGACAAAAGAGGCGGTTGGGGGGCGGAGGCTTTTCATCCCAACGATGCATATAGCTTTAACGATAACCCACTTCGTGCCGCAATGATTGTCTTCCTCATGATGCAGGAGTCAGCCAATGTTCAGGATAATCCAGCCTAATACCTGGTACGCCGATCCCCACGGCGCGCCCTGCAAGATAATCCGCGTTACCCACGAAGTCATCCACTACATCCGCAACGGTCGCACCTGCATCGCCAGCATGGGCCGCTTTAATCAGGATTTCGAGCCGCTGACCAAAGCACAGGCTGAGCGGATCGCCGAAGAAATAGAAACAGCAGAACACCTGAAGAAGCTGCGCGCCCAGCGCGCGGCATGAGGAGAGATTATGGGATTAGACATTACTGCGTACAGCAACATTAAGCGCCTGGACGCTCATCTGAATGATGATGGCGAGGCTGTCTATAACAGCAATGGAGTGGTGGTAGAAGCGTATTACTTTCACGTTTGGAAAAACCCAAGCTTCCCGGGTCGTGCGGATGAGCTGGTCGATGGGGCTGTTTATACATATGAAGACTGCACAGGTCACGGCGTAGGTTATGGCGGCTATTACTGGTGGCGTAACGAGCTTGCAGAAATTGCTGGCTACCCGGTTGGTGAATATGAGAGTGGACATGGAAAAGAAGCTAACCATTTTGGTGGTGTGCTCAACTCCGATAGCGGCCCATTCTATGAATTGATCAACTTCAGTGACTGCGAAGGATTTATTGGCACAGCTGTTGCGACGAAATTACTGGCTGATTTTAAAACCTTCCATGACAAGGCTGAAGAGATCGGCAGCCTCTTCTTCGAGCAATACAAGCACTGGCAGTCAGCCATGGAAATGGCCTCGAACAATGGCT
The DNA here is from genome assembly GCF_004136695.1 of Enterobacter cloacae complex sp. 677-3DZ2D5B. Lineage (NCBI taxonomy): Bacteria > Pseudomonadati > Pseudomonadota > Gammaproteobacteria > Enterobacterales > Enterobacteriaceae > Enterobacter > Enterobacter cloacae complex sp. 677-3DZ2D5B. The sequence continues at coordinate 226,570 of NZ_QFLS01000010.1, read as the reverse complement.
GCATTAGCTTCCACTGACGCAACTGATAGCCAGTTATGAGCTGGCTATTGGGTGCGAAAGCGCCACCTCGTGATCCCTTTTGCCCGGCCCCGCGCCGGGTTCTTTTTTGCCTGGAGGAAATGCATGGTTGAGGCAAAAACACTGACAGCCAGACAGGCGGCCGAGCTACTAATCACCTCACCGAGAACTGTCTACCGTCTTATCGACTCGGGGCAGCTGGCCGGGAAGAAGATCGGGAACAAATACCGAACGACCGACGTCGCCTGTATTGCGTATTTACATGACCCGCGCGATCCTGTTCCTGCGAGCGCGGGTGAACATAAAGGAGAAATTTTATGTCAATCACCCTCAGAGGCGGCGTCTGGCACTGTCATTTCGTTACGCCGTCAGGGAAAAGAATTAGACGATCTCTTGGTACGGGGGACAAGAAACAAGCGCAGGAGCTGCACGACAAGCTGAAGGCTGAAGCGTGGCGGGTAGATAAAATTGGGGAGCTTCCGACGAGGACATTCGAGGAATGTTGCATCAGGTGGATCCGCGAGAAGGAGCATAAGCGGTCACTTGATGACGACAAGACCAAAATAGAATACTTCCTGCGGCATTTCTCCGGGCGGGATATTTCGACCATCACAGCCGAGCAGGTTAACGAGGCTGTTTCTAAGATGGTCAACCGTAAGCATATTCAGATCTGGGAGTCACGCAGGGACGCGGCTATACGGCGTGGGAAGGAACCGCCTCCGTATGTTGAGAAACCGGTAAGCCAGGCCACAAAGAGTCAGCACCTTTCGTTCATGCGATCTCTGTTCAAGGCTGCGGCTAATGACTGGGGCTGGATTAAAACGGCCCCGGTTATAAAAACCAAAAAGCCGATCAGCAAACGCATCCGATGGCTGACCAGGGACGAGGCAGAACGGTTAATTGCCTGCATGCCGGAGTCGATAAAGCCGGTGGTGATATTTGCACTGGCAACCGGCCTGCGCCGCTCCAACATCATTGATCTGGAGTGGCAGCAGGTCGATATGCAGAGAAAGGTTGCATGGGTAAATCCGGAGAACGCGAAGGCGGGCAAGGCTATCGGCGTGGCTCTGAATGATACCGCATGCAGGGTGTTAAGGGATCAGATCGGGAAAAGTTCCAGGTGGGTATTCGTTCACACGAAGCCATCAACGCGCCCGGATAAAACCGTCACTCCGGCTGTCCGCAAAATGCGAGTGGATGACAATGTCGCCTGGCGCATTGGACTGGAAAGAGCGGGTATAGAGGACTTCCGTTTTCACGACCTACGGCATACCTGGGCGAGCTGGTTAATTCAGTCCGGCGTGCCGTTGTCCGTTCTGCAAGAAATGGGCGGCTGGGAGTCCATCGAAATGGTCCGTCGATACGCTCACCTGGCACCGAACCACTTAAGCGAACACGCACGGAAAATTGATGCCATTTTTGGCAACCATGACACAAATACGACACAAGGAGAAAATCAGGCTGGCTTGAAACTGGCGTAAGCGCCTGTTTTTAAATGGCACGCCCTGTAGGATTCGAACCTACGACCTACGGCTTAGAAGGCCGTTGCTCTATCCAACTGAGCTAAGGGCGCACGGAGAAGAGTGTACTTCGCGGTGGTGAAACGCCTGGAATTATACGGTCAATGCGTAGTGAGTCAATGCCTTTTCCGCCTTCTCTGGCGATAATGACTAGCTGATTGTAAATACGGCTGTTTTTTCAACATTTATCCCTCTTTTACGGGCTGCGAAAAGGCTTAGCCGCTTTTAAGTAACGCCTGCTGTTTTCCTGTTTACTTCACCTTCACACTGTCCTGCGGTATCCCGGCCGCCTGGAGGCTGGAAGTGAACAGGACGACGGAGTGACAGCGCCAGAGCAGACAGGTTTTCCCTCGTGCGTGCAGCACATCTCACACGACATTACAGGCATTAAGCTTGAACCTATTGTCGCCCTCTCCTCTTCACGCGCGGTGGGGGCCGAAGTGCTCAGCGTGCTGTCGCCGCATCAGCAAAGCGAAAGCTTTTTCCAGGACTGGTCAGCCACCCGGGCGCTTGTTTTGCTGGAAGCACAGATCGCCGCGTTAAAAAACCCCTTCCCTTGTGACAACCTTTTCATAAATTTGCCGATAACCGTTCTGACCATACCGGAAATGTTCCAGCGTTTACTGCAACTTAACAGCCCACCGCTGAACATTGAACTCGTGGAACCTGCCTCGTTCTTTTCACTCTCAGACCCGGTACGTCAGAGGGTGAGTTGTGCGCTTCAGCAGTTGACCGCGCGGGGACACCGGATCTGGCTGGATGATATTGATGAAGCGTCAGGGCAAGCATTTTTATCCTGTCGCCTGCCGTTAAGCGGAATAAAAATCGATAAGATCGCTTTCTGGCGTTTACGTGAAACGCCGGCGCTGACACAGCTGGTCACCCTTTGTTCAAAAATTGCTGCGAATGTGCTTATTGAAGGCATTGAAACAGAACGGGACCGTACATGCGCGCTTCATGCTGGCGCGCGCTTCGGTCAGGGATATTATTGGCCATCCTGGAGATGGCAGGAGGACTGAACGGTCATCGCCAAGAGGGAAGCTATGCGAATGACAGTACGCCGTTACCGGCGTCGTCGGACAGGAAGTGATTCACTGGGTTCTACGCACTCGCCTTTTGCTCTCCCATTTTTTGATCGTCTCGAATATTTGAGCCAGTCAATCAACCAGACCCGCAAAACCGATGCTCCCTTTATCATTCTGGTCACACAGGATAATTATTTCCGTTCCGGTTTTCTGAGCGGGCAGTCGCCCCTGAGCAATTGCTGCGACTATTCCACGCTGGATGCCGCTCTCAGTGATTTAAATCACTGGCCTTCATCGCGTCTGGTAGTTGACATTGAAAGCCGCGCCTCGCCGCTCATTGACCTGCTGGACCGATTACGCCGCCACAGCCTGTTCGCCCCCTACCTGACACCCTACCTGCTCGTCCGCGCCGATGATTATGATGCTCGCCTGTTTTGTAAAGCGGCTGGCCCTTTTCATGTGCTTGAACGCCAGCTTACGGCGTTGGCTATGCAACAAACCTTGCTGGAAGCACCGGCACCCGCCGGCAACCGCAAAGAGTGGTTTTCACGGGATGAATGGCCGATCTTACAGGCGCTGTCACAGGGTAGCTCCTTGCGTCAGATCGCGCAGTTACAGAACCGCCCATATAGCCGCATTATTTACCGTCTCAGCTGCATCCTGGCGAAACTTGGACTGAATCATCGTCATGAGTTGCTACATCTTCTCAACAACCTCTCAGATTTCACGTATTAACGTATTCAGTAACTTCTTAATTCCTAAAGACCTTTAGGAAATTACTTAGGAAAAATGTTAAATTTTTGTGTTTTTTAACAAAACTTTCGATTTTATAACTATTCCTAATTCTTGACCTTAAACCATGCGAAATGCTGCTGGTACGCTCAACGAGAGTGATTTTATCCATGCGTTAAGGTTCTGGCGCTTCCGTTAACAGGATGATAATGGTGTAAAAACAAGCGATTTACCTGTAAAAGAATGCGATGAGAGGTGAAGAAAACAGCAGATAGTGCTGTTCTGTTGTTGGGAACGGCAATTTGCCAGGAGACGTTTGAAACGGAGAGATGACGCACGAAATGGCGGATTTCAGGGATGGCGGGCAGGCGGGATGCTGATTGTCACAGTCCGCTCACTATTAACATTAATTTAACATACAGTAAAATCGTTTATTTTTTGTTATTACATAAAGATGAAAGTGTGTGGTAAATGCAATATCAGGACATTTTTGCTAATTTTAAAAAGTTAGTGATTCAGATCCAGAACATAATAATCAGCAATATATGGATATTAATTTACAGGCTTTTCGGACAATACTTAAACGGTATAATAAGACGTGTTTGACACGCGAATAAGAAAAATCATTTTGCCATAACCAGCCTTATGAGATAACTGCGCTGAGGCATTGATATCACCACTACGTAAACAAGGATGCTTTCGCTCTTCCCAGGGACATTTACCGTACAAGGATCTGCGCAATTATCCTTCCGGCTTTTCGAGAGTTTTAACAAAACTCAGCATAACGCTTTTAACAATCTGAGGCATAAAAAATGAAACCGGCATCCGTTATCATTATGGACGAACACCCTATCGTCAGAATGTCGATAGAAGTCCTGCTACAGAAAAATAAAAACATCCAGGTCAAACTGAAGTCAGGCGACAGCCACGAAGTGCTTGACTGTATACGCAACCACCCCATTGACCTGGTCATTCTCGATATTGAAATGACGGGCACGGATGGGTTCGTATTACTGAAAAGAATCAGGAACTTAAATAAAGACATTAAGGTTCTTTTCCTCTCTTCAAAATCTGAAGCCTTCTACGCAGGACGCGCCATCCGCGCCGGGGCAAATGGTTTTGTCAGTAAGCGAAAAGATCTGGGGGAAATTTATAACGCGGTGGAAATGATACTGACGGGCTATTCTTTCTTCCCTTCAGAAACATTAAGTTTTATAAACCATCTGGGGTCGCGGACGGGCGCCGCTGTGGATATGCCATTATCGAATCGTGAAGTGACGGTTCTGCGATATCTGGCGAACGGATTATCTAATAAGGAGATTGCGGATCAATTATTACTTAGCAACAAAACAATTAGTGCCCATAAGTCTAATATCTTTTCCAAGCTGGGCGTGCAAAGTATCGTTGAATTAATTGATTACGCGAAAGCGCACGAATTACTGTAATCCCTCTCTCTCCCTGCAACATATAATCGTCACAGGGAGAGTGGATACGATTAATTATAATTGATCATGAACGTTGCATCGGCGTCAGCCCGGCCCGGCTGCGGATTATCCGCCGTGGCGATATAATTGGCATAAAACGACAGTTCTGCATTTCCCTGCGCATCCACCGCCACCGTCTGGCTGGCCTGCTGCAACGCGAGGCGCGTTTTATCCCGGTCAAGGATCTCCACGGCCACGTTGCTGGCCGCGCTGGCATCATTCAGCGCCAGCAGGCTGTTATCATGCCCGTCCATCTTCCCCGTAAATGTGACCGAAGCTGCCCCCGGCGGGCATCCGGTCAGCTTCAGGGTGAACGGCACAGGCTGCGTCCGGCTCCCCGTTGTGCGGAGCTGTTTCGTGGGCCAGGTGCCGAGCGTGACGGTTTTATTGCTGTCGTCCCCCTCCGCCACGCAGGTAAAATCCACGATATTGCCGTAGAGCTGAATGTTAATTTCCCCAAGCGCCGTCTCTGCGTGTGCAGGGGAGCAAAGCGCAAAGAGCGCGACGGCTAAATACCGTATTCCGTTTCGCATATCTGCTCCTTAGTCGTAGTCGACGCGTAAATAGCCGCGAGAGGTAAAACGCCCCTCGGCAGGTTTTTTACCGGTCACGCTGACGGGCCACGCGCGGATCCCCACCTGTGCCTGAGCGCTGTCGTCCAGACGGAACGGGATTTTGCTGGTCAGGTTGTTGGGCGTCAGCGGCACGCCATTACTGTTGGCAATCACAAAACCCACATCCGCGTTATCGGAAACCAGCGTACTGCCTGAAACCTTCTCCGCTTCAACACGCATCGTGAGCATGGCGTTCGCCTCGACGTTGGTGCATTTTATGCCGATGGTTTTGCTTTGCGCTGAGATCCCCTCCGGCTTATTCCCGATGCCCGCTTTACTGAACAGGGAGGCGCCGATGTCTCCGAAATCGAACTCCACCACATTCCCGGCATTAATTTCACAGCTCTGAGGCACCTGAATGGTCCCGCTGTAGCTGATGGTATAAACCGGCGTGGTGAGCGGATCCGAGGAGGTCGTGGTGACGTAAACCCGGAACATGGTCGCCCGGGGGATCACCACCATATTGATAAAGCGTCGGGTCACCTTAAGCCGAAAGACGAGGCTGGAATCCTGTACACCAAACGGTTTGTTTTTAGACACGTTCGGATGGCTCCCCATCTGAATGTACTTTCTGGGTGGATAGAAGGTGCCAGCGTAGCTGTCGGTGATTTTCATCGCTCCGTCCAGATAGTCGTTAAGCTTCAGATACTGGTAACCATCGCTGGTGCCCGTGACCGGGAAATCGGTAACATAGCTGCGCTTGGTGGTGTTCCCGGACGTTCCCTTGGGACAGACGGCGTTAACACCCACCCACTGAGACTTCTCGCTGAGTGTGACAATCTGCCCCACCTGGTTATTGGAGCTGTTGAATTTATCCGTCAGGTCGTAATACACCTCCGTCGGCACGCCATTTTCATTGACGCAGACGGTGGCGAACGCCTGAGATAGCGGCAAAAATGCCAGCAGGGATAGCCCCAGATAATGGATTTTATTCACAGCGGATCCCCTTAAGTGTGATCGCCTGTTGCAGGCTCTGTTCTGGCAGGCTGTAGGGCGCACGACACTGGGACTGCTTCCCGTCTCCCCACTGAATCAGCAGCTCCCCGCTCAGTGGCAGCCCGCTCAGGTAAATCTGACCGTCATCTCCCACCATGCTGGTTACGCCGCTCTGCGTCTCACGCACCACCGCCCCAAACGGCACAGGCTGGTTATCACGCTTAACGGTGAGCAACGCGCGCACGCCGATGCGGGTGTCAAAACTGGCGCGCACCAGCGCACCGTTCGTCGGCACGACGCTGGAAACGTTATTTTCAATGTCGGTGTTGTTGCTCATGGTGTTAGTGTCGAGCGCCACGCGGTTGTAACGGTACACCGTGGCGTACGGCATCACCGCATAGCCACGCCAGTCTGTTTTGACGCCGGTCTGGTTTTCGACGCTCACGCCTGACGCGCCCGGCGCTTTGATCAAGACGTTGGTATCGCCCAGCGGCTGACTGAATGTGATGCCGTCTGAATGCCCTACCACACCGCCGGAAAGCTGCCAGTTGAGGTCGTGCTGATCCCGCGTGTAGTTGTAGCCCACGCCCAGCGTACCGTACGTTGCCTGCCAGTTAGCGCTGGCGCTGCCGCTGGCACCGTTATTGCTGGTGTGGCCCTGCGTAACGCTGTAGTTCAGGTTACGATCTTTTAGCAGCGTTCCGCTGATCCCGGTCTGCCAGCTGGTATCACCGTCGCTGTTACGGCTGGCAGAGGCCGTGGCATAGGCCCGGTCGATCGCGTTATCGCGACGGTAGCCGTGACGGGTGAACAGGCTGAACGGGACGGAGACGTTGAACGAGGCGATCCGGTCGGTTCCATCAATGCCGACGGCCTTGTTCCACGACCAGGATAAGGCGTAGCTGACCCCTTTCATCCCGCCCGCGTAGCCAAGCTGATACCAGACGTTGGATTCGCTGGTGCCCCAGTAACTTTGCTGGCTGCCCGACACGTACACCGAGCCGTAATCGCCAAGAGACTGGGAGATATTGAGCTGGAAACGCCCTTTTTTATTCAGCGTCAGGTTGTGATAGCTCTGCACGTCCGGCACGCCGTCATCGTCCTGATCGTCGCCATACTGGTAGCCTTCCATTGTGCGCCAGGCCACATCGTCGAGGGTGTAGAAGCCTTTGGTCGAGTAGCGATAGCCCAGCAGCTGAAAGTTGGTGCCGAATCCGTTAAGGGATTTTGCGTACAGGAACCGCAGGGACTGCCCTTCATGGCGGCTATCATCGGCAAGCTGGCTGCGGGCATGGGTGAGATCAAGTGAAACCGCCCCCCAGTCACCGAGGTTTTTACCCGCGCCAATGGCGATGGCGGTATAGCGCGAGGCCAGCTGCGTTCCGCCGTACAGCGTGTAGCCGTCGGCAAGACCCGCAATCATCGTACCCTGAGTAAAGAACGGCGTGTCCTGCTCGCTGTTGCCGCTGCGATAGTCCCCTGCCACCAGATCGTATTTCCAGCGTCCTTCACGCTGGAGCAGAGGAACGGTGGAATACGGGACGGTGTAGCGCTGCTGGCTGCCGTCCTTCTCTTCCACCGTCACCTCCAGGTCACCGCTTGAGGAGGTCGGGTTAAGATCAGTTATCGCAAAAGCCCCCGGCTGCACATAGCTCTGGTAAATCACGTATCCGTTCTGGCGGATCACCACTTTGGCAGGGGTGCGGGCGATTCCGCGCACGGTAGGCGCGTAACCTTGCAGACTGTCCGGGTACATACTGTCGGACGAATAGAGGCGACCACCGCGAAAACCGACGCTGTCGAAGACATCGTTTCCGGTGTTGCTGTCGCCAAGCACCAGCTCGCTTTTCAGCGGGATGATCGTACGCTGCGCCCAGGTACCAATATTTTGCCAGCTGCTGTGCCGCTGGCCGTTGCTTTCGGTATAACGCCACGCGCCGTTATTGCGTAATCGCCAGGCGCCATAGTTCAACCCGCTTTGTAGGTTCAGATAGTAGCTGTCGTCGTCGCTGCCCCGGTTGCCGGTAAAGCTGTAGTTCAGCAGCGCGGCAGGGATGCCTTCATCCCACTGTTCAGGCGGAATATATCCGCGGGCGCTGTTTTGCATCGCCACCTGAGGCAGGCTGACGTTCAGGCGCAACGAGGCGAAGTTGAACGCCGCTTCGCTGCCCGGAATAGCCGTGGTGAGCGGAACGCAGGTATCGCCCTGCACGTTGCTCAGTTCCGGGAAGGCGGCGATATTGACGCCAAAGCGATCGAGCATCGCGCGCGTAATGCACGGCGACAAACCGCCTGCGACCGGCGGCGTGTTGTCAGCTTGCTCAAACCGCACGTCCTGCGTGCCGATAAACTCATCGTTACGCCAGATATCGACGCGATAGACGCCCGGTGCCTGCTGGTGGCCTTTTTCAAAACGCGACAAATCCGCGACGTTCGCCGTGTCATCGGAGAGAAACGCCGGGTTAAAGTAGCTTTCGCCCCAGCCAGCGAGTGGCCAGAGCGTTGCCATCAGTGCCAGCGCAACCGGGCAGTAACGCCATTGAGTGTTCATCGCCCTGTCTCTGCTCACAGGCTGACGCTACGCGCCGGCGTAATGGCGCCATAGTCATTCACACTCTGCCAGGAGAGCGTGCCGCTCGTAGCGGCAGGCAGCACCTGCTGCGCCGAGCTTTTAGGAGCAACCATCAGGTTATCCAGCGTCTGTCCGCCGAGCTTCAGATTGACCAGCGTGACGTAATACGGTGAGGCATTGCTCACCTTAAGATGGTTGCCGACGCGCTCAAAGCGCAGCTGTGAGAGCGCCTCTTCCGGCGGCATCGCCAGGTTAGCCGGGCGAACAAACAGCTTGATACGTGACAGAATAGCCAGTTGCAGGACGTTGTTGCCGTCCTGATGTTTTTTGCTGACGGAGGGAATCGCTTTGACGTTCATGTAAAAGAGCGATTCGCGATCGGCAGGCAGCGCCGGGCCTGCGTAGATAATGCGCAGGGTGTTTTCGCTGGCCGGCTCGCTGACAAACAGCGGCGGCGTGACGGCAAAGGTTTTTTCCTTTTGCCCGTTGGCATTTTCTATCCACGCGTTAATTAAATAGCGCTCTTGTTTATTGCTGTTGGTGATCGCCAGCGACGTTTGTTTGGCATCGGCCGGATAAATAACGCGCGTCGCACCCAGCGCAATTCCGCCGGACGCATTCGTGCTGGCAGAAACCATCATCAAAATAAAAGATAAAAACAGTCCAGGTTTAATCAGGGTGTTCATCACAACCGTACCTTTAATAATTAGTTCGCAGGCGTCAGGGATAAATCAACGTAAACCAGACATTCGACTGAATAGTGCCTGGTACAAGGTGTTCGGAAATTGCCCGGTAGCGGGCGCTGAAATGAAATACCAGCTCGCGGGTGTTAATGGGTAACCAGCTCACCGCCGTCGCGTTCGGGATGATCTGACGTTGCTGTTCGTCAAAAAGCGCCAGCCCGACACCACTGCTGACCGCATTTTCCCCCGGCCGCGATGTCGCCAGGAAAACCTGCGGGTCTTCTGCCGGTGTCACTCCCTGGAACTGGATCCCCACGGTGCGGGAGACGTCCACGCTGCAATCCAGCAGACGTACGGTGAAAGGCACATTAACCGTGGAAAAGCTGCCGACGCCGGAAAAGGCGTTTGTGCGGTATTGCCCCATATCCACGCGCATATTCTGGCTGTCCGGGGCCACGGCGCAGCCGCCGTTAACCAGCTCTCCCCTGAGGTGTACTTTGCCGCCGTCAATAACCACGGTATGTGCGTTTACCGCTGGGGCAATCGCAAGGGCGCACAGCAGTATCCCAGTCCTTGTCATCCTTCGCTCCCGGTATAGGCGATCAAAAGACCTCTTCCCTGAGGCCAGCCACATCCCTGTACTCAGGCATTACTCGTATTTCATTACGAATGTTGCGTCCGCGTTTGCCTGGCCTGGCTCGGTGGTCGCCGCCGTGGCTTTATAGCGCGCGGTGAAGTTCAGGGTGTTAGTCCCTTCAATCAGGTTCTGCGCCGCAGAGAAGGTTGCGCCGTCCGGGGTCAGCGTGGAGGATTTGCTGTCGAGGATCTCAATACCTACGCCCTTCGCGGAGTTGTCGTTGTTACCGGAGCTTACCGCCAGCAGCGTTTTGTCGGTGGCGTCGATCTGGCCGGTAAACGCGACAGCAGCGGTTTTCGCTACCGCAGGATCGCAGTCGTTCAGTTCGATGGTGAACGGAATATTGGAGGTGGTGTCACCCACTTTAGTGAATTTCGCGGTACGGTACTGGCCAAGATTAACCGTCTGCTCTGAAGAGTCAGTATTCACTGAACACGCGGCATTCACTAATTCACCTTTAAAATGCACCGTACCACCGTTTACAGATACAGGCGCTACCGGATCTTCTGCGTGAGCGGCACCCGCGACCAGGGCCAGAGTTGCAATAACAGTAGAAGCAATGTTGCTGAGTTTCATGTCTATTCCTTTAAAATGTAAATAACCCTTCCCGCGCATATTCGGGAATAAGAAATACGTTCAATTAAAAAATTGAAGGCTTATTTCGGAGAGGACAAAGTAGCTCAGGAATCTATTTTGTAATATGTCAAAACGCTGCCATTTAGCCAGGTCACATCCTAATCACCTCTAAGAAATTGACCATGCCCTGAGAAGGGATTTTGCGGGACATCGATGAAATCTCGTAAAGGGTGACTGACAGCGGCGCTCGCTTCTGACAAAATACAGGCAATCCCCCCTTTCTAACGTTACAGACGGAATCTTCTCTCTGATGGCAGCAAAGATTATTGACGGTAAAACGATTGCGCAGCAGGTGCGCTCTGAGGTTGCGGAAAAAGTGAAGGCGCGTAAAGCCGCCGGATTTCGCGCCCCCGGGCTGGCCGTTGTGCTGGTTGGCAGCAACCCGGCTTCGCAAATTTATGTCGGCAGCAAACGCAAAGCGTGTGAAGAGGTGGGGTTCGTCTCCCGCTCTTACGATCTGCCGGAAACCACCAGCGAAGCGGAACTGCTGGAATTGATCGACACCCTGAATGCCGATAAAGAGATCGACGGTATCCTGGTTCAGCTGCCGCTGCCTGCGGGCATCGACAACGTGAAGGTGCTGGAGCGTATCGCGCCGGACAAAGACGTTGACGGTTTCCATCCGTATAACGTAGGCCGCCTGTGCCAGCGCGCGCCGCGCCTGCGTCCATGCACCCCGCGCGGCATCGTGACGCTGCTGGAGCGTTATAACATCGATACCTATGGCCTGAACGCCGTGGTGATTGGCGCCTCCAACATCGTGGGCCGTCCGATGAGCATGGAGCTGCTGCTGGCGGGCTGCACCACCACCGTCACCCACCGCTTCACCAAAAACCTGCGTCATCACGTCGAAAACGCCGATCTGCTGATCGTTGCGGTCGGCAAGCCGGGCTTTATTCCGGGCGAGTGGATCAAAGAGGGCGCAATCGTCGTGGACGTGGGTATTAACCGCCTGGAAAACGGCAAAGTGGTTGGCGACGTGGTGTATGAAGATGCCGCAGCGCGCGCATCCTATATTACTCCGGTCCCGGGCGGCGTTGGCCCGATGACGGTAGCAACACTGATTCAGAATACCTTGCAGGCGTGCGAGGAGTATCACGACGTAGAGGACGCGTAATCATGGCAACTTTTTCTTTAGGTAAACACCCGCACGTTGAGCTGTGCGATCTGCTGAAGCTGGAAGGCTGGAGCGAAAGCGGCGCGCAGGCGAAAATCGTCATCGCCGACGGGCAGGTAACAGTAGACGGCGCGGTGGAAACCCGCAAGCGCTGCAAAATTGTCGCGGGTCAGACCGTGAGCTTCGCAGGTCAGAGCGTGACCGTGACGGCCTGAGCTGTCTGATGCCCTCACCCTAACCCTCTCCCACAGGGAGAGGGGATAAACATCCCCTCACACCCATCACGGTTAATTATCGATCAACTTCAAATAATCACTATTCCCTCTGGCGAAATGTGAAATTTAAGTTGCGCGATTTTCAGACTTTCCCCACGATAAGTAGAACGTTCTACTAAAACGTTCTACTTACAATAACAGCGCAAAAAAAGCGCTACTCGGGGGAAATCAGCATGAGCCTGATATCAGGGTTTGTTAAATCGCTGTCTAAGTTATCGATGATTGGTCGCGCCTTAATGCTGCCAATTTCACTGCTTCCCGCTGCGGGCCTGTTGCTGGCCTTCGGCGATAAGTTCCACTTGCCGCTGATGATGAACGCAGGCGGGGTTATCTTTGATAACCTGCCAATGCTCTTCGCCATCGGCTCTGCCGTCGGACTGGCTTCGGAATCCGGCATTGCCGCTCTCTCTGCGGCGGTCTCCGTGTTTGTCACTAACATCACCATCAGCACCGTGCTGAGCATTACGCCGGAAATGGCCTCCCAGGGCGGGAAATACGCCATGGTCGTCGGCATTCCGACGTTACAGATGGGCGTCTTTGGCGGCCTGATCTGCGGTATTCTTGCGGCCTGGTGTTACAACCGCTTCCACACCATGCAGCTGCCGGAATTCCTCGGCTTCTTCTCCGGCAAGCGCTTTGTGGCGATTGCGACGGCGTTTCTGTCGTTCCTGCTCGGCCTGCTGCTGCCGTACGTCTGGCAGCATATTCAGTCCGGCATCGACGCCCTGTCCGTGGTGGTGAACGGCGATAACCAGGCGGCCTCGACCTTTATCTTCGGGCTGGTGGAGCGCGCGCTGATCCCGCTCGGCCTGCACCACATCTGGTATCCCTCCTTCTGGTATTCGTTCGGGGATTACACTACCCAGGCGGGTCAGGTGATCCACGGCGACCAGACCATCTGGTTCAAGATGCTGGAAGAGGGAGTGAAATCCTTCAGCAGCGACACCTACCAGAACGCCGGGAAATTCATGCAGGGCGAGTTCCCGCTGATGCTGTTCGCACTGCCCGCGGCGTGTCTGGCGATGTACCACGAAGCGCACACGAAGAATAAGAAAATCGCGGCCGGTATTCTCTTCTCCGCCGCCCTCACCTGCTTCCTGACGGGCATCACCGAGCCGGTAGAGTTCACCTTTATCTTCGTGGCGCCGATCCTTTACGTCTTCAACGCCATCATGGCAGGCCTGGCGTACATGACCATGTACCTGCTGCATGCGCATATCGCCAAGTCGTTCTCGGCGGGCTTTATCGACTACCTGTCGTTCGGGATCCTGCCGTCGTTTAACGGCTATCAGACCAACTTCCTGAGCGCCATTATCGTCGGCATTCCGATGGCATTAATCTACTACTTCACCTTCCGCTTCGTGATCCGCCGTTTCGACGTGAAAACGCCGGGCCGCACCGAAGTGACCGCCAGCGCGAATGACAAGTCCGATTCCGAACTTGCCACCGAAATCATCGGCCTGCTGGGCGGTGCGCAGAACATTGATTCCGTCGGCTCCTGCATCACGCGTCTGCGTCTGGAAGTGGCGAAGAGCGAAGCGGTGGACCGGGACGGGCTGAACGGGCTTGGCGCGCGCGGCGTGGTGTTCGTGGGCGATAACGGGATACAGGTGATTTTCGGGGCCAGAGCACAGTTTATCGCCCAGACGATGTCCACGATGATTGGCAAATAATAAGATGCCTGAAGGAGGCGTCTCCTGTACGCTGGGGGTCGCCTCTTATCTGGCTGATAATCGGTAAATTTCAGGGAGCGGTTTTGAAGAAAGTCAGCATCATTGATGTCGCAAAGCATGCGGGCGTGTCGGTTTCTACCGTTTCGCTGGTGCTGCGCCAGAAAGGGAAGATCTCAGAGGCGACGATCGGGAAGGTCAATGCCGCCATCACAACGCTGGGCTATGTTCATAACGTCGCCGCTGCCAATCTTCGCGCCAACACCTCCAACTTAATCGGCCTGATCCTGCGCGACTTCAGCGACAGCTTTTCCATCAAGGTGATGGCGAGTATCGTTCAGGAGCTGGAGAAGCAGGGTTATATGGTTTTTCTCGGCCAGCCGCTGAATGACGGCGAACATCTTGAGCGTACCCTGCTCTCGTTTAAGCAGCAGGGCGTGGCGGGCGTCATCTACCTGGCGTCGGACACCCGCACCGCCTCTCTCCCGGAACACATTCGCCACTGCCCGCTGCCGCTTGTGGCGGTTTCGCAGTCGTTGCTGGAAGAGAAATGCAATCTGGTGATGCGCGATAACCGCCAGGCGGCGAACCTGGCCGCGCGTTATCTTATCGAACGCGGGCACCGCACCATCGCCTATATTGGCGGGCGCGACGGGTGCCGTATCCGCGAGCAGCGCCTGCTCGGTTTTCGCAGCGCGATGACGCAGAACGGTCTGATCTGGCGTGAGGAATATTCTCCAGCCTGCACCGATGACACGCAGGCGGCGGCCATGGCGACTCGCCAGCTGCTGGAGAAGAACAACACGATTACCGCCCTGCTCTGCCATTCACCGGACGCGATGATCGGTTCGATCTCAGGTATTCACCAGGTGGGGCGCACGGTGGGTAAAGACGTGTTTTTAACCCAGCAGGTGGCGCTGATTGGTTTTGAAGATATGCTCCACGTTAATCTCACGTCGCCGTCACTGACTTACGTTTCGTCTGCCAGCGAAGAGACCGGCCGCCAGGCGGCAGGGCTGATGATCCGCAGGCTGAAAGAGCCGGACCTGCAAACGCAGCGCATAACCCTCTCCGGGCAGCTTATCGCGCGGGAATCGGCGTAAAATCAGAATTTAGCATGGGTCTTTTAGCGCGAGATGACTGCTATATTTCCATGATTTGCCATGGATAAATGCAATGCCTACCGTTATCACCCACGCTGCCGTACCTCTGTGTCTGGGCTTAGGGCTCGGAACCAACGTCATCCCACCCCGCCTGCTGTTTGCCGGGATCGTCCTCGCCATGCTGCCCGATGCCGACGTACTGGCGTTTAAATTCGGTGTTGCCTACGGGAATATTTTCGGCCATCGCGGTTTCACTCATTCGCTACTGTTTGCCCTGGTGGTGCCGATACTCTGCGTGCTGGCAGGCCGACGATGGTTCAGGGCCAGCGTGATGCGCTGCTGGCTGTTTTTAACCGTGTCATTGCTGTCGCACAGCCTGCTGGATTCGATCACCACCGGCGGGAAAGGCGTCGGCTGGCTGTGGCCGTGGTCAGATGAGCGCTTCTTTGCGCCGTGGCAGGTGATCAAGGTCGCGCCGTTTGCGCTGTCACGCTATACCACGCCGTACGGGCATCAGGTAATCATTTCAGAACTGCTGTGGGTGTGGCTGCCGGGGATGGTGCTGATGGGGTTGCTGTGGTGGCGAAAACGTGCGCGCTGATGCCCTCACCCCGGCCCTCTCCCACGTAGAGAGGGAGAAAACCTAACAATTCCCTCTCCCTGTGGGAGAGGGTTAGAGTGAGGAGAAAATTACTTACGACGCCAGGTGGTTCCCTGCGGGCCATCTTCCAGAATAATGCCCATCTCGGTCAGACGGTTACGCGCCGCATCTGCCGCCGCCCAGTCTTTCGCCTGACGCGCTTCGAAACGTGCTTTAATCAGTGCTTCAATTTCCGCCACTTCACCGTCGTCCGCCTGCGCGCCGCTTTGCAGGAACAGGTCCGGCTCCTGCTCCAGCAGGCCGAGCACGGAAGAGAGCTTACGCAGATGAGACGCCAGCGCATTGGCCGCCGCCATATCTTCTGACTTCAGGCGGTTCACCTCACGCGCCATGTCGAACAGCACGGAGTAGGCTTCCGGGGTGTTGAAGTCGTCGTTCATCACCTCAACGAAGCGGGCTTCGAACGCCTCGCCGCCTGCGGCCGGAACAGACTTGTCGGTGCCGCGCAGTGCGGTATACAGACGCTCCAGCGCAGCGCGCGCCTGCTTCAGGTTCTCTTCGCTGTAGTTCAGCTGGCTGCGATAGTGGCCAGACATCAGGAAGTAGCGCACGGTTTCCGCGTCGTAATACTTCAGCACGTCGCGCACGGTAAAGAAGTTGCCCAGCGATTTCGACATCTTCTCGCGGTCAACCATCACCATCCCGGAGTGCATCCAGTAGTTCACGTACTCGCCGCCGTGAGCACAGGTGGACTGCGCGATTTCGTTTTCGTGGTGCGGGAACATCAGGTCTGAACCGCCGCCGTGGATGTCGAAATGGTTGCCCAGCTGTTTGCAGTTCATCGCGGAACATTCAATGTGCCAGCCCGGACGCCCTTCGCCCCACGGGGATGGCCAGCTCGGTTCGCCCGCTTTGGACATCTTCCACAGCACGAAGTCCATCGGATTACGCTTCACGTCAACCACGTCCACGCGCGCACCGGCCTGGAGCTGGTCCAGATCCTGGCGGGAAAGCGCACCGTAGGTTGGGTCCGTCGGCACCGAGAACATCACATCGCCGTTGTCCGCCACATAGGCGTGACCGCGCTCGATCAGCTTTTGGGTGATATCAATGATTTCATGGATATGGTGGGTCGCACGCGGCTCGCTGTCCGGGCGCAGAATATTTAAGGCGTCAAAATCCTTGTGCATTTCGGCGATCATGCGATCCACCAGCGCGACAAAGCTTTCGCCATTTTCATTAGCACGTTTAATGATTTTGTCGTCGATGTCGGTGATATTGCGCACATACTTCAGGTTGTAGCCCAGGAAGCGCAGGTAGCGTGACACCACGTCGAACGCGACAAAGGTACGGCCATGGCCGATGTGACAGAGATCGTAAACCGTAATACCACACACGTACATGCCGACTTCCCCGGCATGGATAGGTTTAAATTCCTCTTTTTGGCGCGTCATTGTATTAAAGATTTTTAACATCGAAGATTCCATGTAAACACGTGTGTGGATTGTTTGTTCCTTATAATACCCATAATTCGGAGTACGGTCAGCACACAATGCAAGGTGATCGTGTCCTGTGGTTATGCTATAACAAGCCCCTATATGTGACCCGAGCACGGGTCGACGCACCACAATAACGGAACAGGATGCAAAAATGGTTACTTTCCACACTAATCATGGCGATATCGTAATCAAAACCTTTGATGACAAAGCGCCTGAAACAGTTAAAAACTTCCTGGACTACTGCCGCGAAGGTTTCTACAACAACACTATTTTCCACCGTGTGATCAACGGCTTTATGATCCAGGGCGGCGGTTTCGAGCCTGGCATGCGCCAGAAAGAGACGAAAGAAGCGATCAAAAACGAAGCGAACAACGGCCTGAAAAACACCCGTGGTACGCTGGCAATGGCCCGTACTCAGGCGCCACATTCTGCAACCGCACAGTTCTTCATCAACGTAGCGGACAACGACTTCCTGAACTTCTCTGGCGAAAGTCTGCAAGGCTGGGGCTACTGCGTATTCGCAGAAGTGGTTGAAGGGATGGACGTGGTCGACAAGATCAAAGCCGTTTCTACTGGCCGCAGCGGTATGCACCAGGACGTTCCTAAAGAAGACGTTGTGATTACAAGCGTGACCGTCAGCGAGTAATTCGTGGCGACACTCTTTATTGCGGATCTACATCTGCAAACAGAAGAACCGGCGATAACCGCCGGTTTTCTGCGTTTTTTACGCGGTGAAGCGAAAAACGCCGACGCGCTGTACATTCTGGGCGACCTGTTTGAGGCCTGGATTGGCGACGACGATCCGAACCCGCTGCACCGTGAGATGGCTGCGGCCATTAAAACGCTGGTGGATTCCGGCGTCCCCTGCTATTTCATTCACGGCAACCGTGATTTCCTGATCGGCCAGCGCTACGCCCGCGAGAGCGGCATGACGCTGCTGCCGGAAGAGCAGGTGCTAAACCTCTATGGCCGCAATATTCTGATCATGCACGGCGACACGCTCTGCACTGACGATACCGGCTACCTGGCGTTTCGCGCCAAAGTTCACACCCCGTGGATCCAGAAAGTGTTCCTCGCCCTGCCGCTGTTTATTCGCAACCGCATCGCCGCCAGAATGCGCGCGGGCAGCAAGGCCGCCAACAGCAGCAAATCGATGACCATCATGGACGTCAACCCGCAGGCGGTGGTGAAGGTGATGGAGAAGCATCGCGTTCAGTGGCTGATCCATGGCCATACCCATCGTCCCGATGTTCATTCCCTTATCGCCAACGGCGAGCCCGCCCATCGCGTGGTTTTAGGGGCCTGGCACAGCGAAGGATCGATGGTCAAAGTCACGCCGGAAGGTGTTGAACTGATCGCCTTCCCGTTTTAACCCTCCCCGTCTTTTCGCCCATTTCCCGACCACGCAACCGTTTTCCTTGCCGGTATTACATGCTATTCTCTGTGCCCTCGAAAGCAGTGTGTTCCGCACCACAGGAGTTTTAAGACGCATGTCTTCCCGCAATAATCCGGCGCGTGTCGCCATCGTGATGGGGTCCAAAAGCGACTGGGCTACCATGCAGTTCGCCGCCGAAATCTTTGAAATCCTGAATGTTCCGCACCACGTCGTAGTGGTTTCCGCGCACCGTACGCCGGATAAACTGTTCAGCTTCGCCGAAAGCGCCGAAGAGAACGGTTACGAGGTGATCATTGCCGGTGCGGGCGGCGCAGCACATCTGCCGGGCATGATTGCCGCCAAAACGCTGGTGCCGGTACTGGGTGTTCCTGTGCAAAGCGCCGCGTTAAGCGGGGTTGATAGCCTTTACTCTATCGTCCAGATGCCGCGCGGTATTCCTGTCGGTACGCTGGCGATTGGTAAAGCGGGTGCGGCAAATGCCGCCCTGCTGGCCGCGCAGATCCTGGCGACGCATGATAAAGAGTTACATCAGCGTCTGGCGGAGTGGCGTAAAGCCCAGACCGACGAGGTGCTGGATAACCCGGATCCGCGGGGTGCAGCATGAAGCAGGTTTGCGTTCTTGGTAATGGTCAGCTTGGCCGGATGCTGCGTCAGGCCGGTGAGCCGCTGGGTATTGCCGTCTGGCCCGTCGGGCTGGATGCCGAGCCGGAAGCCGTGCCGTTCCACCAGAGCGTGATCACCGCCGAAATTGAACGCTGGCCGGAAACCGCCCTGACCCGCGAGCTGGCGCGCCATAACGCCTTTGTAAACCGCGACGTGTTTCCGATCATTGCCGACCGCCTGACGCAAAAGCAGCTGTTCGACAAGCTCGGCCTCGCGACCGCGCCGTGGCAGCTGCTTTCCGATAAGCGCGAGTGGGATGACGTTTTTGCGATGCTGGGAGACCTGGCGATTGTGAAGCGTCGCGTCGGCGGCTACGACGGCCGCGGGCAGTGGCGCCTGCGCGCGAACGACACCGCCGAGCTGCCGGATGACTGCTACGGCGAGTGCATCGTTGAGCAGGGCATTAACTTTAGCGGTGAAGTGTCGCTGGTTGGCGCGCGCGGGCATGACGGGCACACCGTTTTTTACCCGCTAACGCATAACCTGCATCAGGACGGGATTCTGCGCACCAGCGTCGCCTTCCCGCAGGCCAATGCTGACCAGCAGGCGCAGGCGGAAGAAATGCTCTCTGCCATCATGCATGAGCTGGGCTATGTGGGCGTAATGGCGATGGAGTGTTTCGTCACGCCGTCGGGTCTGCTGATCAACGAACTTGCGCCGCGCGTGCACAACAGCGGTCACTGGACGCAAAACGGCGCCTCCATCAGCCAGTTCGAGCTGCACCTGCGCGCCATCACTGACCTGCCGCTGCCGCAGCCGGTGGTGACCAGCCCGTCGGTGATGATCAACCTGATCGGCACCGATCTGAACTACAACTGGCTGAAGCTGCCGCTGGTGCACCTGCACTGGTACGACAAAGAGGTACGTCCGGGGCGTAAGGTCGGCCACCTGAACCTGAACGATACTGACACGGACCGCCTGAGCGCTACGCTGGAAGCGATTGTTCCCCTGCTGCCGCCAGAATACGCGAGCGGCATTGTCTGGGCGCAGTCAAAACTGAAGTAAGTATCCCCCGCCGGGGAGTTGACCTTCCCCTTCCCCGGCGTACAATTCCCGCCCATTGCTGCTCAGTTTTCTTCTGGAATCACCATGAACGATGGAACGGACTATCGCGCGATCCTCGCGTCCGATACCCCTTTAATCGACGTTCGCGCGCCGATCGAATTTGCCCAGGGTGCGATGCCCGCCGCACTCAACCTGCCCTTAATGAACGACGACGAGCGTGCCGCCGTCGGCACCTGCTATAAACGCCAGGGTCCGGACGCCGCGCTGGCGCTCGGCCATAGCCTGGTCAACGGCGAGACGCGAGAGGTGCGCATCAACGCCTGGCGGGAAGCCAGCCTGGCCCATCCTGAGGGCTACCTTTGCTGCGCGCGCGGTGGCCAGCGCTCACACATCTCCCAGGCCTGGCTGAAAGAGGCGGGAATCGATTATCCGCTGATCCGCGGCGGCTATAAGGCCCTGCGTCAGACGGCGATTCAGGTGACCATTGAGCAGTCACAAAAACCGATGGTGCTTATCGGCGGCTGTACCGGAAACGGTAAAACGCTGCTGGTTAAGCAGCATGCGCAGGGCATCGATCTGGAAGGGCTGGCGCACCATCGCGGCTCATCATTTGGTCGCACGCTCACCCCGCAGCTTTCCCAGGCCAGTTTTGAAAATCACCTTGCCGTCGAACTGCTAAAAAAAGACGCCGCGCGCTGGGTGCTGGAAGATGAAGGCCGGATGATTGGCTCTAACCACCTGCCGGAATGCCTGCGCGACCGCATGGTTGACGCCCCTGTCGTTGTCGTCGAAGACCCCTTTGAAGTCCGCCTGGAGCGCCTGCGCGAAGAGTATTTCGACCATATGTGGGCCGATTTTTCTGCTGCCTACGGCGAGAAAGCGGGCTGGAAAGCGTATAGCGAATATCTGCATCACGGCCTGTACGCCATTCGTCGCCGTCTGGGGCTGCAACGCTTCGCGGAATTTACCGCCCTGCTGGATGCCGCGCTTGTCGAGCAACAGCGTACTGGCAGCACTGACGCGCACTTCAGCTGGCTTGTGCCGCTGCTGAAGGATTATTACGACCCGATGTACGGCTATCAGCTGGAGAAAAAGGCGGAGAAGATTGTGTATCGCGGGACGTACGAAGAAATTGCTGAGTGGCTCGATCGCTGAAAAATAAAGCCGGGTGGCGAGGTAAAAGCAAAACGGCAACCTGGGTTGCCGTTTTTAATGTTTTTTCCCTCTGCCCGTGGGAGAGGGTCAGGGTGAGGGCATCAGGCCGCACCCTACATGACAACTTAGAAGTCGTAACGCAGACGCACCAGGTTCATGTCGCCCAGGTTGTCGGTGCTGGAGGTGAACACGTGTTCGTAATCCACGCGGAAACCGTAATCCAGCTGGAAGCTGATACCCACACCGTTGTCGATGCGCTGGTAGTTACGGCCATTCACGTACTCGATACGGTCGCCCATGAAGTACGGCTGGATGGATTTCACCGCATACTGACCAACAGGGAACTTGTAACCCGCAAAGTATTCAATACCCCATGCATCACCGGCGAAGTAGTCGTTAACGGACACTTTTTTGGTGGTCAGGAAGTTTTGATACCAGCCGCCGCCTGCGGAGAAGGTCCAGTTATCCGGCGTCCAGCTCAGGGCGGTACCAAGGATGTTCTGGTCGTAGGATTTGCTGTCGCCGTTGTCCGGGTTACGCATGTCCGCGCGGGTGTAGTTCCACGCTGCGCCCCAGGTCAGATCGGTGGTCAGGTGATAATCGATACCCAGTGAACCGCCGCCTTTACGCTTGTAGCGCAGGCCGTTGCCCGGCAGGTATTCGCTGTCTTCAAACAGGTAAGAGGCGTAGATGTCAGCATCGCCCACGGTTTTCTTGTACTTCAGCATCTGGCGTGAACGGTAAGAGCCGTCGTAGTCGCCATTAATCCCGTTACCTGGCGCCTGACCAATCATGTCGTAGTCCCAGATATCGGTTTTTGCGCCCACCACGTCATAGTACACGCTGTTCTGCTGGCCGAAGGTCAGCGTACCCCAGGTGTCGCTCTTCAGACCGGTGTAGAGCATACGGCGTGAAGTATCGTGCGCGCCGTCGGCGTAGTGGTTATCCCAGTTAAACTGCGCCGGAATGTTCACACCCAGCTCGTAGTAAGTGATCCAGCTGATGTCATCGAACAGGTAGTAGTCTGCCGCGAAACGGAAGCGGGTACCGCCGTCAAAGCCGTTGCGCTTGTAGCCGTTTTTGCCGTCATCGCCGGTCATGTTCTGGAACTGAGGACGAATACTACCGCCAACGGTGAAGTTCAGGCGGCTCAGCGGGTTACCCGCCTGCGGATCCTGTTTCAGAAGAGTGATTTCCGCCTGGGATGCGAAAGAAGCCAATGCCACTGCTGCGCCGATCGTTGTCGCCAGCGCTGTTTTTCTTATAGTCATTCTTTTTCCTTGATAGACACGCTACTAAATATTTAGCTGGTGAATATTAACCGGAAAAATTCGGGCTGTGTGGGCGGGTTTTTAATGTTTTGTGCTACTAAATGCAGGGACATTAACGATTTGTGCCGTTAAGCAATGACGCACCAGCAGAAATGCCGGTGCGTCATCATCACGTCAGTAAACTAGCTGACAAACTGGCGGAATAGCGCTTTACCTTTCAACAGCCGGGATCCGAGCCAGCCGCCGCACAGGGACAGCAGCACGGCGCCGCAGACGGGCAGCGTGAGCCACAGCCGCCAGTCGGGCTCCCACGGGAAGTCGAAGACTTTGCTCTGGAGTACCGCCAGCGCCGTTTCCGCCCCGATGGCCGCCACCAGGCCCGCCACCAGCCCGAGCAGGGCAAATTCGCTCCACAGCGTGGCGCGCAGCAGCCGTTTACTGGCCCCCAGCGTGCGGTAGACAACCAGCTCCTGATGACGCTGACGCATGCCGACCTGCACCTGCGCCAGCAGCAGCAATATGCCACAGATCGTCACCAGCACCACCATCACCTCCAGCGCGCGGCTTACCTGCTCCAGCACCTGCCCGACCTGTTTAAGGATCGCGCCGATATCCAGCAGGCTCACCGTCGGAAATTCCCGGTTAAGCTGCGTCAGCATGCCGTTGCCGTTTTCCCAGCGGAAGCTGGTGAGCCAGCTCTGGGGCTGTCCGTCCAGCGCACCCGGCGGGAAGATGAAGAAGAAGTTTGGCCGCAGGCTTTCCCAGTCCACTTTACGCAGGCTGGTAACTTTGGCGGTGAAATCCTGGGTATCACCGGTGAAGGTCACGCTGTCGCCGAGGTTCACGTTCAGGCGTGTCGCCAGCCCCTCCTCCATCGACACTTCCCCCGCTTTCGGCGGCCAGGTGCCAGCAACGATCGGGTTATGGTCCGGACGTTTCGCCTGCCAGGTCAGGTTGAGTTCGCGGTTGAGCGATTCATCCTTATTTCCCTCCGTCGACTGGCCGTTGATCTGCGTCAGTCGGGCGCGCACGATCGGATAGAACGACTCGGGAATAATGTGATGCTCGGACAGGAAGCCCTTCAGCGGCGTCACCTGCTCGGGCGCGATGTTGATCAGGAAATAGTTCGGGCTTTCTGGCGGAAGCTGCTGCTGCCAGCGATCCAGCAGATCCCCGCGCAGCACCAGCAGAAGCGCCAGCAGCATAAACGACAGCGAAAATGCCGAGAGCTGGCTGAGGGTAGACCACGGCTGGTGCAGCAGTCGGTTAACCGCTAACCGTATGGAAAGTGATTTAACTGTCAGCTTTCTCAGCACATTAAGCAGTATCCAGCCCACTACGCCGCACAGCAGCGCCAGCACCACCGCGCCCGCCAGCACCGCCCACAGCAGCGTACTGCCGCCCATCAGCCAGGCCAGCAGCCCGACCGCCACCGCAATAATCACCGGCAGGTAGAACTTCAGCGGCCAAACGCTGGCCACCACATCGCGGCGCAGCACGCGCAGCGGCTGGGTGGCGAGCAGCAGTCGGTACGGGCGTAACCCCACCAGCAGGGAGATCGTCGTCATCGCGCCGATTGCCCACAGCCACGGCCAGAGGCTGGCAGGCGGTAATGCGGCGGGCAGTACCGGTTTGAGCAGCACCATCAGAAGCTTTTCAAACAGTAGCCCTATCGCCCCGCCGGTCAGAGCCGACAGCGCCAGCACCATCAGCCACTGGCCGACAATCAGCTTGCGCAGTTGCGCGCGGCCCGCGCCGAGGGTTTTGAGGATCGCCACCAGATCGTAACGGCTGCGGCAGTAGTGCCCCATCGCCACGGCAACCGCCGCAATGGCAAGCAGCAGGGTTAACAGCGCCGACAGCAGCAGGAACTGCTGAGAACGCTCAAGAGATTTGCCGAGCGCCCCGTCATCCTGCTCCAGCCCGTACCAGCGGTGTTCCGGCTTGAGCTGCGGCAGGAGCCATTTTTCGTACGCCTCCAGCTGAGCTGGCGTTCCGCCAAACTTATACCGCCAGGTGACACGGCTTCCCGGCTGGACGACGTGGGTTTTCGCCACATCCGCGGTGTTCATCAGCAGGCGCGGCGCAAGCTGGAACGGATTAAATCCGGAGTCGGGCTCCTGCACCACTTCCCCGGCAATTTTGAGTGTCGCGTCGCCGACGTCGATACTGTCGCCGGGTTTCAGGTTCAACAGCGCCATCAGTCGCGATGCCAGCAGGACCGTACCGGCCGTCGGTTTTAGCCCCGGCGGGCTGGTTTGTAAATCACCGTACATCGGGTAGATGTCATCCACGGCTTTTACGCTGGCAAGCTGCGGCGTGTCGCCCGCAAAGGTCATGGTCTGAAAGGTGATCTGCTCCCCTACTTTCAGCCCCTCTGTGCGCGCTTCCTCAATCCAGCCCGGCGGCACGGGGCGAGAACTTTGCAGAGCCCGGTCCCCGGCCATAAATTCCCGACTCTGCTGGCTAAGCCCTTTCTCCATACGATCGCTGACGCTACCGAGCGCCAGCACGCAGGCCACCGCCAGGCTCAACGCCAGCCAGACAATCAGCAGCGAGGGCGAGCGCCACTCGCGCCAGAACCAGCGGGCAATCATGCTTCCTCCTGAAGAATACCGTTCACCAGCCGCAGGCGGCGGTCGCAGCGGGCGGCCAGCTGCGGGTCGTGGGTAACCAGAATCAGCGTGGTGCCGTGCTCGCGGTTGAGGGAAAACAGCAGATCGGCAATTTTGTCCCCGGTTTTACGGTCGAGATTGCCCGTTGGCTCATCGGCAAACAGCACTTCCGGGCGCCCGTTAAACGCCCTGGCCAGCGCCACGCGCTGCTGCTCACCGCCGGAAAGCTGTGCCGGAAGGTGGTCGAGACGTTTTCCCAGCCCCAGCTGTTCCAGCAACGCCTTCGCGTGATCGCGGCTTTCACGGGTATTTTCACCGCGCAGCAGGCCAGGTAGCTCAACGTTTTCCAGCGCGTTCAGCGTCGGGATCAGCATGAATGACTGAAAGACAAACCCGATATGCCGGGCTCGCAGCGCGGCGCGGGCCTCTTCATCAAGCGCGTGGAGGGGCTGGCTGACCAGGTTCACTTCCCCACTGCTGCCATCGTCCAGACCGGCGAGAATGGCCAGCAGCGTGGACTTACCGGAACCGGATTCACCAATCAGGGCGATGGTTTCGGCACGTTTGACAACGAGTTCAACTCCGGTGAGGATGGAAAGCTCGTGTTCCCCCTGACCGACGGACTTCTTAAGACGATGAACTTCAACAATGTTTTCCGCTGGCATTTGCCCTTCCTGTTTTTGATGCTGATGACCTTCCGCGCGGCGGCTGCGGACACGTTATTGATTCTGGGCGACAGCCTGAGCGCGGGCTATCGTATGGCCGCCAGTGCGGCCTGGCCCGCCCTGCTCAATGATAAATGGCAGTCCCGGGCCTCTGTCGTGAACGGCAGCATCAGCGGCGATACGTCGCAGCAAGGCTTATCGCGTCTGCCTGCCCTGCTTAAGCAGCATCAACCGCGTTGGGTGCTGGTCGAACTGGGCGGTAATGATGGTTTGCGCGGCTTCCAGCCTCAGCAAACGGAGCAAACGCTGCGGACCATTTTGCAGACCATTAAGGCCGCCAATGCCCAGCCGCTGCTGATGCAAATTCGCCTGCCCGCTAACTACGGCCGTCGGTATAATGAGGCGTTTAGCGCGATCTATCCTAAGCTTGCCAAAGAGTTTGATATTCCGCTGCTGCCATTTTTCATGGAAGAGGTCTATCTGAAACCCCAGTGGATGCAGGATGATGGCATTCACCCCAATCGCGATGCCCAGCCGTTTATTGCCGACTGGATGGCAACCCGGCTGGCTCCTTTAGTAAAACATGACTCGTCAAACAGCTGAGAACCTGACAGGTAAAGTTATGCAAAAATCGGTCTTAATAACAGGATGTTCCAGCGGAATTGGCCTTGAAAGCGCCCTTGAACTGAAACGTCAGGGGTTTTGGGTGCTGGCAGCCTGCCGCAAACCCGAGGATGTCGAACGCATGCGAGGACTGGGATTTACCGGCATTCTGCTGGATCTCGATTCGCCAGAGAGCGTAGAGCAGGCCGCCGATGAGGTTATCGCCCTGACCAACAACCGTCTTTACGGTCTGTTCAACAATGCGGGCTACGGCGTGTACGGCCCGCTACAGACTCTCTCACGGGAACAGCTGGAGCAGCAGTTCTCCGCAAACTTTTTCGGGGCGCATCAGCTTACCATGCGCCTTCTCCCGGCCATGCTGCCGCACGGCGAAGGGCGGATTGTCATGACCTCCTCGGTGATGGGCCTGATCTCCACGCCGGGCCGCGGGGCTTACGCTGCCAGTAAATATGCGCTTGAAGCCTGGTCCGATGCGTTGCGCATGGAGCTGCGCCACAGCGGTATTAAGGTCAGCCTGATTGAACCCGGCCCGATCCGCACCCGCTTTACGGAAAACGTTAACCAGACGCAGGCGGACAAACCGGTCGAAAATCCCGGCATCGCGGCGCGTTTTACGCTTGGGCCAGAAGCCGTCGTTGCCAAAGTGCGCCACGCGTTTGAGAGCGATACCCCTAAAATGCGCTATCCGGTCACGCTGGTGACCCATGCCGTCGGCTGGTTGAAACGCCTGCTGCCGGGGCGGATGATGGACAAAATTTTGCAGGGTTGAGTTGAAGCGACCACGCTTACCCCCATGTAAAGAGTAAACCGATAAAAGAGAATGCCGCATGTCCGTACAGAATATCGTCAACATAACTGAAGCTAACCTGCAACAGACGCTCGAACAGTCAATGACTAAACCGGTGCTGTTCTACTTCTGGTCTGAACGCAGCCAACACTGCCTGCAACTGACGCCGGTCCTGGAAAGCCTTGCCGCGCAGTACAATGGTCAGTTCATTCTGGCGAAGCTGGATTGTGACGCCGAACCGATGGTGGCTTCCCAGTTTGGCCTGCGTGCGATCCCAACCGTCTACCTGTTCCAGAACGGTCAGCCGGTGGATGGCTTCCAGGGGCCGCAGCCCGAAGAGGCGATCCGCGCCCTGCTGGATAAAGTCCTGCCGCGCGAAGAAGAGCTGAAAGCGCAGGAAGCCATGGCGCTAATGCAGGAAGGCAAGTACGACGAGGCGCTGCCGCTGTTAAAAGACGCCTGGCAGCTGTCGAACCAGAACAGCCAGATTGGTCTGCTGCTGGCAGAGACCCAGATTGCACTGCACCGCCCTGAAGACGCGGAAGCCGTGCTGAAAACGGTGCCGATGCAGGATCAGGATACCCGTTATCAGGGTCTGGTGGCGCAGATTGACCTGCTGAAACAGGCGGCGGATACCCCTGAAATTCAACAGCTTCAGCAGCAGGTTGCGGACAACCCGCAGGATGCCGCGCTGGCAAGCCAGCTGGCGCTTCAGCTTCATCAGGTGGGGCGTAACGAAGAGGCGCTGGAGCTGCTGTTTAGCCATCTTCAGAAGGACCTGGGCGCCGCAGACGGACAGGCGCGGAAGATGTTCCAGGAGATCCTGGCCGCGCTGGGTACCGGTGACGCGCTGGCGTCGAAATATCGTCGTCAGCTGTACGCGTTGCTCTACTAGCAAAAAAATGCCCGGTGGCGCTAACGCTTACCGGGCCTACAAAAGCAGATATTACCCCGTCTTTTTCAACTGCGTCACCACCAGCTGGTGGCGAGCGTTGTAAAACTTCCGATAGGTCAGGTAGCAGGCAATGATGGTGGACAGGCTCGCCGTAGAGAGCAGCATAAACGTCACCATAATCTGGTATTTAATGGCTTTTACCGGATCGATACCGGCAAAAATCAGCCCCGACATCATGCCCGGCAGGCTCACCAGACCCACCGTTTTGGCGGAATCCACCGTTGGGATTAGCGAAGAGCGAATGCTGTCGCGGATCAACCTCGCCGAGGCCACCTTCGGCGTCGCGCCAAGGCTTAGCTTCTCCTGAAGCTGCTGCTGTTCACTGCTGAACCGTTGCCCCAGATTGTTGTAGCACAACCCGACCGCCACCATCGCATTGCCCGCAATCATCCCGGAAATGGGGATCACCTGCATCGGCGTAAATTCTATCGAGCCGGAAAGCACCAGCACAGCCAGCGTTAACGCGGTCCCGGTAGTGATGGCGATCAACGACGAAATGAACGCTTTATCGATGTATTTACTGCGTTTCTGCGCGTTCCATGCCGCGTTAAAGCAGATAAACAGCACCATCAACAGGGTCAGCACGGCATGATTGACGTTGAAGATGTATTTCAGCACATAGCCGACGATGATGAGCTGAATGACCGCGCGGGCGATACTCCAAAGAATATCTTTTTCCAGCCCCAGCTTTTCCCGGTAGCTGACCACAATCGCCACCAGCACCAGGACCATTGACAGCGCCAGCGATTCGTTAGTTATGTTATGTTCACCCACGGTGAGCCTCCTCCATTTTCCCGCCCTGCGGCCTGAGCGTGATGACATCATCCGCATGGGTAATTTCATTTGAATCATGCGTCACCCACAGCACGGCAATATTCTGCTCCCGGGCGTAGCGATGGATAATGTCATTGACGTTGCGCTTGTTAGCGTCATCCAGCGCGCTGGTGATTTCGTCCAGCAACAGCGCCTTCGGCAAGAATTGCAGGTTACGGATCAGCGAGACGCGCTGCTTTTCCCCGCCCGACAGTTCGGCGATCGATTTGGTCAGCGTCTCCGGCGAAAGCCCGAACCGGGTCAGATCGTCGGTAAACTTTTTCGGATCAGGCGTTTGGTTGCGGATGTGCCAGGGGAAAACCAGATTGTCGTACACCGTGTCGCCAAACAGGGACGGCGTTTGCACGCAGTATGACACCTGCTGGCGATAGCTTTCCGGTGAAAGCGTGGCGATATCTTTTCCTGCAAACAGGATGGTTCCCTCCGTTGGGCTCAGTAGCGAAGCCACGATTTTCAGGAGGGTGCTTTTGCCGCAGCCGGAGGGACCGGTTATCAGTTTAAATTCGCCCGGAGAGAGACAAAAATCGACGTGCTGAAGGATGGTGTTATCACCCACACGAAAGCCAACATCCCTGATATCCAGAAGATTTTTTTTATTATTCATTCCGATTCCATTAACCGCTGTGATAAGAAGAGCCTTAAGCATAATCCTTTCCGCTACGCAGCGCGAATAGCCTTAACCTATAGCAAGTGTTAAACTTTTTGCCTGTTTATTGTCACCTCTATCACTACAGGAAGTCAGCAACATGACACATATCTTTTATGAGTTCTCCTCCCTGAAGCCTGGTGTTCCTGATGTGGAAACATTAATGGAAGTCATCAATTCTTCTGAACTCACGCGTTTTGTCATGGGGGCAGAGGTGGTCGATTTTGTTAAGAAGGCGCTCATCGTTAACACCACAATCGGTAGCTTTAAAAACTGCTATTTTGCTTTCGATGATGGGGCTTACTTTCTCGAGTTTGACGGCAAGGGTAAATCCAGACGCTTTACTGAGGTGCCTGACTGGTTCGTTTCCCCTGCGGAATTTGCCCGCTCGCAATGGCTGATTAACCATGACCTGGCCGATGTGAAGGCGACGGCGTTTATTGACGTGCTGATGTCCTACCCGCTTAAAGAACGCCGGGCGCACTGCAATCTGCTGTTTGGTCTGGATCTGCATAAGGTCAATGTGGTTCCGGCACCTACAGCCCCTGCCGGAAAAATGGGCAATAAAAACGGAAAAACTACCAAGCCTCGCGTTACGGATCTCGGCTCTTTTGAGCTTTTTACCGCGTTCTTTGCGCGTATGAAAACCGCCGTCAATGCTAATGAATTCCCTACCCTACAGGTGCTGACCGGCCAGGAGGATCTTACAAAAGCGCCGCACAACTTAAAGCAAGGGATCAGAACCTGGTTTAAAGCGATTACTGGCGATCTGCCGCCGAACAACAAACGTGTCGGAGCGGGCAATGCGGTGCTGTTCTGCGCTCCCGTTCGCGAGCAGATCCAGCAGATAGAGGCCATCGGCCTGGAAAAATACTATCAGGGATTATCAAAAGCCATCGCTGACGCCGGGGATGGGTTTATCACTGACTTCAGCTATACCTGGTCTGAAAAGTAACGCTTTGCGCCCCGCATCCCGAACGGGGCGTTTTATTTCTGCCAGTCCGGTTCCCACCTCTTTACAGGGGCGAAATCCTGTTCGTTAGCCGATATACTTACGTTCAACAAATACGCAGTTTTTCTCGTTACGGCATGCAAAACAGGAGGTTTTTATGCTCATCGTTGTTCCCGTCCTTATTTTCGTTGCGCTGGTTATCGTGGGCGCAGGCGTCAAAATTGTCCCGCAGGGTTACCAGTGGACCGTCGAACGCTTCGGTCGCTACACCAATACCCTTCAGCCGGGTTTAAGCCTGATCGTCCCGTTCATGGACAGAATTGGGCGCAAGATCAACATGATGGAGCAGGTGCTGGATATCCCTTCTCAGGAAGTCATCTCCAAGGATAACGCCAACGTCACCATCGATGCGGTGTGCTTTATTCAGGTGATTGATGCGCCAAAAGCGGCCTATGAGGTGAGCAACCTGGAGCTGGCGATCGTCAACCTGACCATGACCAACATCCGTACCGTGCTTGGCTCGATGGAGCTGGATGAAATGCTCTCCCAGCGCGACAGCATTAATACCCGCCTGCTGCACATTGTGGATGAAGCCACCAATCCGTGGGGGATCAAAGTGACACGCATTGAGATCCGCGACGTGCGCCCACCGGCAGAGCTGATTGCTTCCATGAACGCGCAGATGAAGGCCGAGCGTACCAAGCGTGCCTATATTCTTGAAGCCGAAGGGGTGCGTCAGGCTGAAATCCTGAAAGCGGAAGGGGAAAAACAGTCGCAGATCCTGAAAGCCGAGGGCGACCGTCAGTCTGCCTTCCTCCAGGCGGAAGCGCGTGAACGTTCGGCAGAAGCGGAAGCCCGCGCGACGCAAATGGTCTCCGAGGCGATTGCCGCCGGGGATATCCAGGCCGTGAACTACTTCGTCGCACAAAAATATACCGATGCGCTGAAGGAGATCGGCTCCGCGAACAACAGCAAAGTGGTGATGATGCCGCTGGATGCCAGCAGCCTGATGGGGTCTATCGCCGGAATTGCCGAACTGATCAAAGACGGCGGAAACGAGCGTAAAAAATGATTGAGCTCATCGTTGCACATCCTCATGCGTTCTGGCTAAGCCTTGGCGGACTGCTGCTGGCCGCCGAGATGCTTGGCGGCAACGGTTATCTGCTGTGGAGCGGGGTTGCCGCGGTGATTACTGGGCTGGTCGTCTGGCTGCTGCCTGTCGGCTGGGAGTGGCAGGGCGCGCTGTTTGCCGTGCTGACGCTGCTGGCCGCCTGGCTGTGGTGGCGCTGGCTGAACAAACGGGTGAAGGTGCAGAAGCCGGTCGACGCGCATCTCAACCAGCGTGGGCAGCAGATCGTGGGTAAACGCTTTACGCTTGATAACACGCTAATAAACGGACGCGGTCATATGCGCGTGGGGGACAGTTCGTGGCCGGTGGTGGCCGATGATGACCTCAGCGCCGGCACGCGGGTTGAGGTCATCGCGGTGGAAGGTATTACCCTGCGGGTTAAAGCCTGTTAGGCGTGGGTTTTACGGTGGCAGCAGCCGGAAAGATTGTCGATAATCGGGCACTCGGCGCTGTCATCTCCCGGGCAGGATTCTGCCAGCTGTAACAGTTGCTCACGCATCGCCTGTAATTCGATGATATGGCGTTCGATCTCCGCCACTTTTTCCAGCGTACGTTTTTTCACGTCGGCACTGTGGCGTTTCGGATCGTTAAACAGGTTAACCAGCTCGCCGCACTCCTCAAGGTTAAATCCTACCTGTCTTGCCTGGCGCAGTAACGTCAGTTCATCAAGATGCAGCTGCGTATAGCTGCGGTAGCCGTTCTCACTGCGCAACGGTGGCGTCACCAGCCCTTTTTCCTCATAAAAGCGAATCGCTTTGCTGGTTAAGCCGGTTTTTTTCGCAACATCGCTGATATTCACATTTCCCCCTTGACCTTCCCCTTGATGGAAGGTTTAACCTTCATAACAGTTAGCGAAAAGCAGAGTGAAGGTCAACAATTGACCAGAACATTATACGGGAGTTTTGTTATGTCTCACACTATTGACCTGACACTGGACGGCCTCTCCTGCGGCCACTGTGTCAAACGCGTTAAAGAAAGCCTGGAGCAGCGTCCTGACGTGGAAAGCGCTGAGGTGACTATCGATCATGCCGCCGTGACCGGCAGCGCCAGCGCCGACGCGCTGATTGATACCATTAAACAGGCCGGTTACGGGGCGGAGTTAAGCCACCCAAAGGCTAAACCGCTGGCAGAGTCATCATCCCCGTCGGAAGCACTGACAGCGGCCACTCCTGAGCTTCCGGTAGCTGATGACATTGATGACAGCCAACAGCTGCTGATCAACGGCATGAGCTGCGCCAGCTGCGTTTCCCGGGTACAAAACGCCTTACAGGCGGTACCGGGTGTAGCACAGGCACGGGTAAACCTGGCGGAGCGTACTGCGCTGGTGATGGGCAGCGCCTCCGCCGCAGAGTTAGTGCAGGCCGTGGAGAAAGCGGGCTACGGGGCGGAGGCCATCGAAGATGATGCCGAGCGCCGCGAGCGCCAGCAGGAAACGGCTGTCGCCACCATGAAGCGCTTCCGCTGGCAGGCGATTGTCGCCCTGCTGGTCGGTATTCCGGTGATGGTGTGGGGCATGATGGGTGACAACATGATGGTCACCGCTGACAACCGCACCCTGTGGCTGGTGATTGGTCTGATTACCCTTGCGGTGATGGTGTTTGCAGGCGGGCATTTCTATACCAGCGCCTGGAAGAGCCTGAAAAACCGCACCGCGACGATGGATACCCTGGTCGCCCTCGGGACCGGCGCGGCGTGGCTCTATTCGATGAGCGTTAACGTCTGGCCGCAGTGGTTCCCGATGGAGGCGCGCCATCTCTATTATGAAGCGAGTGCGATGATTATCGGTCTGATTAACTTAGGCCATATGCTCGAAGCCCGCGCGCGTCAGCGCTCGTCGAAAGCGCTGGAAAGATTGCTTGATTTAACCCCGCCGACGGCCCGCGTGGTCACGGACGACGGGGAAAAAAGCGTTCCGCTCTCAGAGGTACAGCCGGGAATGACGCTGCGCCTGACCACCGGCGACCGCGTGCCCGTCGACGGTGAAATCACCCAGGGCGATGCCTGGCTGGATGAAGCGATGCTGACCGGCGAGCCGATTCCTCAGCAGAAATCTCAGGGCGACGCCGTGCATGCCGGTACGGTCGTGCAGGACGGCAGCGTGCTGTTCCGCGCCAGCGCGGTCGGGAGCCATACCACGCTGTCACGCATCATTCGCATGGTCCGCCAGGCGCAGAGCAGTAAGCCGGAGATTGGTCAGCTTGCCGATAAAATCTCCGCCATTTTTGTGCCGGTGGTCGTCGGTATTGCCCTGCTGAGCGCGGCAATCTGGTATTTCTTCGGCCCGGCGCCGCAGATTGTCTACACCCTGGTGATCGCCACCACGGTACTGATCATCGCCTGCCCTTGTGCCCTTGGCCTGGCCACGCCGATGTCGATTATCTCTGGCGTCGGACGCGCCGCCGAATTTGGCGTACTGGTCCGTGATGCTGACGCCCTGCAACGGGCAAGCACGCTGGACACCCTTGTTTTTGATAAAACCGGCACGCTCACCGAGGGCAAACCGCAGGTGGTGGCCGTCAGTACCGTTGGCTGTACGGAGACGGATGCCCTGCGCCTGGCCGCCGCGCTGGAACAAGGCTCCAGCCACCCGCTGGCGCGCGCCATCCTGGAGAAAGCCGGTGATGCTCGTCTGCCGCAGGTAAGTAACTTCCGCACCCTGCGCGGTTTAGGGGTCAGCGGTGAAGCCGAAGGCCATACGCTGCTGCTGGGAAACCAGGCACTGCTGACTGAACACGGCGTTGATACGTCCGCGCTGGACGCTGAGCTGAACGCGCAGGCCTCTCAGGGCGCGACGCCGGTTCTGCTGGCGAGGGATGGTCAGGTGGCGGCGCTGCTGGCCGTGCGCGATCCGTTACGCCAGGACAGCGTAGATGCCTTACAGCGCCTGCACCGCGCGGGCTATCGTCTGGTGATGCTGACCGGGGACAACCCGACCACCGCTAACGCCATCGCCAAAGAAGCCGGTATTGATGAGGTGATCGCGGGCGTGCTGCCGGACGGCAAAGCGGACGCCATCAAGAACCTGCAAAGTCAGGGTCGCCAGGTGGCGATGGTGGGCGACGGCATCAACGACGCCCCGGCGCTGGCGCAGGCTGACGTAGGTATTGCGATGGGCGGCGGGAGCGATGTCGCCATTGAAACCGCGGCGATCACCCTGATGCGCCACAGCCTGATGGGCGTGGCGGACGCGCTGGCGATTTCGAAAGCCACGTTGCGCAACATGAAGCAGAACCTGCTGGGGGCGTTCGTCTATAACTCGCTCGGCATTCCGATTGCCGCCGGGATTTTGTGGCCGCTGACCGGTACCCTGCTGAACCCGGTTGTTGCGGGTGCGGCGATGGCGCTCTCGTCAATTACCGTGGTGAGCAACGCTAACCGTCTGCTGCGGTTTAAACCGAAAGATTGAACCTTGTACCCGTACGCGCTAGCATGAACCTTTCCGTTTATGGAGCGCGTATGGGTCTGTTTAATCGTATAAAAACATCGTTTCGCGCCCTTTTTCCCCGCCGTTATGCCTGGCCCGGTATGGATATTTCGCTTCCGGGCGGGCAGCATCTGCACCTGGTGGGAAGCATTCATATGGGCACGCAGGATATGTCCCCCCTGCCCTCCGGCCTGATTAAACTACTGAAGCGCGCCGACGCGCTGATCGTCGAAGCCGACATCTCCGGCCATGAATCGCCGTTTGCCGGGCTGGAAAGCGACCGCCCCCTGGCGGAACGTCTTAACGAGACGCAGCTGGCTGAGCTTACCCGTCTTGCGGATGAGACCGGCGTTTCGCTCTCTATGCTCGACACCCTGCCCCTGTGGCAAATTGCCATGGTGCTACAGGCAACCCAGGCGCAGCGCCTGGGGCTGCGCGGCGATTACGGTATCGATTATCAACTGCTGAATGCGGCAAGGGCGCGCAACCTGTCCATCATTGAACTGGAAGGCACGGACAGCCAGATTGCGCTCCTTCGCCAGCTTCCCGATGACGGCCTGATACTGCTGGATGATACCCTGACCCACTGGCACACCAACGCGCGTCTGCTGCAAACGATGATTGGCTGGTGGCTGGATGCGCCGCCCGCAGACGGTAAGCTGGCGTTACCGTCGACGTTCAGTGAATCGTTGTATGATGTGCTGATGAACGCGCGCAACCAGGCGTGGCGGGAGACGCTATATGCCCTGCCTGCCGGTCGTTATGTTGTCGCGGTTGGCGCGTTGCATTTGTACGGAGAAGGGAATTTGCCGTCGCTGCTGAAATAAAAAAATGGCCAATATTTCTATTGGCCCGTCAAAGAGGAATTTCATCGTTTTTATTATACCGAAGTGACCTTCGGCTACGCCGATTGTCGCTCAAAGTGACCATCACTGCCAATACTATTGCGCAAGATGGTGCTATTTTTTAGACAAACGTCAGGCGTATGCTGCTGGCATGAATCGTCTGTCGTAAGAAGGATAGCCATGACTCCCGCCGTTAAATTACTCGAAAAAAACAAAATTTCTTTCCGGATCCACACCTACGATCACGATCCGAACGAAACCAACTTTGGTGATGAAGTGGTGCGCAAGCTGGGGCTGAACGCGGACCAGGTCTACAAAACGCTGCTGGTCGCGGTGAACGGCGATATGAAGCACCTCGCTGTGGCAGTGACGCCCGTCGCCGGACAGCTTGATCTGAAGAAAGTGGCCAAAGCGCTGGGAGCGAAAAAGGTCGATATGGCAGACCCGATGGTTGCGCAACGCACAACGGGTTATCTGGTCGGCGGGATCAGCCCGCTCGGTCAGAAAAAGCGTCTGCCCACGCTGATCGATGCGCCTTCGCAAGAATTTGAAACGATCTATATTTCTGGCGGCAAACGCGGGCTGGATATAGAACTGTCCGCAGGCGATCTGGCGAAAATGCTGGACGCGAAATTTGCGGATATTGCGCGCCGGGATTGAGAAAATTGTCCGGTGGCGCTGCGAGGTAAAAGCAAAACGGTAACAGGCGTTACCGTTTTTTGTGTTCGCGCCCTCTCCCGGTGGGAGAGGGTTGGGGTGAGGGCATCAGGCCGCACAACACTACTGCCAGCTCACCTCACCTTTCGGCTCATACGCGTTCACGTCAATCGGTGAATTTTGCTGGATAAACTGCTTCAACACTTCCGCATCAATAAACCCGGTATTTACATAGCCCGGTTTGTTATCGATATGCGGATAGCCGTCGCCGCCGGTGGCGTTAAAGCTTAACGTTGCCAGGCGGTAGGTTTTCGCCGTATCAACCGGTTCGCCTTTGATTTTGAGATCGTTGAGCTTACCGTCCTTCGCGACGAAGCTGACGTTAGCAAACTGCGGATACGCCCCGGAATCTGGCTTCATCTGCGCCACGGCGGTCAGGTAGTCAATCACCTCCTTCCCGCTCATGTCCGCATAGACCACCACGTTGCCAAACGGCTGCACTTTGAGCACGTCTTTATAGGTGATGTCTCCGCCTTCGATGGAGTCACGAATACCGCCGCCGCTCATCACGGCGAAATCCGCATTCGTGCGCGCCATCTGCGCGGCCAGCACCAGACGCCCCATGTTGGTCTGCACGAAGCGGACTTTGCTGCGGTCTCCTTCCAGTCGCCCGTTAAGCGTGCCAATCTTCACGTCCAGCTGCGCTTTCCCTTTGCTCTGGAACGGCGTCAGCAGAGAGAGCATCTGCTGGTTTTCAGCGATCTCTGGCGTGTAGAGTACCCGCTCGCTTTTGCCGTCCGGGTAGGTCACTTTCTTCTTCAGGTTGACCGGGATGAGCTGATAGTGCACCAGCTTCATCTCGCCGTTACGGAATTCGAAATCCGCGCGGCCAACGTATTTACCCCACTCGTGGGCCTGTACAATCCAGATCCCGTTCTGACGATCCGGCGCGCACGGCGTGCCGGGCACATAATCTACCTGCTTTTTATTCTCAGAAGCCATGCAGACCGGATCCTGCGAATGACCGCCCACAATCATGGCCAGCGAGCCCGCAGGAAGGCTGCGCGCCATCTCCACGTCGCCCGGCGCGTTAGAGCCGTGCTGACCGTTGTCGTAATGCCCCATGTGGGTGGTCGCGATAATCACATCCGGTTTTTCATTCTGCTGCAACTCCTGGATCACCAGCTTCGCTTCGTCCGCCGGTTTACGGAATTCGATGTCGGTGAAAAATTCAGGGTTGCCAATTTTGGCCGTATCGTCGGTGGTTAAGCCGATGACCGCGATCTTCAGATCCTGACGCTTGAACAGCGCCCACGGTTTAAACAAGCGCTCGCCGGTGCTTTTCTGATAAATATTGGCGGAAAGGAACGGGAATTTGGACCACTTCTCCTGCTGGCGCAACACGCTCAGCGGATTATCAAACTCGTGGTTTCCGACCGCCATCGCATCGTAACCAATTAAATTCATGCCGCGGAAATCAGGCTCGGCATCCTGCAAATCAGATTCCGGTACGCCGGTATTAATATCCCCGCCCGACAGCAACAGCACGCTGCCGCCCTGGGCCGCGACCTCTTTACGAATGCCGTCCACCAGCGTTTTTTGCGCCGCCAGGCCATATTCACCGTATTCGCTGCGCCAGAAATGGCCGTGATGATCGTTAGTATGCAGAATGGTAATTTTATAGGTTTTATCTTTTTCATACGCCTGCGCGGGCAGGCTTGTTAGCCCCCATGCGGCGATGAGCGCCAGCGCGACGCCACGCTTCATTAACTTCATCTTCTCTCTCCCTGACTCATAGACAAACGCAAAAATTACAGTGACTCACAAGAATAGACAAATAAGTTTTCAGAATTGCGACTTTCTTCAAATGTCACGGACGGGTATGTTAGTCGGATAATAATTACTCCCTGCATCTCTAATAACAAATCGACGTGGTATTTATGGCAATCAGTGAATCAACCCAGCCCGTCCAGGGCGCTCCGGCGTCGCCGCCGAAATCGCGCACTTCCTTTAAAGTATTAGGCGCAATCAGTCTCTCTCATCTGCTCAACGACATGATCCAGTCGCTGATTCTGGCGATCTACCCGCTGTTGCAGTCTGAGTTCTCATTAACCTTCGTGCAGATCGGAATGATCACCCTGACCTTCCAGCTGGCCTCTTCGCTGCTACAGCCGGTGGTGGGCTACTGGACGGACAAATACCCGATGCCATGGTCGCTGCCCATTGGGATGTGCTTCACCCTGAGCGGGCTAGTGCTGCTGGCCATGGCGGGCAGCTTTGAGGCGGTACTGGTTGCCGCGGCGCTGGTGGGAACCGGTTCATCGGTGTTCCATCCGGAATCGTCCCGCGTGGCGCGTATGGCCTCCGGCGGACGCCACGGGCTGGCGCAGTCTCTGTTCCAGGTGGGGGGGAACTTTGGTAGCTCCCTCGGTCCTCTACTGGCGGCGGTGATTATCGCGCCCTACGGTAAAGGCAACGTGGCGTGGTTTGTGCTGGCCGCGCTGCTGGCGATTGTCGTCCTGGCGCAAATCAGCCGCTGGTATGCCGCGCAGCATCGCGTAAATAAGGGAAAACCTGCCGCGAAGATAACCAACCCCCTTCCGCGCAATAAGGTGATCCTTGCCGTCAGTGTGCTGCTGGTGCTGATTTTCTCGAAATATTTTTATATGGCGAGCATCAGCAGCTATTACACCTTCTATCTGATGCAAAAATTCGGATTATCGGTACAAAACGCCCAGTTCCACCTCTTTGCCTTCCTGTTTGCGGTGGCGGCAGGCACGGTGATTGGCGGCCCTGTGGGGGATAAAATCGGACGTAAATATGTGATTTGGGGCTCTATCCTCGGCGTTGCACCGTTTACGCTTGTTTTACCCTACGCAACGCTGGAATGGACCGGAATATTGACGGTGATTATTGGTTTTATTCTCGCATCGGCATTTTCAGCCATCCTGGTCTACGCGCAGGAGCTGCTGCCGGGACGTATCGGTATGGTTTCCGGCCTCTTTTTCGGTTTTGCCTTTGGCATGGGCGGCCTTGGCGCAGCCGTGTTAGGGATGGTTGCCGACCACACCAGCATCTTCCTGGTCTATAAAATCTGCGCTTTCCTGCCACTTCTGGGGATGTTGACCATATTCCTGCCTGACAACCGTCATAAAGCGTAACTTCACGGCTGCCAAAGTTAAACTTTGGCAGCCGGATAACCTGATGCCATAAGGCTTTCCTCTCCCTCCCCTCAGCAAATTTATCAAAATCTGCCTTTTTTCATGCTTATTGTCTTTTTATTGTGTTTTCAACAATTATTCATAAACATAAGCGTAAAAATTGTCATAAACTATTAATCGGCTTTTTGGTATTTGCACCAAAAATGGATCACCCATCGCAAAAGGAGACGGAATGCACCACGCCACACCGCTTATCACCACCATTGTTGGTGGACTTGTGCTCGCTTTTATTCTCGGCATGATTGCCAATAAACTGCGTATTTCGCCCCTGGTAGGCTATTTGCTGGCGGGCGTGCTGGCAGGGCCCTTTACGCCGGGTTTTGTCGCAGATACCAAACTGGCGCCTGAGCTGGCGGAATTAGGCGTGATCCTGCTGATGTTTGGCGTCGGGCTGCATTTTTCCCTGAAGGATCTGATGGCGGTAAAGTCGATCGCCATACCGGGAGCGATCGCCCAGATAGGGGTGGCGACGCTGCTGGGCATGGCGCTTTCGGCGGTGCTGGGCTGGTCAATCATGACCGGTATCGTATTTGGGCTGTGTCTTTCAACCGCCAGTACCGTGGTGCTGCTGCGCGCGCTTGAAGAGAGGCAGCTGATAGACAGCCAGCGCGGGCAAATCGCGATAGGCTGGCTGATTGTTGAAGATCTGGTAATGGTGTTGACGCTGGTTCTGCTGCCCGCCGTCGCCGGGATGATGGAAAAAGAGAATATCGGCTTCGCCTCGCTGGCGCTGGATATGAGCATTACCATCGGTAAGGTTGTGGCGTTTATCGCCATCATGATGCTGGTGGGCCGCCGTCTGGTGCCGTGGATAATGTCCCGCAGCGCCGCCACGGGCTCGCGTGAACTGTTCACGCTTTCAGTCCTTGCGCTGGCGCTGGGCATTGCCTTTGGCGCCGTCGAGCTGTTTGACGTCTCCTTTGCGCTGGGCGCGTTCTTCGCCGGGATGGTGCTGAACGAGTCCGAGCTGAGCCACCGCGCCGCGCACGATACCCTGCCGCTGCGGGATGCATTCGCGGTGCTGTTCTTCGTCTCCGTCGGGATGCTGTTCGACCCGTTGATCCTCATCCAGCAGCCGCTGGCCGTGCTGGGTACGCTGGCAATCATCATCTTTGGTAAGTCCGTTGCCGCCTTCTTCCTGGTGCGGATGTTCGGTCACTCGCCGCGCACGGCGCTGACCATCGCCGCCAGCCTGGCGCAGATTGGCGAGTTCGCCTTTATTCTTGCCGGTCTGGGGATGGCCCTGAACCTGCTGCCACAGGCGGGGCAAAATCTGGTGCTGGCGGGGGCGATCCTCTCCATCATGTTGAACCCGGTATTGTTTGCCCTGCTGGAGAAATATCTCGAGAAGACCGAAACCCTCGAAGAGCTGACGCTGGAAGAGGCGACAGAAGAAGAGAAACAGATCCCGGTGGATATCTGCAACCACGCGCTGCTGGTCGGTTTTGGCCGCGTCGGCAGCCTACTGGGTGAAAAACTGATGGCTCAGGGCATTCCACTTGTAGTGATTGAAACGTCACGCACCCGCGTCGACGAACTTCGCGAGCGCGGCATCCGCGCGGTGCTGGGCAACGCGGCTAACGAAGAGATTATGAATCTGGCGCATCTGGACTGCGCTCGCTGGCTGCTGCTCACTATCCCGAACGGTTACGAGGCTGGCGAGATTGTCGCCACAGCCCGTGAAAAATGCCCGCATATCGAAATCATTGCCCGCGCCCATTATGATGACGAAGTGGAGTACATCACCGAGCGCGGCGCGAATCAGGTGGTGATGGGTGAGCGTGAGATTGCGAATACGATGCTGACAATGCTGACGAAACCGCCGGTTGAAGAGGCAGTAACGGGGTAAGTTTTGTGCTGCCTGATGCCCTCACCCTGACCCTCTCCCGCAGGGAGAGGGAACAAACACTAAAAACGGCAACCACAGGTTGCCGTTTTACTTTTACCTGTCCCAATAAGCCTCTTCGAGGCTGTCTTCCCGTTCCGGCAGCCCCCGCGTTAAGCGCGGAGAATGCTGGTTCAGCACCTGATAACTCACGCGGTTCGCGTACTTACACACCTGCGCCAGCGAGGAATAGGTCAGCCAGTCGAAGGTATGTTTGCTGGAATTCGGCACGTTGGTTTTGTGGTAGGCGTTGGCGGTAATGTCGTGCAGCAGCGCGGCCAGCGCGCCGTCGCCCGCGCCGTTAGTGTTCATGATCTTCTCAGGGCCACCCATATACGGTGCGATGTGAGAGAAGATACGCAGCGGGTTGATGCAGTCTTTATGACGCATAGCGCGGCTGAACTCATACTGGTTAAATTCGGCGATTGCGCCCGGCAGCAGCGGGTGCTGGGTTTTACGCTTGCTCTCTTCTTCCGTGAAGCCCGCCATGTACAGCCCGACCGGCCCGGCGGTGCAGAGCACCAGGTCCACCCAGTCCAGCGCCTTATCAGACGCCAGCAGCGGATCGCTTTCGCCGGTCAGCGCTTCGGCTTCTTCTTCATTCATCGCCAGAATCGAGACGTGTTCTTTCAGGAAGGCCTGCCACCACTCCGGGTTGTCGGCAATGACGAATTTGGTGCCCAGCGTCAGAACCACAGGCACGTTGTATTTCTTCGCGTACTCAATTGCCTTCATGGTTGCGTCCGGCATTGGTTCGCCCGGCTTGCAGCGCACCAGATAGGAGGTCAGTACCAGCGCAGACGCGCCCGCGATCACCTCTTCCGGGATACTTTCAGCGCGCAGCTTATTCATATGGCCGGGGCTGATGGCAAAGGTACGCTCGCCGGAATCGCTTATCAGCGTAAAGCAGCGGCCAATCGGCCCGTCAACGCCCTGTAAATAGTTCAGATCGGTGCGGCTGGAGGTATTGCACAGGTAGCGGTAGGCGTAGCCACCGATTTCGATATTGCTGCACATCACGCCAAGCAGCACCGAGCGGTCGTCTGCCAGTACGGAGTAGTTGTGCATGGTGTTGCCGATAGTGCCGCCGGCAAACTGGTGGGTGATAAGATTTTCGCGCACCAGCTCCTGATACAGCGCTTCAGCAACGTCATCCTCAATCACCAGCGAGTGCCCGGCGCTCAGACCGTAACGTGCGACAAACGCATCATCCACTTTGGCTTCAATGTCCACCAGCGTCTGATCGATACCGACCACCCAGGCAGCGCTGGTCTCGCTTTCCTGCTGAATTTGCTGTAACAGCGGATCGCGGGCATCGACGGGGAAATAGTGTTTGGACTTACGTTTACCGGGAAATTTCATGGTCTGAACTGTGCAAAGAATACGGGCCGGGAATGGTAGCACAAACCCGGCCCGTAACGCGATCAGCGGCGGGTGGTGACCAGTGACACCATCATGTCGATGTGTTCAGGGGAGTCGTTAAGCGCAGGAATATATTCGTATTTCGTTCCGCCCGCCTCCATAAAGAACTCTTTGTTCTGGACGGCAATTTCTTCCAGCGTTTCCAGACAGTCCGCCGAGAAGCCCGGCGACATCACCTGAATGTGCTTCACGCCCTTCTCGCCCAGCATTTTTAGCGTTTCATCAGTATACGGGGTCAGCCAAGGTTCACGGCCGAAGCGCGACTGGAAGGTCATCATCACCTTCTCAGGCGGCAGGCCGAGGGCGGAGACCAGCTCGCGGGTGGTATCGCGGCAACGCTGGGGGTAATCGTCCCCTTCGTTCGCGAAACGCTGCGGAATACCGTGATAGGAGAGCAGCAGCAGATCCGGCTCGCCGTGTTTTTCAAACGACGCGCGCGCGCTGCTGGCAAGCGCCTGAATGTACAGCTCGTTATCGGCGTAGTCGCGGATAAAGGTGATACCCGGTATACGGCGGCGGGTCGCCAGAATGCGCCCCAGTTCGTCCCAGACGGCAGCTACCGTGGAGCACGAATACTGCGGATATAGAGCCAGCACCACAATGTGTTCAACGCCCTGCGCCAGCAGAGAGTCAACGGCGCTTTCCAGGGACGGCTTACCGTAGCTCATGCCGAGCGCAACGGGCATGTCCGGCAGGCGGGCGGCCAGCGCCTTCTCCTGACGACGGCTGTACACCATCAGCGGCGAGCCCTCTTCCATCCACACGGACTGATAGAGCTTTGCCACACGCGGGGAACGAATCGGCAGAATGACGCCACGCAGCAGTGGCCACCACAGCAGTCTTGGGGTATCCACGACGCGCGTGTCGCTTAAAAATTGTCGCAGGTAGCGTTTTACCGCCGCTGGAGTAGGTGCTTCTGGGGTGCCCAGATTGGCAAGCAGGATGCCGGTTTTCGCCTGACTCATTCACGCCTCTTAACCATTTGATAGGCTGTCAATTGTAGCGGAAATGCGTTTAAACGAAACCCATTGCTGCAATAGGTAAGATGAGAATTTTTCTCACCCGGGGCTCCGGGTGAGAGAGGTGCGCTTAGCCGAGAATTTTTTCCAGCTCTGCACGTACGTCAGCCACGGCTTTGGTGCCGTCCACTTTCGCGTATTTGGTGTTACCCGCCTGCGCTTCTTTGGTGTAGTAGCCGATCAGCGGTGCGGTCATCTGATGGTATTCCACCAGGCGTTTACGCACGGTTTCTTCCTGATCGTCTTTACGGGTGGTCAGCTCTTCGCCGGTCACGTCGTCTTTGCCTTCAACCTTAGGTGGGTTGAATTTAATGTGGTAAACGCGGCCAGAAGCAGCGTGTACGCGACGGCCAACGATACGGTCAACGATCAGCTCGTCCGGTACGTCGAACTCCAGCACGTAATCCACGTTGATGCCCGCTTCTTTCATGGCGTCAGCCTGAGGAATGGTGCGCGGGAAGCCGTCCAGCAGGAAACCATTGCGGCAGTCTTCCTGAGCAATGCGCTCTTTTACCAGCGCGATAACCAGTTCGTCGGTCACCAGCTTGCCTGCGTCCATGATGTCT
Organism: Enterobacter cloacae complex sp. 677-3DZ2D5B; assembly: GCF_004136695.1. NCBI lineage: Bacteria > Pseudomonadati > Pseudomonadota > Gammaproteobacteria > Enterobacterales > Enterobacteriaceae > Enterobacter > Enterobacter cloacae complex sp. 677-3DZ2D5B. The sequence goes on along the minus strand of NZ_QFLS01000010.1, from coordinate 181,712 downwards.
TTAGCTTGTTTGCCCAGCTCGGAGCCAGATTTAACAGCGGCACGCAGCATGTCACCAGTAGAGATTTGCGGAATACCGTATTTCTCCATGATGAACTGAGCCTGAGTTCCCTTACCCGCGCCCGGAGCGCCAAGCAGAATAATACGCATTGCGAAAATCCCCTCAAATGTCGATTCAATTTTTCAAAAGCGCTAAACAATACCACCAGAACGGGTATCGCTCAAGGAAGGCGGGGAGGCTGAAACGGTTAATGAGGGGAGATAATTTGGGAGAGTGCGGTCTGGTGCCCTCACCCTAACCCTCTCCCACAGGGAGAGGGAACTCTTTCACCCTCTCCCTGTGGGAGAGGGTCGGGGTGAGGGAAGATTACGCCAGCAGCAGCGCATTCACACGTTTAATGAACAGGTTAGGATCTTCCAGCGTACCGCGCTCGGCCAGCAGGGACTGATCCAGCAGCAGTTCAACCCACTCCGCAAAGCGGGCGTCGTCCTGGGTATCCGCCGCGCGTTTCACCAGCGGGTGATCCGGATTAAGCTCAAAGATATATTTCACTTCCGGCACGGCCTGGCCCGCCGCAGCGAACAGTTTCGCCATCTGGGTGCTCATTTCGTCCGCATCGGTGGTGACAATGGCTGGCGTATCGGTCAGACGGTGCGTGAAGCGCACCTCTTTCACGCGGTCACCCAGCAGGGTTTTCACGCGCTCAATGAACGGCTCCAGCGCCTTCTCGGCTTCTTTCGCGCTTTCGTCCACTTCATCTGCCAGCTTGTCGATGGACTCGTCAGCTTTGGCAACGGACTGGAACGCCTTACCGTCGAACTCGGTCAGGTAGTTCATCATCCATTCGTCGATGCGGTCAGACAGCAGCAGCACTTCGATGCCTTTCTTACGCAGCAGCTCCAGGTGCGGGCTGCTCTTCGCTGCCGCATAGCTGTCGGCGGTGATGTAGTAGATCTTCTCCTGCCCTTCTTTCATGCGGGAGACGTACTCTTCCAGCGACACGGTCTGGGCGGAGGAGTCGTTGTGCGTAGAGGCGAAGCGCAGCAGTTTAGCGATAGCTTCCACATTCGCGGTGTCTTCCGCCGGACCTTCTTTCAGCACCAGGCCAAACTGTTTCCAGAAGGTCTGGTATTTTTCCGCATCGTCCTTCGCCAGTTTTTCCAGCATCTGCAACGCACGTTTGGTCAGGGCGTTGCGCAGGTTACGGGTGACGGTGCTGTCCTGCAGAATTTCGCGGGAGACGTTCAGCGGCAGATCGTTGGAATCGATCAGGCCGCGCACAAAGCGCAGATAGTTCGGCATGAACTGCTCGGCGTCGTCCATAATGAACACGCGCTGCACGTACAGCTTCAGGCCGTGCTTGTGATCGCGGTTCCACATGTCCCACGGTGCCTGTGCCGGGATGTACAGCAGGCTGGTGTACTCCTGCTTACCTTCCACACGGTTGTGGCTCCAGGTCAGCGGATCGGTGAAGTCGTGGGCGATGTGCTTGTAGAATTCGTTGTACTCGTCGTCTTTAATTTCAGCTTTGTTACGCGTCCACAGCGCCTGCGCCTTGTTGATTTTCTCCCAGGAAACCACGGTTTCGCCGTCTTTCTCTTCCTGTTTTTCAATCTCAACCGGCAGCGCGATGTGGTCGGAATACTTGCTGATGATGGAGCGTACGCGCCAGTCGTTCAGGAAATCGTCTTCGCCTTCACGCAGGTGCAGGGTGATTTCGGTGCCGCGATCCGCTTTGGTGATGTCATCAACGGTGTACTCGCCTTCCCCTTTGGATTCCCACAGCACGCCGTTCTCGGCGCTGTCGCCCGCGGCGCGAGTGCGCACGGTGACTTTGTCCGCCACGATGAACGCCGAGTAGAAGCCTACGCCGAACTGACCAATCAGCTGGCTGTCTTTCGCCTGGTCAGAGCCCATGGACTCAAGGAACGCTTTGGTGCCGGATTTGGCGATGGTCCCGAGGTGGTCGATCACCTCGTCGCGGTTCATCCCGATGCCGTTATCGGCAATCGTCAGGGTGCGGTTCTCTTTATTGAACGAGACGCGCACGCGCAGTTCGCCGTCGCCTTCATACAGATCCGGGTTAGACAGCGCGCGGAAGCGCAGCTTGTCCGCCGCATCGGAGGCGTTGGAAATCAGCTCACGCAGGAAAATTTCTTTGTTGGAATACAGGGAATGGATCATCAGGTGCAGAAGCTGTTTTACTTCTGACTGGAAACCACGGGTTTCTTGTCCTTTCATCTAAGTCGACCTCAACAATGCCATTTAATGGGGTTGTAAAACGTTGAGTGAGAGATGGGGATAAAGGGGGAAATTTTCAAGCGGAGGCCGCGCGCGCAGCCTCCGTTTGGTCAGAAAATAATCTTGTGACGTCCGGCCAGCGAGTGCGACAGCGTGGTGCCGTCGACCATCTCCAGCTCACCGCCGACCGGCACGCCGTGGGCGATGCGGCTGGCGTCAACGCCGTACTGCGCGCACAGTTCGGCGATGTAGTTGGCGGTTGCCTCCCCTTCCACCGTGGGGTTGGTGGCGAGGATCACCTCTTTGATGGTTTCCGACTCCAGGCGCTGCTCCAGACGATCGAGACCGATATCGTCCGGGCCGATGCCGTCCAGCGGGGAGAGATGCCCCATCAGCACAAAATAGCGGCCGGAAAACTGCCCGGTTTGTTCGATGGCGTAGATGTCCGCCGGACTCTCCACCACGCAAATCTGACCGTTTTCCTGACGACGCGGGTTCGTGCAGATGTTGCATACGTCCTGCTCGGTAAAGGTACGGCAATCCGCACAGTGACCAATTTCTGACATGGCGCGGGTCAGAGCCTGCGCCAGGCGCATCCCGCCGCTGCGGTCGCGCTGCAATAGCGTAAACGCCATACGCTGCGCCGACTTCGGGCCAACGCCCGGCAGGCAGCGCAGTGCTTCCATTAACTGCGTGAGCAGCGGACTGGTTTGCATCAGAATGGCATCTTAAAGCCCGGCGGCAGTTGCATACCGCTGGAAACAGAGGCCATTTTCTCTTTCTGGGTTTCGTCGATACGGCGAGCGGCATCGTTAAACGCGGCTGCAACCAGATCTTCCAGCATCTCTTTGTCGTCTTCGAGCAGGCTCGGGTCGATTTCCACGCGACGGCAGTTATGCGCACCGTTGATGGTCACCTTGACCAGACCGGCACCGGATTCACCCGTGACTTCCAGTTGAGCGATCTCTTCCTGCATCTTCTGCATTTTTTCCTGCATCTGCTGAGCCTGCTTCATCAGGCCACCCAGACCGCCTTTTCCACCAAACATAGGCTTCTCTCTTCTTTCACGTTAAGGATTACAACCGTAAGTCAGACTCACGATCAAATGGGGCGAATACTCTCTTCATCCAGATCGGCGTCGAAGAACCGGCGCAGGGTCTGGATGTTGTTATCCGCGATAATCGACTCGCGCGCCTGCGCGAGCTTCTCTTCATAAATCGCCTGTCGCCACTCGAGCGGCGTTTTCACCGCCGGATTATCATCTTCAATGATAGTCAATTCAACCGGCACACCCTGTAATGCGGTAAGCGCCTCGGCCAGCGCCTTTTGCGCGCCTGGGGAGTTGAGGTGCCGCTGGCCAGGGCGCAGGTGCAGACGCACCTGATTACCGTCCTGCTCTTTCCAGGCGTTCAGCGCGACCTGCTCAACCAGCTTCGGCAGTTGCAGTTTGCTGACCTCTGCGGCCCAAGCGTCGCGCTCGATGGACTCTTCCGCAAGCTTCGCGGACAGCTCCGGCGTTTTTTCATGCTCCAGCGCCTTTTTCAGCGCTTTTGGCGTGGCGACCACTTCCTTGACCGTTTCAACAACGGTAGTCGCCTTCCAGCGGTATGCCTCTTCTTTCGCCGGGGCTTTTTGCTCGAGCGCGGACGGTGCCGGACGCGACTGCACGCGCTCCGTTACCGAGGCCAGTCGTTCAAGCGCGGCGTTGTTCACCGGCCGCGCTCTTGCAGGCGCTGCCGGTTCACTCTTTTTTGGTTTGGTTGCTCCCTGCGCACGTTGCAACTGGCTTCGTGCGGCAAGCACCGAACTGGTGGCATCCGACAGCGGCACGTTTTGCGGCGGCGGCGATGCCGGTTGCGGTGGCACCTGCTGCGGTGACATTACCGCGGTCGGCGCAACCGGCGCAAAGGACTGCCGGGGCGTTTCCGGCTCCGGCAGTGGCTTGCGCGGATGGAAGGCCAGTGCGCGCAGCAGCGTCATTTCAACGCCCATCCGGCGATCCGGTGCAAACGGCAGCTCTTTGCGGCCGATCAGCAGCGTCTGATAATAAAGCTGAACGTCAGCCGGCGGCACGGTGCGCGCAAGTTCACGCATCCGCTGCTCAATGGTCGCCATGTCTGCGCCAATGGCCGACGGGGACAGTTGCAGCATCGCCACGCGGTGCAGCAGGCTGAGCATCTCGACCAGCAGCGCTTCCCATTCAATGCCACGGGCGGCGGCATCGTTGACGAGCGTCATCACCCGCTCACCGTTGGCGGCGATCATCGCTTCAATAAGCGACAGCGCCTGATCGTCATCCAGCGTGCCGAGCATGGTGCTGACCGCGTCGGTGGAGAGTTTACCGTCACCGCTGGCAATCGCCTGGTCGGTCAGGCTCAGCGCATCGCGCAGGCTGCCGTCCGCGGCACGGGCCAGCAGTTGCAGCGCGCGCGGTTCATGGACAATGTTCTCTTCATCGAGGATATGCTCAAGCTGAGCGCGGATCTGCTCAACGTCGAGCGCCTTCAGATGGAATTGCAGGCAGCGTGAGAGGATCGTGACCGGCAGCTTTTGCGGATCGGTGGTCGCCAGCAGGAATTTGACATGCGCAGGCGGCTCTTCCAGCGTTTTCAGCAGGGCGTTGAAGCTGTGGCGCGACAGCATGTGCACTTCATCGATCAGATAGACCTTGAAGCGGCCGCGCGCCGGGGCGTACTGCACGTTGTCGAGCAGATCGCGGGTGTCTTCCACTTTGGTGCGCGAGGCGGCGTCGATCTCAATCAGATCGACAAAACGCCCCTGCTCGATCTCACGACAGTTGTCGCACACGCCGCACGGGGTGGCGGTGATCCCGGTTTCGCAGTTCAGACCTTTTGCCAGCAGACGGGCAATAGAGGTTTTACCGACGCCGCGGGTGCCGGAAAAAAGATAGGCGTGATGGATGCGACCTAGCGACAAGCCGTTCGCCAGGGCCGTCAGCACATGTTCCTGACCGACAACGTCAGCAAAGGTTTGTGGTCGCCATTTACGGGCTAACACCTGATAACTCATGGGCAGGCTCTGCAACGCTGGAAGGTGAATTAATGGAGGGGAATGCTATCACAACCTCACCCATTGAGCGAGGTTGTGAGATATGGGATTAATGTCCCGGGAATGGCACCAGGCTGTAGCTGGTAATACCCTGTTTTTCCAGACGCTGCTCGCCGCCGAGATCGAACAGGTTGATGATGAATGCCGCGTCGGTCACTTCCCCGCCCAGACGACGGATCAGCTTCACGGTCGCTTCGATGGTGCCGCCGGTTGCCAGCAGATCGTCCACCACCAGCACTTTGTCGCCTGGCTTGATGGCATCAACGTGAATTTCCAGCTGATCGGTGCCGTATTCCAGCTCATAGCTCTCAGCAATGGTTTCACGCGGCAGTTTGCGCGGCTTACGCACCGGCACAAAACCCACGCCCATCGCCAGCGCAACCGGTGCGCCAAACAGGAAGCCACGGGCTTCAGTACCTACTACTTTGGTGATCCCGGCGTTTTTATAACGCTCAACCAGCAGTTCAATGCTGAGGGCGTACGCTTTCGGGTCTTCCAGCAAGCTGGTGACATCGCGGAAAAGAATGCCAGGTTTTGGATAGTCCTGGATACTTTTGATGCTATTTTTCAGATATTCAAGCTGCTGTGCAGTTGCGGTCATCGGTTTGTGCCTAAATGAAACAGTGTTACTCACGGCGCGCGACGAGTCGGTCAAAGTAACAGTTGTTTAACCTTTGACCAGGCGCACCTGTGCTCGAAAACGGTCGAATTTACTGGCTGTGCGCCATAATTGCAACCGCCATGATGAGGCTTCAGTGCTTTTGTTGCTTTTCATCAACCACGGGGATCCGCCACATAAAGAGCAGCAGGCTAACCAGGATCGCCAGCAGCAGAATGCGCACCCACATCATTTTCACCAGCCATAACGAGACGGCGAAGGTGATCAGGATGAAGGCAATGGCGCGCGGCTTGGCCCCGGGCGGCATAGCCCGGTGTTTTTGCCAGTGCCGCAGGTAGCCGCCGAACCACGAGCGGTACAGAAGCCAGTGGTGAAAACGCGGCGACGAGCGGGCGAAGCACCAGGCGGCCAACAGGATAAACGGGGTGGTCGGCAGCAAGGGCAAAACCACACCCAGCGTACCCAGCACTACCGCGAGCCAGCCAATGATGATTAAAATAGTACGCTGCATAATGCGAATCGTTATCAAACTGAACGGCTACTTTACCACTGGAGAGCGCCTTGAAAACAGCACTGCTTCTTGAGAGGCTGCAAAATCAGCTGATCGCGCTGCGGGCGCAGGCCACACCGCTGATGGGCCACGCCACGCTGAAACCGCGCTTTGACCGGCAGCTCTTCCGCACCCGCAGCACCGTCATTCAGGATTACCTTGCTGAAGCGCAGACCAACCTCGACGAGCTTCGCCACGCGGTTGAGAGTGAACAGCAGGAACAGGTCGCGTGGCTTGCGGAGCATCTTACCGAGCAGATCACCGCCCTGCACCGGGAAATTGCCGCCTGGCCGCTACGGGCGTGGGACAGCGCCTCGCCGGGACTGGGAAAATGGCAGCGCAAGCGGCTGGAGAACCAGGAGTTTGAGCGCCGTCTGTTTGAGATGAAGCGTGAGCGCGAAGCCCGCCTGAACATCAGCGAAACGCTGGAAGAGCAGCAGTTATTAATGCGTGAAATCAGCGCGCTGGAAGGCCGCATCGTCCGCTGCCGTCAGGCGCTGGATGAGATTGAACGCGTCATTGAACGCCTGACCCGTTAACAGGAGCCGCTGATGTCACTGGAAAATGCCCCCGATGAGGTCAAACTGGCCGTCGATTTAATTATGCTGCTGGAGAATCATGCGATCCCGGCTGAGACGGTGCTGAAAGCGCTGGAGATTGTGCGGCGGGATTTTGAGGGGAAACTCCCCCCTCACCCTGCCCTCTCCCCAGTGGGGAGAGGGAAATAATTCAGGCGGGAGTCGGGTCGTCCCCCTTAATTTCGCGCTTCACTTCCGTATGCTCGTCACCTTTCTCGTTACGCAGGTGCACTTCAAGCTGGTTGAAGGCGATATTAATGTTGTTTTCACGACACAGACGGTCAATGGTGCGGTTCAGCTCATCGACGGTGTAGCTGCGATCGCGCAGTTCGCGTACGTACAGGCGCAGCTCATGATCCAGCGTGCTTGGCCCGAAGGTGGTGAAGAACACGTCAGGCGCAGGATCGTGCATCACTTTAGGATGTGATTTCGCGGCTTCCAGCAGGACCTCTTTCACTTTATCCAGATCTGAACCGTAGGCCACCCCGAGTCGGATCACCACGCGGGTGGTGGTATCCGAGAGCGACCAGTTGATCAGGCGCTCGGTCACAAAGGCTTTGTTCGGGATGATCACCTCTTTACGATCGAAGTCGGTAATGGTGGTCGCACGGATGCGGATCTTGCTGACGGTCCCGGAGAAGGTGCCGATGGTGACGGTATCGCCGATACGCACCGGACGTTCGAACAGGATAATCAGGCCAGAGACAAAGTTACCGAAGATCTCCTGCAAGCCGAAGCCGAGACCCACCGACAACGCTGCCGCCAGCCACTGGAGTTTATCCCACGAGACGCCCAGCGAACCGAATACCGTCATCGCCCCGACAATAATAATGACGTAGTTCAGGATGGTAGTAATGGCGTACGACGCCCCCTGACGCAGGTTCAGTCTTGAGAGCACCAGCACTTCCAGCAGACCCGGCAGGTTGCGGATCAACGCCCAGGCAACCACTGACGACACCAGCGCAAAGAGCAGGCTGCCCATGGTGACGCTTTTCATTACCGCAGCGCCCGCTTCGGTACCGTTGTATTGCCAGAGCGTGATACTGTCGAGGTAAGCGAAGACGGTAATTAAATCAGACCAGATGGCCCAGAACATCACCGCAAACAGGGCGATCATCACCAGCATGGTAATACGCATCGTTTGCTGGTTGACCTGCTCCAGGGCGATAGTCGGCTCTTCCTGCGGCTCTGCCCCTTCAGCCCCCTCTTTCACCTGATGCTGCCGACGGGCAACAGCACGACGATACGCAATGCGGCGCGCCGCTACGCTCAAACCACGCAGCACGGTCTGGAACAGCAGGTTCCACACAATCACCAGATAAACCGTTTCGATCCAGCGGCCTGACAGACGCAGCGTGGTATAGAAGTAACCCGTCGCCGTCAGCACCATCAGCGCCAGCGGAATGATCGCCAGCACCGTTACGGTAACCAGACGAAGATTATGGGACTCTTTATCCCGCCAGCTGTCGCGGCACATCGGCCACATAAGGACGGCAATCAGCAGCAGGTTCAGCATAATCACCAGTTGCCCCAGTACGTCATCCATCAGATGCAGCGGCGAAAGCTCGGCCACAACTGACCAGAAGTGCAGCGGCAGCAGCGCGAGGCTGATGCGTACAATCTGGCGACGCCAGTGGCTGGTGAGTTTTTCCGGCATGTTGAAGTGGCGGACGGCGACGCCATCTTTTTCCAGCACTTTCCAGCACAGGCCAAACACCAGCCAGAACAGCGCCAGCTTCTTGCTGAACGCCCACAGCAGATCGCTGATATTCAACTGCATGGTCAGCAGGATCAGGCCCACGGCGAGTATCAACAGGCAGACCGGCAGAGCACGGATCAGATCGATCAGGATCGCTTTCGGGGTGTGCAGCTGGCTGTCGTTACGCAGTTGCCCCACTTCCGAGGCCAGCTTCGCCTGGTACTGTTTCAGCCATTTCAAACGCCAGCGTATTACGCCAGCGATGAGCAACAAAGGCAGTCCCGCCAGGAAGGCAATCATTACCGCAGGCCAGGCTTTCTCCCAGTTCACGGTAATTTTCATGCTTTTTATCTGGGATTTCAGCGTTTCCGGGAAAGATTTAAACCAGTCCCAGTCCATGGGTTTATTGCTGTTCACCCAGAAAATCTGCTGGGTCAGGATCTCCTGGAGGCTTTTAGAAACGCTCACCAGCTGCTGCTGGTTGATTTGCAGGTTAATCGCCATCATCAACTGGTTGCCCAGCTGCTTGTTGAGCTGATCGAGCAGTTCGCGGCGCATGTCCACCACCTGCAACAGCGCGTCGTGAACTTCAGCGTTCACTTCACCTGAATGGCCCTCTTCCACTTTGGCAACGAAGGTATCGCTCTGGAATAGCGCATCGCGCTGCTGGTTGACGTCAAACTGTTCAAGACGCAAATCCGCAATGCGATTGGTCATGTCTTCCAGCTCGTCGGCGGACGGCAGCGTCTGCTGTTGCTGGTAGAGAATGCGCGACAGCAGCAGGCTGCCCTTCAGGACGGCAATCTGCTCCTTGACGTTACGCTCGGCCTGCAACGCGCGATCCAGCCAGTTTTTGACCTTGATATTCTGCTGTACCAGCGCGCTGCCGTTTTCAGTCGCCTGGATCAGACGTTCGCTCAGCTGGTGGTTAATCTCCAGCTCCTGCTTCACCAGCGGGTTGGCCTGAATACGCGCCGTCTCGTCTGGCGAGACCGCTTCCTGGGCCGTTTTTTCAGTCAGGGTCAGGCGCTTGCTGTTTACCGCTTCCTGCAACAGCTGAAGCTGATGCTCAAGCCGGTTGATATTCGCGGTCACGTAGTCACGCTGTTTTTGCAGCGCATCCTGTAGCACCGTGTTGCCTTCCAGGCTCTTACGCTGCTGTTCAATCTCCGCGTTTAGCAGCGTCTGCTGGATATTCAGCAGCGTTTGCTGGGTGGGGCGAAGCGCCCCTTCCCCAACGGTGACGCCATTCAGACGGTTACGTATCTGCTGTAGCTGTTGCGATGCGGAGTACATGGCGTTCTGCACGCGCTCAGGCTGGGTTTGCAGCGAAACCAGCTGGCTGTTATAGGTTGAGAGATCGGACTGCGCCGTTTGCAGATCGTCCAGCAGCTGCGCCACGCGCGACTCAAGCTGGCGCAACGACAGCGTGGCAAGCGTTTTTCGGGTTTCATCGTCGTTGTCGACGTCGCTGAGCGCATTCAGCGCCTCCGTAGCCTTACGCATGTTTTCCGGCGCCTGAGCGACCTTCTGCCTCAGCTGGGCCGTTTCGGCTTTGATGCGCTCTATCTTGTCCAGCGTTTCCAGGGTTTCCGTCAGGTCCTGCTGAACAAGTTTTTCCAGGGCGGACAGATCTTTCTGCTTATTCAGGGTGTCGAGTTGCGCCTGAACATCAGCACGCGTGGGAATGTCACTGCCGTTGTCTGCACGGGCCCAGGAAAGCGGCGCGGCTGCAAAGTAAAACAGCAGGATCAAAAACAGGGCCAGAACAGGATGTTGCGAGCGATTGGTGTGCAGCATAGTTGTGAATGTGATGTGAGAAATGACCGGAAATAGTCGGGCATGAAGGATATCACGCCCGGCTGAAGCAGAATAGTACGACGGAAAGGGTCTACGATTTTTCCCGTACCCGATCAGGTAGAACGGGGGTGATGCTTACTTTGAAGGGTCGGACAGAGCTGGCACATCTCAAGAAAAATGTCGACATAGCTGCGCGCCTCTGATCTGAGATCGAACGACTCCGGAGCAAAAAGCCAGTTTTCCATCAGGCCGGAAATATAGCTGCGCATCAGGATCGCCGCCCGGCGGGTGAGTAAGGTAGCAGGAAGCATTTTGGCCTGCATGCACTCCGTGAGGACCTGTTCGATGCGATCGTAGCTTTCCAGACACAGGTCGCGTTGCGCCTGCTGAACCACCGCCATTTCGCCAACGAACTCACATTTATGGAAGATGATTTCCATCATCAGACGGCGGCGCTCTTCAACAACTGTCGCTTCAAGGATATATACTAGAATTTCTCTTAACACAGAGAGTGGATCGTGAGGGAATTTTGCCCGATACTCACTCTCAAGATCGCTAATGCTGGACTCTGAAAGCTCCCAGATTTCACCAAACAGATCGGACTTGTCTTTGAAATGCCAGTAAATCGCTCCCCGCGTGACGCCCGCGGCCTGAGCAATCTGTGCCAGCGAGGTTGCCGAAACACCCTGCTGTGAGAACAAACGCATTGCCACATCCAGAATGTGTTGTCGGGTTTCCAGCGCTTGTTGTTTGGTTTTTCGTGCCATACGTTGATGAATTTACAGGAGTCAGATTTACATACATTTATGAATGTATGTACCATAGCATGACGATAATATAAACGCAGCAATGGGTTTTTAGACTCAGGACCCTTGATCAATTTGAAATCGGACACTCGAGGTTTACATATGAACAAAAACAGAGGGTTAACGCCTCTGGCGGTCGTTCTGATGCTCTCAGGCAGCTTAGCGCTTACAGGATGTGACGACAAAGAGGCTCAACAAGGAGCTCAGCAGGTGCCAGAAGTTGGCGTCGTGACGCTCAAATCCGAACCTCTCCAGATGACAACAGAACTACCGGGCCGCACCAGCGCCTATCGCATTGCGGAAGTGCGTCCGCAGGTAAGCGGTATCATCCTGAAACGTAACTTCACCGAAGGCGGTGATGTCAAGGCAGGTGAGTCTCTGTATCAGATTGATCCAGCAACCTACCAGGCGTCTTATGAGAGCGCTAAAGGCGATCTGGCGAAAGCAGAAGCGGCAGCCAAAATTTCGCAGCTGACGTTGAATCGTTACAAGAAGCTGCTCGGCACGCAGTACATCAGCCAACAGGATTATGATTCAGCCCTGGCCGATGCGCAGCAAGCCAACGCGGCCGTTGTGGCGGCGAAAGCGGCGGTAGAAACCGCGCGTATTAACCTGGCCTACACCAAAGTGACCTCCCCTATCAGCGGTCGCATTGGTAAATCTGCCGTCACCGAAGGTGCACTGGTGCAAAACGGTCAGACCAACGCACTGGCCACCGTGCAGCAGCTTGACCCGATCTATGTTGACGTTACCCAGTCCAGCAACGATTTCCTGCGTCTCAAACAGGAGCTGGCAAGCGGTCAACTGAAACAGGAAAACGGTAAAGCCAAGGTTGAACTGGTTACCAACGACGGTATCGAGTTCTCGCAGACCGGTACACTGGAATTTTCTGATGTGACCGTCGATCAGACCACCGGCTCAATCACCATCCGGGCCATTTTCCCGAATCCGGATAAAACCCTGCTGCCGGGTATGTTCGTACGCGCCCGTCTTGAGGAAGGGACTAACCCAAGCGCCATTCTGGTTCCTCAGCAGGGTGTGACCCGTACGCCACGCGGCGATGCGAGCGCGCTGGTTGTGGGTGCCGATAACAAAGTCGAAATGCGCAATATCACTGCAACGCAGGCGATTGGCGATAAGTGGCTGGTGACGGAAGGTCTGAAAGATGGCGATCGCGTGATTATTACTGGTTTGCAAAAAGTTCGTCCTGGCGCGCAGGTCAAAGCGCAGGAAGTGAAATCTGACGACAAACAACAAGCGTCGGCCGCTGGCCAGTCAGAACAAACCAAGTCTTAACTTAAACAGGAGCCGTTAAGACATGCCTAATTTCTTTATCGATCGCCCCATATTTGCGTGGGTGATCGCCATTATCATCATGCTGGCCGGGGGACTTGCGATCCTGAAGCTGCCTGTTGCGCAATATCCAACGATTGCGCCACCGGCAGTAACGATCTCCGCAACCTACCCGGGCGCTGATGCGAAAACGGTGCAGGATACCGTTACGCAGGTTATCGAACAGAACATGAACGGTATCGATAACCTGATGTACATGTCCTCAAACAGTGACTCAACCGGTACGGTTCAGATCACCCTGACCTTTGAATCCGGTACGGATGCGGACATTGCGCAGGTTCAGGTGCAGAACAAATTGCAGCTGGCGATGCCTCTGCTGCCGCAGGAAGTACAACAGCAGGGCGTGAGCGTCGAGAAATCGTCCAGTAGCTTCCTGATGGTTGTCGGCGTGATCAACACCAACGGCACCATGACGCAGGAGGATATTTCCGACTACGTGGGCGCCAACATGAAGGACGCCATCAGCCGTACGTCAGGTGTGGGTGACGTTCAGCTGTTTGGTTCCCAGTACGCCATGCGTATCTGGATGGATCCGAATAAACTGAACAACTTCCAGCTGACGCCGGTTGACGTGATTAACGCCATCAAAGCGCAGAACGCCCAGGTGGCAGCCGGTCAGTTAGGCGGTACGCCGCCGGTCAAGGGCCAGCAGCTTAACGCCTCGATCATCGCGCAAACCCGTCTGACCTCCGCGGATGAGTTCAGCAAAATTCTGCTGAAAGTGAATCAGGACGGTTCGCAGGTTCGCCTGCGTGACGTAGCGAAAGTGGAGCTGGGCGGCGAGAACTACGACGTTATCGCGAAGTTCAACGGCAAGCCGGCATCTGGTCTGGGTATCAAACTGGCGACCGGCGCTAACGCCCTGGACACCGCGACGGCTATTCGTGCAGAGCTGAAGAAGATGGAACCGTTCTTCCCGTCAGGTCTGAAAATCGTTTATCCGTATGACACTACGCCGTTCGTAAAAATTTCGATTCACGAAGTGGTAAAAACCCTGGTTGAGGCGATCATCCTCGTCTTCCTGGTAATGTACCTGTTCCTGCAAAACTTCCGCGCGACGCTGATCCCAACCATCGCCGTACCGGTTGTATTGCTTGGGACCTTCGCGGTTCTGGCGATATTTGGCTACTCGATAAACACCCTGACGATGTTCGGGATGGTGCTCGCCATCGGCCTGCTGGTGGATGACGCCATCGTGGTGGTCGAAAACGTCGAGCGTGTGATGGCGGAAGAAGGCCTGCCGCCGAAGGAAGCAACCCGTAAATCTATGGGCCAGATCCAGGGCGCGCTGGTCGGTATCGCGATGGTACTGTCCGCGGTATTTATCCCGATGGCCTTCTTTGGCGGCTCTACCGGTGCGATTTACCGTCAGTTCTCCATCACCATCGTTTCGGCGATGGCGCTGTCGGTACTGGTTGCGCTGATCCTGACGCCAGCCCTGTGCGCGACGATGCTGAAGCCGATTCAGAAAGGCGGACACGGCGAGCATAAAGGGTTCTTCGGCTGGTTCAACCGCATGTTTGATAAGAGCACGCACCACTACACCGACAGCGTGGGTAACATCCTGCGCAGCACCGGTCGTTACCTGCTGCTCTATATCATCATCGTGGTGGGGATGGCATTCCTGTTCGTTCGTCTGCCAAGCTCGTTCCTGCCAGATGAAGACCAGGGCGTGTTCCTGAGTATGGCGCAGCTTCCGGCCGGTGCGACGCAAGAGCGTACGCAGAAAGTGCTGGATGAGATGACCGACTACTTCCTGACCAAAGAGAAAGACAACGTCGAATCCGTGTTTGCGGTTAACGGCTTTGGCTTCGCGGGTCGTGGTCAGAACACCGGTATCGCCTTCGTTTCTCTGAAAGACTGGTCTGAACGTCCAGGTGCAGAGAACAAGGTAGAAGCCATTACCGGCCGCGCGATGGGCACCTTCTCACAGATTAAAGATGCGATGGTCTTCGCCTTTAACCTGCCAGCGATTGTTGAACTGGGTACGGCGACCGGCTTCGACTTCCAGCTGATTGACCAGGGCGGTCTGGGCCACGAAAAACTGACGCAGGCGCGTAACCAGCTGTTTGGCGAGGTGGCAAAACACCCTGACCTGCTGGTGGGCGTACGTCCTAACGGTCTGGAAGATACGCCGCAGTACAAGATCGATATCGACCAGGAAAAAGCGCAGGCGCTGGGTGTTTCCATCAGTGACATTAATACCACGCTGGGCGCCGCCTGGGGCGGTAGCTACGTTAACGACTTCATCGACCGTGGTCGCGTGAAGAAAGTGTACGTCATGTCCGAAGCGCAGTACCGCATGCTGCCGAACGATATCAACAACTGGTACGTTCGCGGTAGCGATGGCCAGATGGTGCCGTTCTCCGCCTTCTCAACCTCGCGCTGGGAATACGGTTCGCCGCGTCTGGAACGCTATAACGGTCTGCCATCGATGGAAATCCTCGGTCAGGCAGCGCCAGGCCGAAGCACCGGTGAAGCCATGAACCTGATGGAAGAACTGGCCAGCAAACTACCTGCGGGTATCGGCTACGACTGGACCGGCATGTCCTATCAGGAACGTCTGTCCGGTAACCAGGCCCCTGCCCTGTACGCCATTTCACTGATTGTGGTGTTCCTGTGTCTGGCGGCATTGTATGAGAGCTGGTCGATTCCGTTCTCCGTTATGCTGGTGGTTCCGCTGGGGGTTATCGGTGCACTGCTTGCCGCAACCTTCCGTGGGCTGACCAACGACGTTTACTTCCAGGTGGGCCTGCTGACAACCATTGGCTTGTCGGCGAAGAACGCGATACTCATCGTCGAATTCGCCAAAGATCTGATGGAGAAAGAAGGAAAAGGCCTGATTGAAGCCACGCTGGAAGCCGTTCGTATGCGTTTGCGTCCAATCCTGATGACGTCCCTGGCGTTTATCCTCGGCGTTATGCCGCTGGTTATCAGCTCCGGCGCGGGCTCCGGCGCACAGAACGCGGTAGGTACGGGTGTAATGGGTGGTATGGTCACGGCGACCGTTCTCGCCATCTTCTTCGTACCGGTGTTCTTCGTGGTGGTTCGTCGCCGTTTCAGCCGCAAAAATGAAGATGTTGAGCACAATCATTCGGTAGAACATCACTGATACCGGTTTCACATGATAAAAAGGCCGCATTTGCGGCCTTTTTCATTTTCAGAAAAAATCATAAAATAGACCTATTGCTTTTCTATTTATTTTCTTCTTTTTAAATGAGGCCTGGCATAATAGGCCGATAACTTACACCAGGGACTCAGCCTTCTTTTATTATCATTTTGCGGCGTAAATTATTCGGACTATTCCTAAGTAACGGAAATTATCTGAAGATATCTGGTTTCGGACTTCACATGAAACTTTGCGCTAACTCAATGAATTTTAAGGAACCGATAAAAAATGTTTTTTTATTTGATTAACGTGGTTGCTGCAAAAGGTACATTTGCGTAAAGGCTCGCACAGTAACGATTTAATTGTAATTTTTCGTAATAGCGCGGTGAAATCTTGATCAGAGTGGCTTATAGTTAGAGTTATCAGGAACACAGCTCCCATGTGGCTAAGCAAGTTGTATCCATCCCGACATGATGTTCGGTGAGTAAAAAATCACTCAGAAGGGGATGCGCTATGGACGAGTACTCGCCAAAAAGGCATGATATCGCGCAGTTGAAATTTCTCTGCGAATCCTTGTACCATGACTGCCTTGCCAATCTTGAAGAAAGTAACCATGGCTGGGTGAACGATCCAACGTCTGCTATCAATTTACAGCTTAACGAGCTGATCGAGCATATCGCCACCTTCGCACTTAATTATAAAATTAAGTACAATGAAGATAATAAGTTGATAGAGCAAATTGATGAATACCTGGACGACACCTTTATGTTGTTCAGCAGCTACGGCATTAACGCACAGGATTTGCAGAAATGGCGTAAATCAGGAAACCGCCTATTTCGCTGCTTCACTAATGTCAGCAGAGCTAATCCGGTTAGTCTTTCCTGTTAAAATTATTACAATTACTAAGGTGAATTTATGTCTGATAAACCATTAACAAAAGTCGATTATTTGATGCGCCTGCGACGCTGCCAGTCAATTGACACCCTCGAACGTGTTATTGAAAAAAATAAATACGAGCTCTCTGATAATGAACTGGCGGTATTTTATTCAGCTGCCGACCATCGTCTGGCTGAACTAACCATGAATAAACTGTATGACAAGATCCCCTCTTCGGTATGGAAATTTGTTCGTTAATCGTTGAAGAGAGACTGTAAAGGCATTACGCCCGTTGTTAAGCTGAATTTACCTTTCGAATTACGCTTCAAGTGCAAACGCCAGGTTCCCGTATAAAACGTATTTATGCGCATAAATGTTGTGACTCCCGTCACAGCCGCTTTTAGGGAACGTTCCCTTTCTGGTTAATCCTCTTTACGCTGCGTAAAACGATTCCAGAGAGGTTCCCATGAGTGAAGAAAAACAGAAGATGATTGCAGGTGAATATTACCGCCCTGGCGATGACACGCTGAGGGCTGACCGTTTACGCGCGCGTCATCTTGTTCACCTCTATAACCATACCGCACCCGATGAGAAGGCCGAACGTCGCGCCTTATTAGCTGACCTGCTGGGCCAAAGCGAAGGCGCCTATATAGAACCGAGCTTCCGCTGCGACTACGGGTATAACATCTATCTGGGCAAAAATTTTTATGCCAACTTTGACTGCGTCATGCTGGATGTCTGCCCTGTCCGCATTGGCGATAACTGTATGCTTGCGCCGGGGGTGCACATTTATACGGCCACGCATCCTCTGGATGCGACCGAACGTAACAGCGGGCTGGAGTACGGTAAACCGGTCACCATTGGTGATAACGTCTGGATCGGCGGACGTGCGATCATTAACCCGGGCGTAACCATTGGCGATAATGCGGTTATCGCTTCCGGCGCGGTAGTGACCAAAGACGTGCCGGCCAATGCTGTCGTGGGCGGCAATCCGGCGAAAATCATTAAAATGCTCTAAGCGCATCCTGAGTAACTGTTATGCTTTTTCCTGGCATAACTGTTACTTTCATCGCGTAAACCCCTCTCATAAAATAAGCAGATCACCTGTATTTTCAACAATCATAAAGGCAAAAAATGACAGAGATACAGCGCCTGCTTACCGCCACCATCGACGATCTCAATACTCGCGAAAAGCGCGACAATCGCCCGCGCTTTAGCATCAGCTTTATTCGCAAACACCCCGGGTTGTTCGTCGCCATGTACGCCGCCTGGCTGGCAACGCTTATCGTCATGCTGAAGTCTGAAACGCTGGTCGATTCCGTCTGGCTGCTGGTAGTGCTGTTCGTGGTGTTTAACGCGTTTTTCTTTTTCGACGTCAATCCGCGTTACCGGTATGAAGATATCGACGTACTCGATTTCCGCGTGTGCTACAACGGGGAGTGGTACAACACGCGTTACGTGCCGAAGGAGCTGATCGACAGCATCCTGCACTCGCCGGCTGTCGAAGCCGGGCAAAAAGAGAAGTTGCAGAAAATGGTCACCACCAAGGGCCAGCTCTCTTTTTATGATGTCTTTACCCTTTCCCGCCCCACTGCTGCGTAATTAACGCCTGAAGACGTCGGATACCCGGCGCAAACTGCGAAGCAGAGGTATTGCCGTAACCTAAAACCAGACCGGTTTGCCCCTGCTTCGTCTCAAGGTAATATCCGCTCAGCGCAGCGGGTGCCAGCTGAAACGCTCTTGCCTGCTCCACCAGCCGCTGGTCGTCGATACCGTCAATCGCCAGCGCCAGGTGCATCCCTCCTTCTCCGGCAAGAACGCGATGCGGCGTATGAAGCTCTGCGCTTAGCACCTCTCGCAGTTGGCGGTATCGCTTACGATAAAGTCGGCGCATGGCGGCAAGATGTCGCGCATAGTGGCCTTCCTCAATAAACAGCGCCAGGGTGCGCTGTTCAGCGCGATGCCCGCCGCGCAGCAGCGAGCCGATGGCGGGACGTGCCGCCTTCGCCAGCGCTGGCGGTAACACCATGAACCCCATTCGGAGCGACGGAAACAGCGTTTTGCTGAACGTCCCCAGATACACAACGGGCGCGTTGTTGACCATACCCAGCATCGCCGGGACGGGCTCACCGGTATAACGGAATTCGCTGTCGTAATCGTCCTCAATGATCCACGCGTTGTGCTGCCGGGCCAGTTCCAGCAGCGCCAGACGCCGCCGCGCGCTGAGTACGCTTCCGTAAGGGAACTGATGCGATGGCGAGGTAAAAATCAGCGTGGGTGAAGGCGCACACAGCCCTTCCCAGCACATCCCCTCGTCATCCACCGGTATGCCGGTCATCGCCAGGCCGGTTTTGACAAAAGCGCTTTTGGCGCCGCTATAGCCGGGATTTTCCACCCAGGCGACATCCCCCGGCTCGCTTAACAGCATTGTGCACAGATTGACGCCCTCCAGCGCCCCTTCGGTTATCACTATCTGGCTGGCGTCACAGTCAATGCCGCGGGAGAGCGCAAGATGGCGGGCAATGGCGGCCCGTAGCGACGGCTCGCCGGCAGGGTCGCCATACCCTAACAGGGCGCTTCCCTCCTCGCGCAGGACGCGATCGTACAACCGCCGCCACAGCGGCAAGGGGAAATAGTTGATGGCAGGCGTTCCCGGCGTAAACGCCATCACCGGAGTGTCACGCGGCACAGGCGCGGGCAGCCGGGCGACACGTTTTGTCAGCCTGACGTCCGGGTCCGGTAATGTCCGGGCAATCGTACGAGGAGCGAATTGCCCCACCCGCGTGCCCTGGCGGCTACGCAGCAAATAACCTTCGAGCGTGAGCTGGTCCAGCGCCGCGTTGACGGTATTTCGGGACACCGAGATCTGATGCGCCAGCGTTCGTGAGCCGGGCAAATGGCTGCCGGACCGAAGCCTTCCGCACAGTATGGCCTCCCGCAAAGCAAGATAGAGCGCGCGCTGGAGCGTCTCTGTCCCACGTTTTTTCAGCGCAGCATGGAGCAAGGTGTATAGCTCATCACCCGGTATATTCATCATTCCTCCTTGTGGTACCAGAAAAACATAACCTGGTGGTTCTTTTTAAGGAACCAGCAATTCATTAATCTGGAGATCTTCTTAACATCATGGAAATAAAGATGAATACATTCAATGAGTTTGGTCAACCTGTAGGGGAAAGCCTTATCGACTGGCAGCCTCGGCCGCACCCGTCCCGGGTGGTACTTCAGGGTCGCTATTGTCGGCTTGAGCCGCTGCGCATGGAGCATGCCCACGCGTTGTTCTCTGCGTATTCCGTGGCCGGAGATACCCGAAGCTGGACGTGGCTGCTGCGTGAGCCCGATGCCACCGCAGAGGAGTTTGCCGAATGGGTGGCGAGCGTAAGCGAATTAGCCGATCCCATCCACTTTACCGTTATCGATAACCAGACCCAGTCTCCTGTCGGGACGCTGTCCCTGATGCGGATCGATCCTAAAAACGGCGTCGTGGAAGTGGGACATGTTCACTTCTCGTCACTGTTAAGCCGCACGCCCATGTCGACAGAAGCGCAGTATCTGCTGATGCGGTACGTGTTCGATACCCTGGGCTACCGGCGTTATGAATGGAAGTGCAATAGCCTGAACGAACCCTCCCGCAAAGCGGCCCTGCGTCTTGGCTTTCAGTTTGAAGGGCGTTTTCGCCAGGCGCTGGTCATTAAAGGCCGAAACCGGGACACCGACTGGTTTTCAATTCTCGACAAAGAGTGGCCAGCGCTGGCGAGCGCCTTTGAAAGCTGGCTTGCCACCGACAATTTTACTGCCGATGGCAAACAGAAAAGATCCCTGGAAAGCTGGCGAGAAACGCGCGTCTAGCGCCTTTTTTTACGCCCCTGCACCGCCTTAAAGCGCGGGTTAGATTTGCAAATCACGTATAAGCGTCCCTTGCGTTTGACTATCTGGCAATCCGGGTGACGCTGTTTTGCACTGCGCAATGAGTTAAGCACCTGCATGATTAGCCTCGCTTCGCATCAAGAAAGCCGCCAAAACGCTTGCGGAAGCGTGCCGCGCTGCCATCTGTCGAGAAGGTCTTCTGCTTCCCGGTGTAAAACGGATGTGATTTAGAGGAGACATCTAGAGTAACGTAAGGATACGTTTTCCCCTCAAGCTCAATTTCACGATCTGTCTTAATCGTTGAGCCAACTTTAAAATATTCATTAGCCGTGGTGTCGTGAAACACAACGGTGCGATAGGTTGGATGGATATTCGGTTTCATCTCTGGCCTTCATGTATTGTTATAACATAACAAAATACTATCTGAGCTTTGCTGCAAAAACAACCCCTGTGACGCGCAGCCTGTTTTTGAAAGGTTTATTCAGATACCTGCCTGAGACGGTTGCATGCTATAAATATATCATTTACCGATAAAAACTTTTTCCTCTGGCGCGCAAACTCCAGGCCCGGGGCGGGCATATGGGAAGGATAAAACAGCATGCGAACCCGACATCTGGTCAGCCTGGTGACAGGCGTACTGATCTTCTCTGTGCTGGTCCCTGTGTGCCTCAGTATCTGGCTGGCGCATCGTCAGGCTGAGGAGAAATTTGTGGACGCGCTGGACAGCTATGCCTCGCGTGTCCTGATCCGTACCGACAGAGTCGTTGCGCAGGCAAAACAGGCGCTCACGCACCTACAGACATTCCACGCCCCGCCCTGCACTCCCCCGCATTTACGCGAAATGCGCCGGGTCGCGTTCTCATGGCGCTATATCCAGGAAGTGATGTATATCGATAACCTGAAACCGCTCTGCTCATCGCTTGAACAATCCAGTGATACGGCGATCTTACCGCCCCCAATGCGGATCACCGAAGATGGTTATAGCGCGTGGCTCACCTCGCAAAACGACCTCGGCATTCAGCGTTATATGGCCGTTCTGGGGAAAGGACATTATCTGGTAATGGTCGATCCGGCGTCGCTTGTGGATGTTGTTCCGTTTGGTGAAATCTCAATGGATGCCGCCCTGGTGGGCAGCTCAACCCATCATATATTTGCCAGAAGCAATGTTCTCGACCCGTATATTCTCTCTGTCGTTAAGGAGCAGCAGGACGTTACGCGCGTGCAATACAACGGCTCAATGTACGTGATGAAACCTGTACCCGAACTGGGGTTTACGGTGATCGCTTGGGCGTCGTTAAAACCGCTGGCGGCTTCCTGGCACCAGCAACTGATCATCTGGCTACCGGCTGGCATACTGCTAAGCCTGGTTGCTGCCCTTATTGTCCTGCGCATTCTCCGCCGTTTGCTGTCCCCGCGTCACCGCCTGATCGACGCGATCAACAACCGGGAGATCGAGGTTCACTACCAGCCCATCGTGGCGCTGTGTAGTGGAAAACTGGTGGGTGCTGAAGCGCTGATGCGCTGGCCGCAGCCAGATGGCAGTAACCTGTCGCCTAATCTCTTTGTTCCGCTGGCTGAGCAGACAGGGCTTATTTCAACGCTGACGCGGCTAGTGGTAAATGAGGTATTTGAGGATCTAGGCGCCTGGCTACACCATCACCCGGAACTGCATATTTCTGTCAACCTTGCGCCATCGGATTTAACGTCCCCCGAGCTGCCTCGCCAGCTGAGTCAGTTGCTCAACAAATGGGGCGTCCACCCGCGCCAGATCGCCCTTGAATTAACCGAGCGCGGGTTTGCCGATCCTGCCGTCAGCGTACCTGCTATCGCTGCATTTCGCCGCGCCGGGCACGCTATCTACATTGATGATTTTGGCACGGGTTACTCCAGCCTGAGCTATTTGCAGGATCTGGATGTCGATACTCTGAAGATTGATAAATCCTTTGTGGATGCGCTGGAGTACAAGCACGTGACTCCCCACATCATCGAAATGGCCAAATCGCTTAAACTGGCGATGGTCGCAGAAGGCATTGAAACTGAAGGGCAGATCGAATGGTTGCATCGCCACGGCGTGCAGTACGGCCAGGGCTGGTATTTCAGCAAGGCGCTGCCTAAAGAGGATTTCATTCTCTGGGCCGCGCACAACCTCAGGAAATAAACCGATTGTGCGGTGTTACGTGCGGCCACGGCAGTGGCCGCACGTTTCGGCTCAGCCGTTCTGCTGCCAGCTAAACGTGTAGCGCAGCCGGCGGTTTTGCAGAATGAAGGCCGGGGCTACGCTCGGGCTCCATGAGTCGTCCCCCCCTACGCCCATGTGAAACGCATCAAGATTCAACCAGCAGCCAGCCTCTTCCCGCAGCAAGTGCTGATGCGTTGTCTCATGCAGCTGCCGCTGGCTATAACGGCTCAGGGAGAAATGGAACTGTCCCTGCAACTGATGGGAGCCAAACGTCAGCTCGCGGGTGTCGCAGCGCAAACCGTTCTCCGTCGGGAAGATATACGGCGTCTGCATCTCTTCCAGCGGTAACGCCCAGCGCCCCTGCTGCGCCGCCAGTTTTCTGTCCGGATAGTTTTCCAGCGGGCCTAGTCCCAGCCAGCGCACCGTTTCCGGGATATCCGCCAGCATAACGCTCAGGCCCACGCGAGCGGGCTCAGGAATGTCAGACGCCACCGTCACCTGCACATCACCGTGCAGCACCCCGTGGTCATCAATCCGCCAGACCTTGCAGCTTATAAACAGCGCTTTACCCTGATGCTCCCAGACGTGCTGCGTGGTCACCACCACCTCACGGTTATGCTGCTCCGCTTCACACTGGAGGAGGCGCGCAGACATCTCATACATCCCTGCCGCTTTCCAGCGTTCCACCCACGCGTTCGGATCGATGCGGGTCGCCTCGCTGACGCCAATGTCATTGTCCAGCGGCGCGCGGGTGAAGTTATCCGTTAGCGGAGAACGGAGCGTTTCAGCGCCCTCGTTCCACCACTGGGTCAAGTTTCCGGTGAGACGGCTAAACTGCCAGCGCTGCTGCTGATGAGTAATGTCCAGCGCCTCGTCCTGCACCGTTAGCTGCGGAGGGGTTCCGCCTGCTTTCGGTGGCGCAAGGTACAGCGGCGCCGGGAGCAGCCACTGATCCCAGGCACAACGGTGGCCGGGCGGCGACCACGGCGTGGCCTGCGGCTGAACGATCTCCACGTTGAGCCAGACCTCGCCCGGCTCAGCGACAAGTTCAGGCAGCGGGATCTCAACGTGCTGCGTCCCCTCGGGCGCAACAGAAAGGGGGGTTTCGCCGGAAGCCAGTACCGCACCGTCACGCGCCACCGACCATCGCAGATACTCGTTGTCAGTATGACGGAACACATAATCGCTCTGGATCTCGACGACCAGCGGAGCGGTGCTCACCAGCGTAAAGGTAAAGAACTGCTGGGCACGCTGCGCCTCGTAAAGGGCGGGATGCGGAGTGCGATCGGGAAACACCAGTCCGTTGAGGCAGAACTGACGGTCGTTGGGCTTATCGCCAAAATCGCCGCCGTAGGCCCAGAATACCGTGCCGTCTTCCGCTTTTTTCGTCAGCGCCTGATCGACCCAGTCCCAGACAAAGCCGCCCTGCAACCGGGGATGGCTGCGGAATGCCTGCCAGTAGCTGGCAAAGCCGCCAAAGCTGTTGCCCATCGCGTGGGCATACTCGCACAGGATCAGCGGACGGGTTTCGTCCGGCATACCAATCCACTTTTTAATCGACCACTTTGGCACCGCCGGGAACGGCTGATCCTGATCGACGCGAGCGTACATCGGGCAGACAATATCGGTTGCCGCCGTACTGGCGCCGCCGCCTTCATACTGCACCGGCCGCGTGGGATCGGTGGTTTTCAGCCAGCGGTACAGCGCATCGTGATTCGCCCCATGCCCGGACTCATTCCCCAGGGACCAGATGATGATGGACGGATGATTCCGGTCCCGCTGCACCATACGCGTTACGCGTTCGCTCATGGCAGGCAGCCAGCGCGGATCGTCCGCCAGGCGGCTCATTGGCACCATGCCATGGGTTTCAATATTCGCCTCATCAACCACGTACAGGCCGTAGCGATCGCAAAGCGTGTACCACAGAGGATGGTTCGGATAATGCGAGCAGCGCACGGCGTTGAAGTTATGCTGCTTCATCAGTTCGATGTCGCGGCGCATGGTCGCCTCATCCATCACCTGCCCCTTCTCAGGATGATGTTCGTGACGGTTCACGCCGCGGATCAGCAGCGGTTTGCCGTTAAGCTTCAGCTGGCCGTTGCTGATTTCGACGCGTCTGAAACCGACATTGCAGGCTTCAGTCTCCAGCACGTTACCCTGCGCATCCCGAAGCGACATTGTCAGCCGATAGCATTCCGGTGTTTCAGCGCTCCATAGCGCAGGAGCGTTCACGGGTATCGCCACCCTAAGCCGTTCTGCCCAACTGCCGCGTTCGTCCACGATGGCCGATCCGGGCTGCTGCGTGGTTTGCGCGCAGGCTTCGCCGTTACGCCACAGGGTAAACGCCACCTCGCATTCGGCGTAGCGTGTGCCTTCCAGCGCAACGTCAACCCGGAGTTTCGCCCGATCGCATTCGGCATTCAGATCGGTCACGATCTGATAATCGGCAATTCGCGTTTCCGGCTTGTGCAGCAGCGAGACGTCACGGAAAATGCCACTCATCCGCCACATGTCCTGATCTTCCAGATAGCTTCCGTCGCACCAGCGTAACACCATCACCGCCAGGCGGTTCTGCCCCGGTCGCAGCACCGCGCTGAGATCGAACTCCGCAGGCAGACGGCTGTCCTGCGAATAGCCCATCCACTGGCCGTTACACCACAGATGAAAAGCTGAATTCACCCCGTCAAAAATAATGCGGGTTTGCCCGCTGCACATCCAGGCGTCATCCATCTCAAATGTGAGCGAGTAACAACCGGTTGGGTTTTCAGCCGGAACATAGGGCGGGTTCACATTTATCGGATAGGTGACGTTGGTATAGATGGGAGTATCAAATCCCTGCATCTGCCAGTTCGACGGCACGGGCATCTCAACGGCATCAGCCAGATCGTCCGTTATCCATGCCTCCGGAACCTGCTCTGGCGCCGGGAAAAAGCTGAATCGCCAGATGCCGTTAAGCAGACGCTTGCTCCGCGAAGGCTTATCCTCGCGGGCGAAGGTTTCATCGCGCCAGCTATGAAAAGGCGCGTGTGCGGCCAGACGATTCCACTGCGTCACACCCGGGTTTTCCCAGTCACGACGCGCCAGAAGTGCGCTGAGAGTCAGCGGCAATGTAGAAGACATATCAACCTCTTTGCGAAGCGCTCACAATTTTAGCCAACATGCCCTGGTAAACGGTAGCGGTAAAGACTTTGATCGTCACCAGGCGAGCACGATCACAAAAGTGCTAGCTGCGCGCCAGTTTCTCCGCCAGCAGCGCCAGCGTTCTGAGCTGTTGCGCAAGATCTTCACGATCGGCCTGCTGTGCGGCGCGCGGCGCGGTGGAATGACGCACGCTCAACGTAACGGGAAGTTGTTCCTGCCAGCATTCGTCGTGATGGGCAGGTGCCATCAGCCACTCCACGCTGCGCTCACCGGCCTCGCGGAACGCCTGCCGAACGGTGGTGAGCGGAGGTGAAAACCACGCGCTGTCAGCCGTATCATCAAACCCGACAACCGAGATTTGCCCCGGTACCGCAACGCCTTTTTCCGCACAGGCGCGTAAAACGCCAAGCGCCATCTGATCGTTAGCGACGAGGATCGCCTCCGGCAGCTGCGCGCCCGCCAGGAGCTGATGCCCTTTCTCATAGCCCGAAGCCGCGCTCCAGTCGCCCTGCGCCACCGCAAACGCCTCCACGCCGGCCTGAGCGAGCGTGGTTTTCCATCCCGCCAGACGAGCCCGGGCAGAGACAGAACTTTCCGGCCCGGCGAGCAGCGCAATTCGCTGGTGCCCCAGCGAAAGCAGATGCTCTGCCCCCAGGGCAGCGCCCTGTTCGGCATTGAAAACGAGACTGTTAACCCGAGCTGTGGGGGACACATCGAGAAAAAGAACCGGGGTCGGCGAGGCCATTTCCTGAAGCATTTCTGCCAGGGCATCTTCCAGCGGAACGTTCACCAGCAGCGCCTCTACGCGCTGCGCCAGTAATTCCTGCAAAGCAGCCTGACACTGCGCGGGTTGCTCCACCATGGAGATGAGTACGCTAGCCCCCTGCTCCACTGCCCGGGATTTTACAGCTGAGGCGATTTGCGACGGCGCATGTAGCGCCAGATCGCTGGTCATCAGCCCCAGCGTACGGGTGCGTTTCCCGGCCAGCTGCTGCGCGCCACGGTTGGGCACATAGTGTAGCGCCGCCATGGCCTGCCGGACCTTTTCCCGCGTACGGGCAGAAACGTGTTCCGCGTCGTTAATCACCCGGGAAACGGTCTGATAAGAAACGCCTGCCACGCGGGCAACGTCATAAAGAGTGATCGCTTTCATACATTCTGGCGTCGTGAAAAGAGAAGTCTCTATTCTGACACAGTTACGCCATCATAGCCTGTGAGCGCTTCGCAAAATTAAACAATCCGCTCCGGCTGTGCAGCTTTCTGAATGCGCGGTCTCTGGCGAAACCACGGCAAACAGAGCTGGATCAGCGGGCCGATGGTTAATGCATACAGCACGGTTCCAACGCCAAACGCTCCCCCGAGGAGGTAGCCGACGATCAACACAGTCACCTCGATCGCGGTACGCACGCTGCGGATCGACCAGCCCAGCCGGGCGTGTATGCCGGTCATCAGGCCGTCGCGCGGACCTGCGCCAAAACCCGCGCCGATATACATCCCGGTGGCAAGGGCGTTAACCACAATGCCGGAAACCAGCAGGGTGATGCGCACGGGCAGCGAGGTGAGCTCAGGGATCAGCGCCATTGACGCATCTGCCGCCAGACCAATACAAATCACATTACTGATAGTGCCCAGCCCCGGCAGCTGACGCAGCGGGATCCACAGCAGCAGCACCGCTGCCCCGGTTAAAATAATCACCGTGCCGATGCTCATCCCTGTCTGGATGGCGACGCCAAGGTGAAAGACATCCCAAGGGTCGACACCCAGATCCGAACGAATAAACATCGCGGTTGAAAGCCCGTACAGGCCTAAACCGACATAAAGTTGTACCAGACGACGTACCATTTTCTCTTCTCCGAAGAACCAGGTTCCATCTTCGGTGAAAATGGCACTATGATTAATGTCCAGTTTTCAAATAGTGGACTGCACATGTCATCACGTCGTTTTGGAAGCCAGTCTCTGGTACGCCTGTTAGGGCACTGGCAGCAAGCCTCTTCCCGTACCCCGCTGTGGCGCCAGCTGGCTGACGCGTTACGCCTGTTGATTCTGGATGGCAGGCTGGCGCTAAACACGCGCCTGCCCGGAGAGCGGGAGCTGGCCACCGCACTGAGCATAAGCCGCACCACCATCAGCAGCGCGCTGGCGCATCTGCGGGAAGAAGGTTATCTGGAGAGCCGTCACGGCAGCGGTTCGCGGGCGATCCTGCCAGACAGCCGCGCCGTGCCCACGCTTTCCACAGCCAGTGCGGCGCTGGATCTCTCAACCGCCGCGCTCAACGCGGGGCCAGAGATCCACCAGGCCTACGCCCACGCGCTGACGGCCATCACGCCGAATCTGGCGCTGACCGGGTACGATCAGCTTGGGCTTCCGGCGCTGCGTGAAGCTATCGCCGCCCGCTACACCGCACGCGGTCTGCCCACCCGGGCAGACGAAGTGATGGTGGTGAACGGCGCCGTCAGCGGCTTTGCCCTGATCTTAAGAATGATGACCGGTCCCGGGGATCGCGTGGTGGTGGATCATCCCACTTACCCGCTGGCAATAGCCGCCATTCAGGGAGCGCTATGCCGGCCCGTGGGCGTCTCGCTGCCTGAAACGGGTTGGGATACCGACGGTTTTGCCGCAACGCTCGCCCAGACCGCCCCGCGTCTGGCCTATCTGATGCCGGATTTTCATAATCCGACCGGGCGTTGCATGGATGCCGCGACGCGCCAGACCATAACCGACATCGCCGCGCAAACCCGCACCACGCTGGTGGTGGATGAAACCATGGTCGATCTCTGGTTCGATGCTCCCCCGCCGCCGCCGCTGGCCGCCTTTAACCCGGAGGCCGCGGTGATGACGCTGGGTTCCGCAGGCAAAAGTTTCTGGGGTGGGCTGCGTCTCGGCTGGATCCGCGCCTCGTCCCGCACTATCGCCACGCTCGCGCAGACGCGCGACACGCTGGATCTGGGTTCTCCGGTGCTGGAACAACTGGCCACGCTGTGGCTTATCGAAAACAGTGAAACCTTCCTGCCTGCCCGGCGGGAAATGCTGGCAGAACGTCGCGACCGCTGCGGCCAGATGCTGCGGGAACATTTCCCCGAATGGCGGTTTCAGGAAGCGGAGGGAGGGCTCTCATACTGGATTGAATTACCCGGCATGCTGGCGACGCAGCTGGCGGCACGCGCCGAGACGACAGGCATCATTATGGGCACCGGCACGCGCTTTGGGCTTTCAGGCGCGTTTGACCGCTATCTGCGAATGCCCTTCTCACTCAGTCCGCCAGAACTTGAAGAGGCATTATTGCGGATCAAACCGCTGTGGCGTGCGTTAAATAAAAGTGTAGCGCCAGTAAAACGGAGCCTGGTGTAAATTATTCGCCAGAAACAATAAAAACTGCTGACTGTAACGCATGCAGTCAGCAGTTTTCATGAAGAACAGCTTAATGTTGAGGAGGAATCGGGAAGCCTTTCAGCGAAATAATGAAATTATCCCCTTCTTTCTTTATTTTTGCACCGGTATCACACCAGTCAGACGCAATTCGAAAGAACTCATCACTTCCTACATTCCAGCCAAGACGAACATGTTTCACGTAGCCGGAACGTAACAGATTGCAGGCCTCGTTGTAGTCACTGGCAGTCGATAGTTGTTGTTTCATTTTCTCTTCTTCAGAAGTTTACGTAGTGCTTTGATTTCTTTAGGAGTAAATGGAGTTACGCTCTCTTCTTCCGTATGCTGATTATCAACATCCTCTTCCGATACTCCCGCCTCTTCTACTGCTTCAAAAGCCAGCAGCAGCAGTTTCTCTGTGGTCACGCTTAAATTCTCATTATTGTCTTCCGCATAGTGGCGAAGTCTTTCTTTTAGCGCTTCATCAATTTTAACGTTTAAAACCGCAGTAACCATGATTGTCACATCCTTTCGGAACACGTGTTTAATTTAATACACGAAGATAAGTTTGTTATCCAGATATATATTTTTTAGCTTATGACAGAATAAAGGCATCCGAAAATAAAATGACAGTCTATTATTACAGGTTTATGACATTATTATTTCAGTTAAATGAAGGCTGTATTACAGAAAATACAATAGTCACATAATTTAGAAGGTTTATTCAGGGGAACAACTGAGAGGATCACAAATGGGTGGGGGCCCTGCCAGCTACATCCCGGCACCCACGTCGTCTGCCCTGGCTGCTTCCTTCCGGACCTGACCTGGTGAACAGAGTAGCGTTGCGGGAGAACCAACAGAGCCCCCATTGAGAGCGTTGATAACCAACGCGCTGGCGCATTATCCCTGTGGAGCACCTCAATTGCAAGCCGCTGACAACCGGATGCTGGATTATTGCGCAAACTGCCCCGACAATCTTCTTTATCTTCGTATAACATTACCCTTCGCTGATTTCCCGCAGGAGAAACAATGGACGAACATGACACTTTCCCACAGCGAGTGTGGCAAATCGTGGCTTCGATTCCGGAAGGCTGTGTCACGACCTATGGGGAAGTCGCCCGGCTGGCGGGTTCTCCGCGCGCGGCGCGTCAGGTTGGAGGCGTGCTGAGAAGGCTACCGGAGGGAAGCACGTTACCGTGGCACCGGGTCGTCAATCGCCATGGCGCCATTTCCCTCACCGGGCCAGACTTGCAGCGCCAGCGTCAGGCATTACTCTCAGAAGGGGTACAGGTGTCCGGGGCAGGACAGATTGATATGCAGAAGTATCGCTGGGAGTACTGACGCCCTCTCCCGTCAACATGGAGAGGGCGAAGGAAAATTACATCTGTGTTGGGGGTGTAGGCAGAGTCGGCTGATTGGTTTGCGTTGCAACAGGCACTTCAGTTTGCTGCACCGGTACCAGGGTCAGGTCGATTTTGGTGCCGCCTTTGTTGACCGCTTCCTGTACGGTATCGGTGATAAAGACCAGCTTATCGTTGATCGTTACCGCCGCGCTCAGGAGGATACGCGCGTTAGGCTGGACGTCAGACGGGTTGTACGGCAGCACGAAGCTGAACGGCGCCTGTTTACCCTCTGTACGAACTGCACGCTGAGCAAGGACTTTAGACGGTGCATCCGCCAGAGACGCATCGGATAACGTGACCGTTAAAACCGCGTCCGGCGGCAGAGCGACTTTCTGTTTGATCCAGATGGTACCGGACACGTTAGGCTGTCGAATAGCTTGCTGTGAAAGGGTGTTAATCCCGTTTGGGGTCGCCGTTGGTACCGCTACATCGGCACTCTTATCCGCACAGGCGGACAACGCCACCGCCATTGCAACACCGCTTAACATAGGCACGAGTTTCATTGAAGTCTCCTTATCATCAATGCACCGGCGGGATCGATCCCATCCGATGTCGTTTTATTCACATAACGTAAACAAGTGTGGCACAAATCACGGATTTATGCCTAATTTTGCCCAGGTATTAAGATTATTCTACCCATCGGACCACTATCGTTTCTGCGTTATACTCAGCGTATCTTTCGCCACGGCGTTTATTGAGGACCACTATGAGTCAGGCACTGAACAATCTGCTGACATTGCTTAACCTGGAAAAAATAGAAGAAGGGCTATTTCGCGGACAGAGCGAAGATTTAGGCTTACGCCAGGTTTTTGGCGGCCAGGTCGTGGGGCAAGCGCTGTATGCCGCCAAGGAGACCGTCCCGGCAGACCGTCTGGTGCACTCGTTTCACAGCTACTTTTTACGCCCCGGTGACAGCGCTAAACCGATTGTGTACGACGTGGAAGTTCTGCGTGACGGCCAAAGCTTCAGCGCCCGTCGCGTGGCGGCCATCCAGCATGGGAAACCCATTTTCTACATGACCGCCTCCTTCCAGGCGCCAGAGCCGGGCTATGAGCATCAAAAACAGATGCCGTCTGCCCCGTCGCCGGACGATCTGAAATCGGAAACCGAAATAGCCCGCGCACTCGCGCATCTGTTGCCGCCGCAGGTAAAAGAGAAGTTTCTGTGCGATAAACCGCTGGAGATCCGCCCGGTCGAATTTCATAACCCAATGAAGGGGCATACCGCTGAGCCCGCCCGCCAGGTGTGGATCCGCGCCAACGGCAGCGTCCCCGCAGATTTACGCGTGCATCAGTATCTGCTGGGTTATGCGTCGGATTTCAACTTCCTGCCGGTTGCGCTACAGCCGCACGGCGTGGGATTCCTGGAAAAAGGGATGCAGGTAGCCACAATTGACCATTCCATGTGGTTCCATCGTCCTTTCGATATGAACGAGTGGCTGCTTTACAGCGTGGAAAGTACCTCTGCGTCCAGCGCGCGCGGTTTTGTTCGCGGGGAATTTTACACCCAGGATGGTGTGCTGGTGGCTTCTACCGTGCAGGAAGGTGTGATGCGTAATCGCGGGTGAGGTAAAAAGCCCGGTGGCTATGCTTACCGGGCCTGCAAATTACGCTTTTTCAGGCCGGGTAAGGCGAAGCCGCCGCCCGGCAAGGCACTCAAATTATGCGTTATAGGCATTCTCGCCGTGGCTGTTGACGTCCAGGCCTTCGCGCTCCTGCTCTTCCGGCACGCGCAGCCCAACGGTCATATCAGCCAGCTTGTAACCGATAAAGGCCACAACACCCGACCAGACAACGGTGATCGCGATACTTTCCAGCTGTACAAGCACCTGATGCCCCATGGTTACGCCTTCTGCGTAACCCACACCGCCCAGAGATTGGGCAGCAAAGATACCGGTCATGATACAGCCGACAATGCCGCACACACCATGCACGCCGAATACATCACACGGATCGTCAACGCGCAGAACACGTTTCAGTGCGGTAACGCCCCACAGCCCCGCCAGTCCTGCGACGATACCGATCAGCAGCGCACCGCCTACGCCCACGTAACCGCACGCTGGCGTAATACCTACCAGACCGGCAATCGCCCCGGAACAGGCACCCAGCAGCGATGGCTTGCCGCGAACGGCCCACTCGCCAAATACCCATGAGAGGATAGCGCCGGCGGTTGCCACAACGGTATTCACGAAGGCCAGTGCAGCGATTTCGTTAGCGGCGCTGGCTGAACCTGCGTTGAAGCCGAACCAGCCAAAGTAGAGGATGGCGGTGCCGGTAAAGACCATCGGCAGATTGTGCGGCTTGAATGCTTCCTTCCCGAAGCCCACGCGCTTGCCAATCAGGTAGGCGCCTACCAGGCCTGCTACCGCGGCGTTGATGTGCACAACGGTACCACCCGCAAAGTCCAGCGCGCCATGGGAAGCCAACAGACCACCGCCCCAGACCATATGCGCAATCGGGATATAGGAGAGCGTCAGCCAGACCACCACGAAAATCAGTACCGCAGAGAAGCGGATACGCTCAGCCAGCGCGCCCACAATCAGCCCCACGGTGATGCAGGCGAATGAGCCCTGAAACGCGACATGAATATACTGATAGAAGCTGCCCATTACCGCGGTCAGTTCGATATTTTTCAGCATCGCCCAGTTAACGTTGCCGAAGAAGGCGTTGCCCTCCCCGAAGGCCAGCGAGTAACCGTAAACCACCCACAGCACGCACACCAGCGCGAACGTGACGGCAACCTGCGTCAGCATGGAGAGTACGTTCTTGCCGCGAATCAGGCCGCCGTAAAACAGCGCGATCCCCGGAATCGTCATGAACAGCACCAGCGCGGTGCAAATCATCATAAAGGCGTTATCGGCTTTGTCTGCCACAGCAGGTGCAGCCATTGCCAGGCCCGGCAGCAGTGCCAGCGACCCCAGACCTGTTTTCATTGTTGCTTTCTTCATTTTCTTGATCCCTATCACTGTGTGCCAGGAGTTACTTACAACGCCGCTTCGTCAGATTCGCCGGTACGGATGCGAATAACGCGCTGTAGTTCGGCAACGAAAATTTTGCCGTCGCCAATTTTTCCGGTGTAGGCCGCTTTGCTGACGACATCAATCACCTCATCAAGCTGATCGTCGGCAATCGCCACATCAATTTTCACTTTTGGCAGGAAGTTAACGCTGTATTCCGCCCCGCGATAAAGCTCGGCATGACCTTTCTGACGCCCAAAGCCTTTCACTTCGGTGACAGTCAGTCCCTGAATACCCATGGAAGACAGCGCTTCACGCACGTCTTCGAGTTTGAATGGTTTGATTACCACCGTAACCAGCTTCATATATCCCCTCCAGTCAGAATTCGGTAATGGCCGCAGCTAACACGAGAGTGATATTGCAAAGGGTGTGCCAGAAGTGAAAGGTGAGGAGGAAAGCGCCGCGGCGCGCATGCGCCGGGAAAAAGTGAAAAAAAAACGCACCATGGCAGTGCAGGGTGCGTTTCAGTTTTGCACCAACGGTTAAGTCTGTTAGCGCATTGCCTTGTTATGGTGCATCAGGCGCTGAGTGACTCTTCCTCGCGCACGCTGGCGGCCAGTTCGTCGCCTGCCAGCTGCAACTGATACATCTGCCAGTAGCGTCCTTTTACCTCAAGCAGCGCTCTGTGCGTACCCCGTTCAACGGCCTGGCCACGGTGCAGAACCAGAATGGTATCGGCATCGACGATCGTTGACAGGCGGTGGGCGATCACCACCAGCGTAGTGTGATCCCGCACGGCAGCCAGCGCCTGCTGGATCGCCTGCTCGGTACCGGAGTCAATGCTTGCGGTCGCTTCATCCAGAATTAACACCTGCGGCGTCTCAATCAGCACGCGCGCCAGCGCCAGAAGTTGCTTTTGCCCGACGGAGAGGTTGTTGCCCTGCTCACCCAGCCGGGTATTGATCCCCTCGCTTAACCCGCGCGCCAGATCCGCCAGCTGCACCGTTTCCAGCACCTCCCATACCTGCTCAGGGGTGAAAGGGCGTCCCAGCGTCACGTTGGCATAAAAGGTATCCGCCAGCACCACCGGATCCTGCTGCACCATCGCGACGCCCTTACGCAACGCGTTGTGGCTAAGCGAGGCAAGCGGCCGTCCGTCCAGACGGATCTCCCCCTGCGTCAACGGATAGTAGCCCATCAGCAAACTGGCGAGCGTGCTTTTGCCGCTGCCGGTATGCCCAACCAGGGCGACAAAACCACGCGACGGTACCTCGAGGTTGATATCCTGCAAGACAAGCTGGTCGTCGCGGTAGGCAAACGAGACATGATCAAACGCTATGGATCCACTTTCCAGCGGGCGTTCGTCATCGCCAT
This sequence comes from Enterobacter cloacae complex sp. 677-3DZ2D5B, assembly GCF_004136695.1. Lineage (NCBI taxonomy): Bacteria > Pseudomonadati > Pseudomonadota > Gammaproteobacteria > Enterobacterales > Enterobacteriaceae > Enterobacter > Enterobacter cloacae complex sp. 677-3DZ2D5B. The sequence continues at coordinate 146,729 of NZ_QFLS01000010.1, read as the reverse complement.
AGGTCTGACGCGGCCTGTCCATGAGCTCGAATACACGTTCGCCCGCGACCACTGCCTGTTGCAGCATCGACTGCTGCGTGGTGAGTTCAATCAGCGGTTCGTTAAGGCGTCCGAGGTAACTGATAAACGCGTACAGTACCCCCACCTCGATGGTTCCGCGCGTCGTCAGGCCGAACAGCATCAGCAGTCCGCACAGCACCAGCGCCGAGAAGAGGCTCAGCAGCGGACGTAACAGGAAACCGTCCAGGCGTAACGTCTGCATCCGCGCCATATAATGCGAGCGGCTGGCTTCCCCCATTCGCTCACCAAAACGCGCCTGCTGGCGAAACTGCTGAATAACGCTCATGCCGTTGATCACTTCGTTGAAGCCATCATTGATATCTGCAAGGTAAGCGCGCACGCGGCGCACGATCGGCGTGCTGTAGCGCTGGTAAATCACCATCACGATCAGCACCGCCGGGAAAATGGTGATTGCCACCAGCGCCATCCGCCAGTCCAGGCTGAACATCGCCACCAGCATCGCGCCAATTAGCGCGGCACTGCGCAGAACCGTTGCAACAACGGTTACATAGAGGTCGCGGATCACCTCGGTGTCATTGGTGACGCGCGAAATAACCTGCCCGACCGGCTGGGTATCAAACTCGCTCAGCGGCTGGCGCAGCGCGGCATCCATCACGTCCGTGCGCAGCTGCTGCACCACGCCCACGGCGGCCCGGTTAAAGAGCAGTGACTGCGCGTAATGCAGCCCTGCCGCCGTCAGCTGTAGCCCGACGTACGCCACGCCCAGCCCGGCGACCAGGCCGAGAGGCAAATAGCTTTTCGCTACCATGTTATCGATGAAATAGCTGATAAGCAGCGGACCGGTCACCTCCGCAATCGCGGCGATCCACAGCAACAGCACGGCGATGGAAAGCGGTTTGCGCCACGGTGAGCCATAGGCCAGCAGCCGTTTTAACGTCGGCCACATCTGTCCAAACTTACGCATCGGCCACCTCCTCATCCAGCGCGGCTTCAAGCTGTTGATAGCGGTACATATCCCGATACCAGCCGGTCTGCCCGGCGAGCTGCTCATGCTGACCACGCTGGGCAATATGTCCGTGCTGAAGCACCAGAATTTCACTGGCTTCGGTAAGCGCCGACAGACGGTGCGCGCTGATGATGACCGTGCGCCCCTCTCCCCACTGGCGAAGGTTATGCAGAATTTGATGTTCAGTACGCCCGTCAACCGCGGACAGCGCATCATCCAGAATCAGGATCTCAGCGTCCAGCAGTAGCGCGCGGGCAATAGAGATACGCTGTTTTTGTCCGCCGGAGAGCATAACGCCCCGCTCACCCACTTCCGTGTCGTAGCCCTGCGGCAGGCGCAGAATATCCTCGTGGACGCTGGCCAGACGCGCCACGTGCTCGATCTGGTCCTGTGTCGCCGTCGGACACCCGAGCGCAATATTGTTGGCAATGGTGTCTGAAAACAAAAACGGCGTCTGGCTGACGACCGCCAGGCGGCTGCGCCAGTCATCCAGCAGCAGACGTGGCAGAGGGATGTCGTGGAAACGGATATCGCCTTCGCTCACGTCAAAATGGCGCTGAATCAGTGACAGAATGGTGCTTTTACCGGAACCCGTCGGGCCGCAGATGCCCAGCATCTGACCAGGACGCAGCGTGAAACTGACGTTCTCAAGCACCGGATGTTCCGTTTGCGGGTAGATAAAGGCGCGGATATCAGCCTTGAGAATACCCGGACCTTCCGGTACCGGCTCGCTGCCATCGTTCACGACCGGCACTTCCGCCAGCATGGCGCGGATGCGGCTGTAAGCGGCGCTCCCACGTTCAACGATATTAAACATCCAGGCCAGCGCCAGCATCGGCCAGATCATCAGCCCAAGGTACATCGCAAAGCTGGTTAACTGCCCGAGGGTCATGGTGCCTCGCACCACCATCCAGCTGCCGCCGCCCACCGCCAGCAGGTTCGCCATACCAATCGCAATATAAATTGTCGGATCGAAACGGGCATCAATACGCGCCACGCGCATGTTTTTCGCGCCGGTATCGGCGGCGTCGGCGGCAAACAGCGCGGACTGGCGGTCTTCCAGACCAAACGCTTTGATCATGCGGATGCTGGTCATGCTCTCCTGGGTGCGATCGTTCAGCGACGAGAACGCCGCCTGCGCCAGCTTAAAGCGTTCATGGAGCTGCTCGCCGTAGCGGTTAATTGCCAGCGCCATCAGCGGCATTGGCAGCAGCGCCAGCAGCGTGAGCTCCCAGCTAATTTGCGTAGACATCACAATCAATACCGCACAGCCCATCACCAGGGAATCCACCAGCGTTAACACCCCTTCACCGGCGGCAAACACCACGCGGTCTACATCGTTAGTGGCGCGGGCGATGAGATCCCCGGTACGGTGACGCAGATAAAACTCAGGGTGCTGGCGGCTCAGCTGACGGTAAAAGTCCTCGCGCAGCTCAACGGCAAGCTGATAGGACGCACCGAACAGCAGCACGCGCCAGACATAACGCAGCAGGTAAACCACCACGGCCGTCAGCACCAGCGTACCGACCCACATTATCACCCGTGCGGCGGTGTAATGTTGTTCGGTAACGCCATCCACGACGTAGCCCACCACTTTGGGGGGGATCAGTTGCAGAATGGCAATGATAATAAGCAGGGCCACTGCGCCGAGGTAGCGTTGCCACTCCCGACGAAAGTACCAGCTTAATTGGGCAAATAATCGCACGCGGTCTTTTCCTGAAGGTATTTTAAGAAGTTATTCAATGGGTAACGCTGTGGTGTATTTAATCTGTTCCATGGCGAAGCTGGAGGTGACATCGGACAAGCCCGGTACGCTATTGACCAGCCGCTTGTAAAAATCATCGTAGCGCTTCATGTCTGCCACCTGAACGCGCATCAGATAGTCGTATTCCCCCGCCATGCGCCAGAAGCCGAGCACCTCGGGCATGTCGGAAACCTGCGTGACGAAGCGGCAGTACCATTCGCTGCTGTGATGCTGCGTTTTTATCAGGACGAAGGCGGTCAGTCCAAGCCCCAGTTTTTCGGGATCCAGCAGCGCCACACGTCCCAGCAGAATGCCATCATCTTCCAGCTTCTTGAGGCGCTTCCAGCACGGTGTGGTGGTCAGATTAACGGCATCTGCCAGCGCCTGCAAAGAGAGGGTACAGTCGCTTTGCAGCAAAGAAAGCAGCTTACGGTCAATTTTATCTAACATAGCCACCTCGAAGAGAAAATTATTCTCCTTACATTCTATTTTAAAGGTCAGATAGCAACAATTTTTTCTGTGCTTTTCGCTATGCTGGGCACAAAATGACAAACGGATAACTACGATGAATAGCACCTGGGTTAAACATGCCATCAGCGAAATAAATGCCGACTATCAGCGCTCGGCAGACACCCACTTAATCCGCCTGCCTCTGCCGGGATTTCCCGGTATTCAGCTCTATCTGAAAGATGAAAGTACCCATCCTACCGGTAGCCTGAAGCATCGCCTGGCGCGTTCACTCTTTTTATACGGTTTATGTAACGGCTGGATTAAAGAAGGCACCACGATTATTGAATCGTCGTCCGGATCAACTGCCGTCTCCGAAGCCTACTTTGCCCGCCTGTTGGGTCTGCCGTTTATCGCCGTGATGCCCTCATGCACGGCGAAACGTAAAGTTGAACAGATCGAATTTTACGGCGGACGCTGCCACTTTGTGGACAGCGCCTGCGAAATCTATGCGGCCTCCGAAATGCTGGCCCGCGAGCTGAATGGTCACTATATGGACCAGTTCACCTTCGCCGAACGCGCCACCGACTGGCGCGGCAATAATAACATTGCGGACAGCATTTTCCGCCAGATGACCCATGAGCCGCATCCTGTCCCCTCTTACATTGTCATGAGCGCGGGCACGGGCGGAACCTCCGCCACCATCGGACGTTATATCCGCTGTCAGGGTTATGATACGCAGCTGATGGTGGTTGACCCGCAAAACTCGGTGTTCCTCGATTACTGGCAATCCCGCGATGCGAGCCTGCGCAGCCCCGTGGGGAGCAAGATCGAAGGGATTGGTCGCCCGCGCGTCGAACCCTCATTCATTCCGGACGTTGTGGATGAGATGCTCCGCGTGCCGGATGCCGCCAGCGTCGCGACGGCGCACTGGCTGGAGACACAGCTTGGCCGTAAAGTCGGGGCTTCTACCGGCACCAATATGTGGGGCGCGCTACAGCTGGCCGCGAGGATGCGTGAAGAAGGCCGTACCGGCTCTGTCGTCACGCTGCTGTGCGACAGCGGGGAGCGATACCTGGACACCTATTACAACGCAGAATGGGTGCAGGCCAATATTGGCGATGTTGAGCCGTGGAAAGCGCAGATTTCGCAGCTGGTGAAATAAAAAAAGCCAGGCTTTAGCCTGGCTTGCTGGAAGGGTCTCACTATTCGGGGGAATATGGGAGGTTATTTTTGTCCAGCCAATGCGTCAAAAAATGGGACACCGCTTCGTTACGACAGTGTCCGATAACCGGTAAATGCGGGAGCGCGGCGATAAGCTGCGGCATCGCGTTCCCCATAATCAGCCCACGACCTACGTTGCTCAGCATCTCGTGGTCGTTCATGGCGTCACCAAAGGCCATACAGTCCTGCATCGTCAGCCCCAGATGATCGCTCAGCACCGCCAGCGCGGATCCTTTGTTACAGCCCACCGGCAGCACTTCAAGACAGTCCACCGCCGAGAAGGTCAGGTGCGCCCGTTCGCCCAGCGCCTCGTTAAGCTGAATACGCAGACGGCAGAGATCGTCGTGATCGCCACAGAAGCAGATCTTGGTCACCTTGTGTGCCGGAATGCGGCGCAAATCGATAAGCTGATATTTAAAGCCGCTGTAAACGTGTGCGTGCAGCAAGGCCGGGATCTCACGCCCGGTAAACCAGCCTTCATCATTAAAAACATGCACGCTGGCCTGCGTATCCCAGGTGCTGTGCAGGACAATGTCCGCCACCTCCGGATTCAGATCCTGACGGTGCAGCACATCGCCGTCGACGGAGTGAATGCGCGTTCCGTTGCCGGTGATCAAGAACGCATCGAGGGCAAATGTCCCCAGCAGATGGCGCATCTCCAGCACATGACGACCAGTAGCAAACGTCAGGGTAACTTCACGCTCGCGCAGGCGCTTAAGAGTGTTCAGGGTTTTCTCCCCTAAACGGTGATCCGGCATTAACAGCGTGCCGTCCATATCAAATGCAGCGAGCCGAGCCATGATTACTCCCGAAATGTGATGCGGTTAACTTGTGCATCAGTATTACGTGGGATATACGGAAGTAATAGTGAATAGATGATAATTATTGTTCCGGGTTTTTCATGCGCCAGCTTAACCGTCTTAACCAGTATCAGCGTCTGTGGCACCCGTCTGCCGGCGCACCACAGCAGGTGACCATCAGTGAACTTGCCAGCCGCTGCTTTTGCAGCGAGCGACATGTTCGCACCCTGCTGCGCCAGGCGCAGGAGGCGGGCTGGCTAAGCTGGCACGCCCGCTCCGGACGAGGTAAGCGTGGGGAATTACGCTTTCACGTCACCCCGGATTCGTTGCGTAATACGATGATGGAAGAGGCCCTGAAAAGTGGACAGCAGCACAACGCGCTGGAGCTGGCCCAGCTCGCGCCTGAAGATTTGCGATCGCTGCTGCATCCGTTTATGGGCGGGCAGTGGCAGAACGATACGCCGACGCTGCGTATTCCCTACTATCGCTCGCTGGAGCCGCTTCAGCCGGGGTTTCTCCCTGGCCGGGCGGAGCAGCATCTGGCGGGACAGGTATTCTCTGGTTTGACGCGTTTTAATGGTAACAGCAGTGAACCCACGGGCGATCTGGCGCATCACTGGGAAGTCTCTGCTGACGGCCTGCGCTGGCATTTCTACATTCGCTCCACCCTGCACTGGCATAACGGCGATAAAATAGAGACGGCACAGCTCCGGCAAAGCCTGACGGCGCTGTTATCGCAGCCCGGCATGGGCACGCTGTTCCGCAGCGTCTTACGTATCGAAACCACGCACCCGCAGTGCCTGACGTTTATTCTCCATCAACCTGACTACTGGCTGGCGCACAGGCTGGCAACCTACTGTAGCCGTCTGGCGCATCCCGATTACCCTGTGGTAGGCAGCGGTCCCTTTCGGCTGAGCGTTTTTGAGCCTGAACTGGTGCGTCTGGAAAGCCACGAGCAGTATCATCTTGGCCATCCGTTGCTTAAGGCTATCGAGTACTGGATCACGCCCCAGCTTTTTGACTACAGTCTGGGCACCAGCTGTCGCCACCCGGTGCAAATCGCCATTGGCGAGGCCGACGAGCTGGCCAGCCTGCGGCTGGTGAGTAACAGCACCAGTCTGGGCTTCTGCTACCTCACGCTAAAACAGAGTCCACGTCTGAGCGAACTTCAGGCAAAGCGGCTGATTAATATCATTCATCTCTCAACGCTGCTGCACACGCTTCCCCTGAACGAAGGGCTCATCACTCCTACCGAGGAACTGCTTCCCGGCTGGGCGATCCCCCAGTGGCCTGATTTAACCGACGTTGCGCTGCCAGAGGCATTGACGCTGGTCTACCACCTGCCGGTTGAGCTTCACACCATGGCCAGCCAGTTAAAAGCATACCTTGCGCGGCAGGGTTGTGAACTGACCGTCATCTTTCACGACGCCAAAACGTGGGACGGGTGCCAGCAGCTTGCCGATGCAGACATCATGATGGGAGACAGACTGATTGGCGAAGCGCCGGCGTACACGCTTGAGCAGTGGCTCCGCTGCGATGCGCTCTGGCCGCATCTGCTGAGCGCACCGGCATTCGCCCATTTGCAGGCCACGCTGGATGCGGTGCAGTCGCAGGCCGACGAGCGTGACCGACACGCAGGACTTCAGGCTATATTCAGCCGGTTAATGGAGACAGCCGTCCTGACGCCGCTCTTTAACTACCAGTATCAAATCAGCGCGCCTCCGGGCGTCAACGGCATACGCCTTAACACTCGCGGCTGGTTTGACTTCACCGAAGCCTGGCTTCCTCCACCAAACGCGTGAAGAAGCTGGTCGCCGCTTTAGCCAGGCGTTAACATGACGCTTTTACTGTAACTGTCGAGATGATCTATGAAACGTGCCGTCGTCGTGTTCAGCGGAGGACAAGATTCCACCACCTGCCTGATTCAGGCGCTTCACCAGTATGATGAAGTGCACTGCGTCACTTTTGATTATGGTCAGCGTCATCGCGCTGAAATCGATGTCGCTCGTGAACTGGCTCTCAAACTGGGCGCCCGCGCTCATAAAGTGCTGGACGTGACGCTGTTAAATGAACTGGCCGTCAGCAGCCTCACCCGCGACAGCATTCCGGTGCCTGATTACGAACCTGATGCCAGCGGCATTCCGAACACCTTCGTACCGGGCCGCAACATTCTCTTCCTGACCCTGACGGCAATATACGCTTATCAGGTGAAGGCCGAAGCGGTGATCACGGGCGTGTGCGAAACCGACTTCTCTGGCTACCCGGACTGCCGGGATGAATTCGTGAAAGCACTCAATCACGCCGTCGATCTGGGAATGGCAAAAGAGACCCGCTTCGAAACGCCGCTGATGTGGCTGGATAAGGCTGAAACCTGGGCGCTGGCCGACTACTGGGGCAAGCTGGATGTCGTTCGCAACGAGACCCTGACCTGCTACAACGGCATTAAAGGGGACGGCTGTGGGCAGTGTGCCGCCTGTAACCTGCGCGCGAACGGTCTGAATCATTATTTTGCGGATAAAGCGGGCGTTATGGCCGCAATGCAGAAAAAGACCGGGCTGAAATAAGGGCTACCTGACCGTGCTGTCGAACAGTTTTACACCGGCAGCACGGGTAATTTTCATCAGTGTAGTCAGCGTTGGGTTACCATTTTCGGACAGGGTACGGTATAGCTGCTGACGTGAAAGCCCCGCTTTGGCTGAAATCTCTCCAATACCGCCGCGCGCTTCGATAACGCGTCTGAGGGCAATCAAATAGGCTGGGATCCCCTGGTCCTCGTAAATTTCATCCAGTGCAATTTGCAGATAGAGTTGCGCGTAAGAAGGATTTTCGCGCAGCATTTTGACTACAGCTTCATCATGGCTGACGGTACTTGAGAATTTTCGCTCACTTTTGCTCATGGAGTTTATCCTTTTGATGATCTTTCCAGTAATCTATTGCCAGCATCACATCCGCTTTCTGGCTCTTTTTGTCACCGCCGATCAGCAACAATAAGATTTCCCGATGCTGGACCGCAAAATAGACTCGATAACCGGGACCACTATCAACCTTCAACTCCCAGACACCCTCTCTGAGATAACGGTAATCGCCAAAATTCCCCTTCTCAGCGCGGTCGATTCGCAGAAGGATCCGAAACGCCAGCTCCGGATCCTTTCGTCTCAACTTTGCTACCCAATCCTCAAACGGTATTTTTCCGTCGCGGGTTCGGTAACGTTTAACAACGTAGTCCCTGTTCATGATTTTATCCCTGAAAACCCTTCTTGTCTTTTATAAAAGACAAAAATTTACGCGATCATCAGCTCCAGCTTTTCGCGCAACTCCCCTTCCAGCGGCAACGCTTTCTGGGTTTTGAGATCGATACAGACAAAGGTGATCAGCGCATCGGCCACAATCTGCCCTTCTGGCTCCAGCGTAACGACCTGGCTCAATACACCACTTTTGCCATTCAGTTGTTGAACCTCACTGGTCACGGTGAGCACATCCCCCAGCACAGCCGGGCGGCGGTAGTTAATGTTGATATTGACGACCACAAACGCGATGTTGTGTGCGGTTAGCCACAGGAAGCTTTCGCTGTTCTCCAGGCCGTCCCAGCGCGCCTCTTCAAGAAATTCAAGGTAGCGGGCGTTATTGACGTGCTGGTAAACATCGAGGTGATAACCACGGACTTTGATTTGTGTCTGCATAGCGCAATAGCCTTTCGTTGTTATAGGTTCAGAGGTCATAACTGGTATGACCTCTTTATCCTGGCAAATTTTTGCCGCAGTGCAAGTGATTACGCGATTACAGCGTCAGGTGTGCGAGATTGCGCTCAACCAGCGCGCTGCCCATACCCGGCACCTGCTTGAGATCGTCAAGGGTTTTGAAAGGACCATACTCTTCACGATAGCTGACGATGGCCTGCGCTTTTTTGAGGCCCACGCCATTCATTACGCGGGCAAGATCGTCCGCAGAGGCAGTATTAATACTGACCCGCGTACCCTCGTCCTCAATGGCTTTCGTGCTGGCCGTCGCGTTGGCTTTAACCTGACCTTGTGACGTTGCATCGGCCTGAGTTTGTGCAGCCTGGGCTTTAGACGAGGGTGACGCCGCCAGCGCGCCCGCACTCATCCCGGAAGTGGCAATAGCCAGTGTAATTAACAGTGCTTTGATTCCACATTTCATGCTGTTTTCTCCTTGTTTGTTGACAGCCATGCCACGATAGCCGCACGGGAAAACAGGGACAAACAGCAGATTGCAGAAATGGAAAAGGCCGCGAAAGCGGCCTTTAGTTTTTGCAGAACGTTACGAAAATCTGCGAGCAGACACGTAATTATTGCTCCTGAGTGACCACATCACCCAGCTTGATTTTGGCTTCTTTACGCAGGTTGCTCATCAACGCTTCGAAAGCAATCTGGGCATTGTTCTGGGTAATTCCCTGAACCATGGCCTTCTTCTGCGCGTCTGGCAGCGTGCCGGCTTTCACTTCATCCAGTGCCAGAACCACCACGTTACCCTGCATATCGGTCGTGGTGCCAAAGACAGGTTTGTCTTTCGCCGGCAGGCTCAGACCAAACGCCGCCTGGCTGACAGGATCCTGACCGGTACGGCTCAGCGTTTTTGCTTCACCAAAGCTCAGGCCAGCCGCTTTCAGCGCATCGTTCTTACCGGCTTTCAGGTCGGCCAGAATTTTCTCTGCATCCAGTTTTGCCTGCTGTGCCGCTTTGTTGTGTTTCACCAGCGCCACCACCTGATCTTTCACTTCCGCCAGGGGCTTCACTGCCTCGGCTTTGTGCTCGCTGACGCGCAGTACGAACGCACGGTCACCGTCAACGGTAATGATGTCTGAGTTGCTGCCCGGCGTACCATTCTCACCGACCAGACCACCATTGAAAATGGCATCTGAAACCGGTTTGAAGTTCAGTTCTTCCGGCAGGTTTTCGTGGCTGAACCAGCCCGTCTCAACCGCTTTCACGCCAGCAGCCTGCTCAGCGCCCGCCAGTGATTCGTTGTCGTTGCTTGCGGCATCGCTCACTTTCTGTTGCAGAGCATAGAAGGCATCCAGCGCTTTCTCCTGCTTCACTTTCGCAGCGATATCATCACGAACGTCAGTCAGCGGCTTGGTTTTCGCCGCCACAACATCGTCCAGACGCGCCACCAGGAAGCCGACGGAGGATTTGATTACACCAGACAGTTGGCCTTTCTCTTTCAGGCCTGCATTTTTCAGCTCATCCGGGGTAGTTGACTCTTCCAGCCAGCCCATATCACCGCCGTTTTTGGCAGAAATAATGTCGGTAGATTTTGCTTTCGCTAAGGTGGCGAAATCAGCGCCTTTGTTCAGCTCATCCAGCACGGCTTTCGCTTCTGCTTCCGTTTTGGTCTGGATCACGCTGTAACGGTTACGCTGCGGCTGAGTAAACTGATCCTGATGCTGGTCGTAATAAGACTGGATCTCGGCGTCAGTCGCATTTTCCTGCATCGCAGCTGCATCCAGCTTGATATAGCTTACGCGGAACTGTTCCGGAGAGATGAAGTTGTTCTTGTTTTGCTCGTAGTAAGCATTAACTTCAGCGTCGCTAACCTGCTGTTTCGCTGCCAGTGCGTTGACATCAATCGTCGCTTCACGCACCACGCGTTGCTGCGCCACCAGTGCCGCCAGCTCTTCAGTTTCGCCTTTCAGCATGAAATCGGTGCCCACCACCGCGTTGATTAGCTGTTGCGTGGTCAACTGGTTACGCAGTGCCTGAGCGTACTGGTCAGCCGTCATACCCATCTGGTTAACAATGCTGTTGTAACGCGCGTTGTCGAACTTCCCATTAGACTGGAAAGCCTGCGTCGAGAAGATGGCTTTTTTAACCTGCTCATCGCTGATGCCCAGACCCAGGCTTTTCGCGTACTGATCCAGCAGCGCCTCGTCAATAAGGCGGTTTAGCGTCTGCTGACGCAGGTTTTTCATATAGCCTTCGTTGGCTGCAAGTTCAGAGTATTGGTCGCCCAGCTGTTGCTGCATGCGGTTACGTTCACCAGCAAAAGCGTTCTCGAACTGCCCACGGCTAATTTCCTGGCCATTCACTTTTGCGGCGTAGTTCGCGCCACCGCCGATGAGGTAACTACTCACACCGGTCAATATGAACGACACGATAATGATACCGAAAATAATCTTGAGCACGAGACTGTTAGCAGCCGTGCGTAAGCTGTCCATCATGGTGTAACAACACTCCGCTGTAGGTGACTGGTTACCTGACGCTGACGGAAAATCCTGACCGTCGCGCGTAAAGGCGTATTGTGACAAGAAAACAGGGCAATTGTCAGCCCACAACTCGCATAAACTCGCACAAATCAGGTCTGGACAAACAAAAAAGGCACATCAAACGATGCGCCCTTGTACTTTTCAGCTTCCCTGGAGCGGGAAAGCAATCAGTTTACTGCGTCTTTCAGCGCTTTACCTGCACGGAAACCCGGCACTTTAGCGGCAGCAATGGTGATCTCTTTGCCGGTCTGAGGGTTGCGGCCAGTACGGGCTGCACGCTCTTTAACCGCAAAAGTACCGAAGCCTACCAGTGCAACGTCGTCCCCAGCTTGCAGAGATTCAGTAACAGAAGCAATTAAAGCATCTAAAGCACGTCCAGCTGCCGCTTTAGAAATATCAGCACCCGCAGCAATTTTGTCAATCAGTTGAGATTTATTCACTGTTCTCTTCCTCTCTTTATAATTTATATCGCACCTGAATCCTTCACAGCGCGACCGCGCAGCAGTTATATCAGTCCTGCTATGACCTTACAACACCCGTTGTTGATGGCTAACCCAATCAGCAATCTAAATTAGCTATACAAAAAAAGGCTGGCAAGTACGAAATGACTTACCAGCCTTGTTTTTATTGGCGCTCTTTGCGCGAGGTCACTATTTTGCGGTTACAACCTGCATTCCGGACGGTTCATTTTGCAGTGCGAGAGTCAGAACTTCCTCAATGCGTTTCACCGGATGGATCTGCAAATCGGCAATAACGTTGTCCGGAATCTCTTCCAGATCGCGTTTATTCTCGTAAGGGATCAATACGGTTTTGATCCCACCGCGGTGTGCCGCCAGCAGTTTTTCTTTTAACCCGCCGATAGGCAGTACCTGACCACGCAGCGTAATTTCACCGGTCATGGCCACATCAGCACGAACCGGATTACCTGTCAGGCAGGAAACCAGCGCAGTACACATGGCAATACCCGCGCTTGGGCCATCTTTCGGCGTCGCCCCTTCCGGAACGTGAACGTGAATATCGCGTTTTTCGTAGAAATCCGGGTTGATACCCAGTTTTTCCGCACGCGCGCGTACCACGGTCAGCGCCGCCTGGATGGACTCCTGCATCACTTCACCCAGCGAACCGGTGTAGGTCAGCTTGCCTTTGCCCGGAACACAGGCGGTTTCGATGGTCAGCAGATCGCCGCCCACTTCCGTCCATGCCAGACCGGTCACCTGACCAACACGGTTTTCGTTGTCTGCGCGACCGTAGTCGAAGCGTTGAACGCCCAGGTACGCATGCAGATTGTCGCCGTTAATCACGATGTGCTTCAGGCTCTTATCCAGCAGCAGCTGTTTCACCGCCTTACGGCACAGCTTAGAGATCTCACGTTCGAGGCTACGCACACCCGCTTCACGGGTGTAGTAACGAATAATGCCGACAATGGCGCTGTCCTCAACGGTCAGCTCGTTGGCTTTAAGCGCGTTACGCTCAATCTGCTTCGGCAGCAGGTGCTGTTTGGCAATGTTCAGCTTCTCGTCTTCGGTATAACCGGACAGACGGATCACTTCCATACGGTCCAGCAGCGGTGCCGGAATGTTCATGGAGTTCGACGTCGCCACGAACATCACATCGCTCAGGTCGTAATCCACTTCCAGGTAGTGATCGCTAAACGCCACGTTCTGCTCTGGATCAAGCACTTCCAGCAGCGCCGACGCCGGATCGCCACGCATGTCTGAAGACATTTTGTCGATCTCATCGAGCAGGAACAGCGGGTTTTTGACGCCCACTTTCGCCATTTTCTGGATAAGCTTGCCCGGCATGGAACCGATGTAGGTACGGCGGTGACCGCGGATTTCCGCTTCATCACGCACGCCGCCCAGCGCCATACGGATGTACTTACGCCCTGTCGCTTTGGCGATGGACTGACCCAGAGAGGTTTTACCCACCCCTGGAGGCCCTACCAGGCACAGGATTGGGCCTTTGATTTTGTTCACACGGCTCTGTACCGCGAGGTACTCAAGAATGCGGTCTTTCACACGTTCCAGGCCGTAGTGGTCGGTATCCAGGATCTCCTGGGCCTGACGCAGGTCTTTTTTGACCTTGCTGCGGGCATTCCACGGAACCTGCACCATCCACTCAATGTAGCCGCGTACAACGGTCGCTTCCGCCGACATCGGAGACATCATTTTCAGCTTCTGCAACTCAGCTTCAGCTTTCTCTTTCGCCTCTTTCGGCATCTTCGCCGCGTCGATCTTACGCTTCAGCGCTTCGTTTTCATCCGGAGCATCGTCCATCTCGCCGAGCTCTTTCTGAATGGCTTTCATTTGCTCGTTCAGATAGTACTCACGCTGCGATTTTTCCATCTGCTTTTTGACGCGGTTGCGAATGCGCTTCTCAACCTGGAGCAGATCGATCTCAGACTCCATCATCGCCATCAGGTATTCCAGACGTTCGTTAACGTCGGACATTTCCAGCACGGACTGTTTGTCAGCCAGCTTCAGCGGCATATGCGCAGCGATGGTATCCGCCAGACGTGCAGGATCGTCGATGCTGTTCAGCGACGTCAGCACTTCAGGTGGGATTTTCTTATTCAGCTTGATGTAGCCTTCGAACTGGCTGATCGCGGTGCGTACCAGCACTTCCTGCTCGCGCTCATCAAGTTCCGGTGAATCAAGGTACTCTGCCTTCGCAGAGAAGTGCTCGCCATCGTCTGACAGAGTGGTAATACGCGCACGCTGTAAGCCTTCCACCAGCACCTTCACGGTGCCGTCTGGCAGCTTCAGCATCTGCAAAATAGAGGCCACGGTCCCGACGGTGAAAAGATCGTTTACACCCGGCTCATCCGTTGATGCTTCTTTCTGCGCGACCAACATGATTTTTTTATCATGATCCATGGCGGCTTCGAGGCAACGGATAGATTTTTCCCGCCCTACAAATAAGGGTATGACCATGTGCGGATAAACCACCACATCGCGCAACGGCAATACGGGGATTTCAATGCGTTCAGAACGCTCAGGATTCATAGAGCTCTCTCTTAGTTTAGTGTCCGCCAGGTAAACTGGTCATGTAACTGTGCTTCACACAACCATTAACATGTAATCCAGTATATGGGGATGTTTCCCATACATTCAACGCCATGAATACGGAAAAAGTAAAGGGGAGATAAAATCCCCCCTTTTTGATTAACTGATTGTATGAAATGGTGAATTATTCGCCAGATGCCTGCTGCGCTTCCGGTTTACCGTAAATCAGTAACGGCTTGGTCTGGCCACCAATGACGGACTCGTCGATCACGACTTTTTCGACGTCTTCCATAGAAGGAAGATCGTACATCGTGTCGAGCAATGCTGCTTCCACGATAGAACGCAGGCCACGGGCACCGGTTTTACGCGCCATCGCTTTCTTGGCAATCGCGTCCAACGCTTCGTCACGGAATTCCAGCTCAACGCCTTCCAGATTAAACAGCGCCTGATACTGCTTGGTCAGCGCGTTTTTCGGCTCTTTCAGGATCTGAATCAACGCGTCTTCGCTCAGTTCGTTCAGGGTCGCCACAACCGGCAGACGGCCGATAAATTCCGGAATCAAACCGAATTTGATCAGATCTTCCGGCTCAACCTGCGCCAGCAGCTGGCCTTCGTTTGGTTTTTCAGACGTGGCTTTCACCGTTGCGCCAAAACCAATGCCGGAGCCGGTTTCCACACGGTGAGAGATCACTTTATCCAGGCCTGCAAACGCACCACCACAGATAAACAGGATCTTAGAGGTATCAACCTGCAAGAATTCCTGCTGCGGATGTTTACGCCCACCCTGCGGTGGAACAGCCGCAACCGTACCTTCAATCAGCTTCAGGAGCGCCTGCTGCACGCCCTCGCCCGAGACGTCACGGGTGATGGACGGGTTGTCTGATTTACGAGAGATTTTGTCGATCTCATCGATATAGACGATCCCGCGCTGGGCTTTCTGTACGTCGTAATCGCACTTCTGGAGCAGCTTCTGGATAATATTTTCAACGTCTTCACCCACATAACCGGCTTCGGTCAGGGTGGTGGCATCCGCCATAGTGAACGGAACATCCAGCAGGCGCGCCAGCGTTTCTGCCAGCAGGGTTTTACCGGAACCGGTAGGCCCGATCAGCAAAATGTTACTTTTGCCCAGTTCTACGCCATTGCTGGTATCGCCGTTACGCAGACGTTTGTAGTGGTTGTATACCGCCACCGCCAGCACTTTTTTCGCCTGCTCCTGACCAATAACATAGTCGTCCAGGTGGTGGCGAATCTCGTGTGGCGTTGGTAACGCGCTGCGCTCACGGTGCGGCGCGACTTCTTTAATCTCTTCGCGAATGATGTCGTTACATAAATCGACGCATTCGTCGCAGATATACACGGACGGCCCGGCAATCAGTTTACGCACTTCATGCTGGCTTTTGCCGCAAAAAGAGCAGTACAGCAGTTTGCCCGAACCATCTTTGCGTTTATCTGTCATGAGTCCAAACCTCTTTTTAAGTTCTATGTGCCGCACATGACGACGCAAATGCCATTCTCAGACGCAAGCTGCTTACAGGCAACGTGCCGCCCTACCTTAGTATAGCGGCACACTCGCGTCGCGGGCATCAATTACGATGGGTCAAAATGGAGTCGACTAAGCCGTACTCAACTGCCTCTGGCGCAGAGAGGAAGCGATCGCGCTCGGTATCGCGCTCGATCTGCTCGAGAGGTTGACCCGTATGCTGCGCCATAAGTTCATTCATGCGCGCTTTTACTTTCAGAATTTCTCGGGCGTGGATTTCAATATCCGTCGCCTGGCCCTGGTAACCACCCAGCGGCTGGTGAATCATCACGCGGGAGTTAGGCAGGCAGAAACGCTTACCTTTCGCCCCTGCGGTTAACAGGAAAGCCCCCATGGACGCCGCCTGCCCCATACAGATGGTGCTGACATCCGGCTTGATGAATTGCATGGTGTCATAAATAGACATGCCCGCCGTAATCACACCGCCCGGCGAGTTGATATACAGGTAAATGTCTTTTTCCGGGTTTTCCGCTTCCAGGAACAGCATCTGCGCCACGATCAGGTTAGCCATATGGTCTTCCACCTGGCCGGTCAGAAAGATAACGCGTTCCTTGAGCAGACGGGAATAGATATCGAAAGAACGCTCACCGCGTGAGGTCTGTTCAATAACCATTGGCACCAGCGCCATATGGGGTGCAAAGTTATCTCGTTCGCCACTGTATGACATTTCCGTCTCCTGGTTCAAAATTGAAAACACCTGCTGTACTGATTGTAACCTTATGGACGGATTATCAGCCAGTCTCAATCATCGTGATTACATACTAATGGGGGTCGCCATGCCCTATTTCAAGCATAACAACGTTTTGTTGTAACGCTAACACTGAAAGGGCGTTTTAGCACCCTTCCAGGACTAAAGCTGTGATAAAAAAAACCCGTCGCCGGAGGGCAACGGGTTTTTTGTTCAAACTTTAAACCGTTGGGGCGAAATTACGCCTGCTGGTTCATCAGTTCGGTGAAAGAGGTCTCTTTTTCGGTGACTTTCGCTTTCGCCAGTACCGCTTCTACAGCCTGCTCTTCCAGCGCGACGTTGCGCATGTTGTCCATCAGCTCTTTGTTCTTACCGTAGAACTCGATCACTTCTGATGGATCTTCGTATGCAGAAGCCATCTCTTCGATCAGGCCTTTCACACGCTCTTCGTCAGCTTTCAGCTCGTGGGTACGAATCACTTCGCCCAGCAGCAGGCCAACAACAACGCGACGTTTCGCTTGCTCTTCGAACAGCTCGCGTGGCAGTTCCATCGCTTGCTGCTGGTTGCCACCGAAGCGCTGTGCAGCCTGACGGCGCAGAACGTCGATTTCGCTGTCGATCAGGGCAGCAGGAACGTCGATGTCGTTCGCTTTCACCAGACCTTCAATCGCCTGAGACTTCACGCGGTTACGTACAGCGCCGTTCAGCTCGCGCTCCATGTTTTTACGCACTTCGGTACGCAGGCCCGCAACAGAACCATCTTCCACGCCGAAACGCTTGATGAATTCTTCAGTCAGTTCTGGCAGTTCGCGCTCTTCCACTTTCTTCAGGTTGATAACGAACTTCGCTGCTTTACCTTTCAGGTTTTCAGCGTGGTATTCTTCAGGGAAGGTCACGTCGATGGTGAACTCTTCGCCCGCTTTGTGGCCTTTGATACCGTCTTCGAAGCCTGGGATCATACGACCCTGGCCCATCGCCAGTACGAAATCAGACGCTTTACCGCCTTCGAACTCTTCGCCGTCTACAGAACCGGTGAAGTCGATGGTTACGCGGTCTTCCGCGTCAACAGCGCCTTCTTTCTCTTTCCAGTTCGCCTGCTGCTTACGCAGGGTATCCAGCATGCCGTCAACGTCTTCGTCGGTCACGGAAACGATCGGTTTTTCAACTTCGATAGATTCCAGACCTTTCAGCTCAACTTCCGGGTACACTTCGAACTCTACGGAGTAGGTGAAGTCTTCGCCCTGCTTGTATTCGCCTGGAACGTAGTTCGGCGCACCGGCTGGATTGATTTTTTCTTTGATGATCGCGTCGATAAAGTTGCGGCTCATCAGTTCACCCAGCACATCCTGACGCACGGAAGCGCCATAACGCTGAGCAACAACATTCATTGGTACTTTGCCCTTGCGGAAGCCGTCAATACGTACTTTTTTTGCTACGTTGACCAGCTCGCTTTTCACAGCAGTTTCGATGCTGTCAGCAGCGATAGTAATCGTTACACGGCGGCCAAGGCCTTGAGTGGTTTCAACTGAAACTTGCATCTTGTTACCTCAAAAAAATCACAGTGCTCGGTCAACTCTGAATCTGTCTGTTATACCGGGATGCTCTCTTATGTGCAGATTCACATTCCCTGTCGCCAGAATCATCCCGAAGACATTCAATAAGACGCGGCATTATAGCGGCATCACTTAGGTGAGTCGAGAACGGTTGGAGCATGTTGCTGCGGCTTTTTTCACACTTTAAGGCTATTTTTAGCCTTAAAAACGCGCCATCCGCTCAAAACTCAGACAAAACAAAACGGCCCGAAGGCCGTCTTGACGAAATCTGTAAGCAACATACTGGAAAAACTCCGGCGGTTGCAAATCCGATTTATCAGGCGATGGTGCCTGCACCCCGACAAGGCGGTGATGCGAATACCGTATCCTGTAGCCCTTCCCATTCCTTAATGGTGTAGGTATGCAGCGCCAGCGCATGTACGGTTGTGGAGAGTTCTTCCGTCAAGGTGCTGTAGATCAAGCGGTGTCGGTTCAGGAAACGTTCTCCCGTGAAGCGATCGCTGACCAGAACCACTTTAAAGTGGCTTTCAGAACCTGCCGGCACGTTATGACGATAGCTTTCGTCGACAACTTCGAGAAACACAGGGTTGAACGCTGCCCTTAATTTTTCTTCTATCTGTTCACGTATCATCATGAAATCACTCCTCCGACAACGCTAAGATGTCACCCATCCCTTTAAATATTAGCCGCTTTTACCGGTTCCATTACACCTTGACAACAAATATTTAGCTTTCGTCTGATTTTCTCACCCAAACGAATGAAGTTCACTATGAGGTTCATACGTTTTGTCACTTACAGGCAGAGAAAAGCGGAAAGGTGGTCAGTTTTCGGACAAGGCGATGAATTTACATGCGTTGACCACTTCCCCTGGCCGTTAGCGATGTTATGATGGCGGCAATTTTTCTCTCTTTGCTTACGATTCGTTGAGAACCCGAAAATGTTAAAAAAACTCTTCTTTCCGTTGGTAGCACTCTTTATGCTCGCCGGCTGCGCGACTCCGCCGACGACCATTGACGTTTCACCAAAAATTACCCTGCCTCAGCAGGATCCAAGCCTGATGGGCGTTACGGTCAGCATTAATGGCGCCGATCAGCGTCAGGACCAGGCGCTGGCGAAAGTGACTCGCGACAACCAACAGGTCACGCTGACCGCCTCCCGCGACCTGCGCTTCCTGTTGCAGGAAGTGCTGGAGAAACAGATGACCTCCCGCGGCTACATGATTGGCCCAAGCGGCGCGGTTGATCTGCAAATCATCGTGAACAACCTGTACGCTGACGTCTCCCAGGGTAACGTTCGCTACAACATTGCGACTAAAGCCGATATCGCCATCATCGCTACCGCGAAGAACGGCAACAAAATGAACAAAAACTACCGTGCGAGCTATTCCGTTGAAGGCGCATTCCAGGCCTCCAACAAAAATATCGCTGACGCGGTTAACAGCGTGCTGACTGACACCATTGCCGACATGGCACAGGACACCAGCATTCACGACTTCATCAAGCAGAACGCCCGTTAATCCTGCTGACTGACCCGGTGCTTCACCGGGTCAGTTCATAAGAACATGTCCAGTCACTACTTACGCATTTTCCAGCAACCGAAATCAGCTATTCTGCTGATCCTTGGTTTCGCCTCCGGTTTGCCCCTTGCGCTCACCTCCGGCACGTTACAGGCGTGGATGACGGTTGAGAACATCGATCTTAAAACCATTGGTTTCTTCTCGCTCGTCGGCCAGGCTTACGTTTTTAAGTTCCTGTGGTCGCCGGTGATGGATCGCTATACCCCACCGTTCCTCGGGCGCCGTCGCGGCTGGTTAGCGATGACGCAGGTGCTGCTGTTGCTGGCCATTGCCGCAATGGGTTTCCTTGAGCCGTCAACACAGCTGCGCTGGATGGCCGCGCTTGCGGTGGTCATCGCCTTCTGCTCCGCTTCGCAGGACATTGTTTTTGACGCCTGGAAGACGGACGTCCTGCCAGCGGAAGAGCGTGGTGCCGGTGCGGCAATCAGCGTGCTTGGCTACCGCCTGGGTATGCTGGTTTCCGGCGGGCTGGCCCTCTGGCTTGCCGACCGCTATCTCGGCTGGCAGGGAATGTACTGGCTGATGGCCGCTCTGCTGATCCCCTGCATTTTTGCCACGCTATTCGCGCCTGAACCGAGCGATGTGATTCCGGTTCCCCGCTCGCTGGAGCAGGCCGTCGCCGCACCGCTCCGCGACTTCTTTGGTCGCAATAATGCCTGGCTGATCCTGCTGCTGATTGTCCTTTATAAGCTCGGCGACGCTTTCGCCATGAGTCTGACCACCACCTTCCTGATCCGCGGCGTCGGGTTTGATGCGGGGGAGGTCGGCGTGGTGAACAAAACCCTGGGGCTGTTTGCCACGATCGTCGGCGCGCTGTACGGCGGCGTATTGATGCAGCGTCTGTCGCTGTTCCGTGCTCTGCTGATCTTCGGCATCCTTCAGGGCGCTTCGAATGCCGGTTACTGGCTGCTGTCGATCACCGACAAGCATATGATCAGCATGGCGACGGCGGTATTCTTTGAAAATCTGTGCGGAGGTATGGGCACAGCGGCATTTGTCGCCCTGCTGATGACGCTGTGCAATAAGTCATTTTCCGCCACCCAGTTTGCCCTGCTCTCTGCCCTCTCAGCCGTCGGGCGCGTGTACGTAGGTCCCGTCGCGGGCTGGTTTGTTGAAGCCCACGGCTGGCCGACATTTTATCTCTTCTCGGTGGTGGCGGCTGTGCCGGGGATTTTATTGTTGCTGGTCTGTCGCCAGACGCTGGAATATACCCAGCGGACGGAACACTTCATGCCGCGCACGGAATATCAGGCTGCCTACCGGTTTGCCCTGCGTCTGCTGATGGCAGGTTGTCTTGCGCTGGTAGTGTGGCTCGCGGTACTCATTATCAATGCGACGACCACCTTGTCGCTTCCTTTTGAAACCCAGCTGCTTGATGCAGGCGTGTTTCTCGCCATCGTGGGTATCCTGACCGGTGGGATGCTGGATTTCATGTCACTGCGGAAAACGCAGATGACATGAAGTAAAAAGCGAAAGGTTATTTCCCGTTGTAATAACGACACGAAATTATAACGGCGAAATAACCGCCATCGGCAAAAAAAATATTTGTTGTTTTGTGCGGGATAGCATTCGGAAATTATTGGAGCTTATTTCGCTACGCTATTTTCCGTTAAACGATTCAGCATTCGAAAGATTGAATTTTCGTTTTTTAGTTGTCTTTTTATTGATAATTAATTGTTAATTATTTGTGTATTTTCCGCAATGGTTATACCAATTGTCCCTTTTGCGGTATGCTGGGGCACCCTTTCGTTATAACGCCCACTCCGTGCGGCTTCCCCCGGAAAACGCGACATAATTTGCAACACTTGTGACATGTGCGGCAGAACCCGGTAACACCTTCCTGACACAGGGCTAATGATGTTTACAGTAATGTAACCTTCCCGTAAAATGCCCCCACACTTTAAACGCCACCAGACTCCCGTGGAATTGAGGTCGTTAAATGAGACTCAGGAAATACAATAAAAGTTTGGGATGGTTGTCATTATTCGCAGGCACTGTATTACTCAGTGGCTGCGATTCTGCACTACTAGACCCCAAAGGACAGATTGGACTGGAACAACGTTCATTGATACTGACGGCTTTTGGCCTGATGTTGATTGTGGTTATTCCTGCCATCTTGATGGCTGTTGGTTTCGCCTGGAAGTATCGTGCGAGCAATAAAGATGCGAAGTATAGCCCTAACTGGTCACACTCCAATAAAGTGGAAGCTGTGGTCTGGACGGTACCTATTCTGATCATCCTGTTCCTTGCTGTACTGACCTGGAAAACCACTCACGCACTTGAGCCGAGCAAACCGCTGGTTCACGATGAAAAACCTATTACCATTGAAGTGGTCTCCATGGACTGGAAATGGTTCTTCATCTATCCAGAACAGGGCATTGCTACCGTGAATGAAATCGCCTTCCCGGCGAACACTCCGGTTCAGTTCAAAGTGACCTCCAACTCCGTAATGAACTCCTTCTTCATCCCACGTCTGGGTAGCCAGATTTACGCGATGGCCGGTATGCAGACTAACCTGCACCTGATCGCGAATGAAGCAGGCACCTACGACGGTATCTCCGCCAGCTATAGTGGCCCGGGCTTCTCGGGTATGAAGTTCAAAGCTATCGCTACGCCAGACCGCGCGACTTTCGACCAGTGGGTTGCAAAAGCGAAGCAGTCTACCAACACCATGTCTGACATGGCGGCGTTCGAAAAAGTGGCTGCACCTAGCGAATACAACAAGGTGGAGTACTTCTCTAACGTGAAACCGAATCTGTTCAAAGATGTTATTGGCAAATTTATGGATCACGGCATGAGCATGGACATGACCCAGCCTGAAGGCGAGCACAACACGCACCAGGGTATGGAAGGCATGGACATGAGCCACGCGGAAACCGCTCACTAAGGGGCCGAGGAAGAAAATGTTCGGAAAATTGACACTGGATGCAGTGCCCTACCATGAACCGATTATTATGGTTACGGTGGCTGCAATTATCATTGGTGGCGCGGCCTTAGTTGGCCTGATCACTTACTTCGGTAAGTGGAGCTACCTGTGGAATGAGTGGCTGACTTCGGTTGACCACAAAAAACTCGGTATCATGTACTGCATCGTCGGTATCGTCATGTTAATTCGTGGCTTTGCGGATGCAATCATGATGCGTAGCCAGCAGGCGCTTGCGTCTGCGGGCGAAGCCGGCTTCCTGCCACCGCACCACTACGATCAGATCTTTACCGCCCACGGCGTTATCATGATCTTCTTCGTGGCGATGCCGCTGGTAATCGGTCTGATGAACGTGGTCGTTCCGCTGCAAATCGGCGCGCGCGACGTTGCGTTCCCGTTCCTGAACAACCTGAGCTTCTGGTTCACGGTTGTCGGCGTTATCCTGGTTAACCTGTCACTGGGTGTGGGCGAATTTGCTCAGACCGGCTGGCTGGCCTACCCGCCGCTGTCGGGAATTGAATACAGTCCGGGCGTGGGCGTTGACTACTGGATTTGGGCGCTTCAGCTCTCCGGTGTCGGTACCACTCTGACCGGTATTAACTTCTTCGTGACCATCCTGAAGATGCGTGCACCAGGTATGACGATGTTCAAGATGCCAGTATTTACCTGGGCATCTCTGTGCGCCAACGTCCTGATTATCGCGTCGTTCCCAATTCTGACCGTCACCATCGCGCTGCTGACCCTGGATCGCTATCTGGGTACCCATTTCTTCACGAATGATATGGGTGGCAACATGATGATGTACATCAACCTGATTTGGGCCTGGGGTCACCCGGAAGTGTACATCCTGGTTCTGCCGGTGTTCGGTGTGTTCTCCGAAATCGCGGCAACCTTCTCGCGTAAACGTCTGTTTGGTTACACCTCTCTGGTGTGGGCAACCGTATGTATTACCGTTCTGTCGTTCATCGTCTGGCTGCACCACTTCTTCACTATGGGTGCGGGCGCCAACGTAAACGCCTTCTTCGGTATTACCACCATGATTATCGCGATCCCGACCGGGGTTAAGATCTTCAACTGGCTGTTCACCATGTACCAGGGCCGTATCGTGTTCCACTCAGCCATGCTGTGGACCATCGGCTTCATCGTGACCTTCTCCGTAGGTGGGATGACCGGGGTACTGCTGGCGGTACCTGGTGCTGACTTCGTTCTGCACAACAGTCTGTTCCTGATTGCGCACTTCCATAACGTTATCATCGGTGGCGTGGTCTTCGGCTGCTTCGCTGGCGTAACCTACTGGTGGCCAAAAGCGTTCGGCTTCACGCTGAACGAGAAATGGGGTAAACGCGCGTTCTGGTTCTGGATCATTGGCTTCTTCGTAGCATTTATGCCGCTGTACGTGCTGGGCTTCATGGGTATGACCCGTCGTCTGAGCCAGCAGATCGATCCGCAGTTCCACCCAATGCTGATGATTGCAGCGGGCGGCGCAGCGCTGATTGCCTGCGGTATTCTGTGCCAGCTGATTCAGTACTACGTGTCTATCCGTGACCGTAACCTGAACCGCGACCTGACCGGTGACCCGTGGGGTGGCCGTACGCTGGAGTGGTCTACCTCTTCTCCACCTCCGTTCTATAACTTTGCCGTAGTGCCGCACATTCATGAGCGTGACGCATTCTGGGAAATGAAAGAAAAAGGTGAAGCGTACAAGCAACCTGAACATTACGAAGAGATCCATATGCCGAAAAACAGCGGTGCGGGCATAGTCATTGCCGCCTTCGCAACGGTATTTGGTTTCGCAATGATCTGGCACATCTGGTGGATGGCGATTGTTGGCTTCGCTGGCATCGTAATCAGCTGGATTGTGAAGAGCTTTGACGAGGACGTGGACTACTACGTACCAGTCCGTGAAGTTGAAAAGCTGGAAAACCAGCATTTTGACGAGATTTCTAAAGCGGGGCTGAAAAATGGCAACTGATACTCTGGCGCACTCGACTGCCCACGCGCATGAACATGCGCACCATGATACAGGACCGACGAAAGTCTTCGGTTTCTGGATCTACCTGATGAGCGACTGCATCCTGTTCTGCTGTCTGTTCGCAACCTATGCCGTTCTGGTGAACGGCACAGCGGGCGGCCCGACCGGTAAGGACATCTTTGAGCTGCCGTTCGTACTGGTTGAAACCGCACTGCTGTTATTCAGCTCCATCACCTACGGCATGGCGGCTATCGCCATGTACAAAAACAACAAGAGCCAGGTTGTCTCCTGGCTGGCGTTGACCTGGCTGTTTGGTGCTGGCTTTATCGGGATGGAAATCTATGAATTCCATCACCTGATCATGGAAGGTTTCGGCCCGGATCGTAGCGGCTTCCTGTCAGCGTTCTTCGCGCTGGTCGGCACCCACGGTCTGCACGTGACCTCGGGTCTGATCTGGATGGCGGTACTGATGTTCCAGATCTCCCGTCGCGGCCTGACCAGTACTAACCGTACCCGTATTATGTGCCTGAGCCTGTTCTGGCACTTCCTGGACGTGGTATGGATCTGTGTGTTCTCTGTTGTCTATCTGATGGGGGCGATGTAATGAGTCATTCTAACGATCATGGCGCTTCCCACGGCAGCGTAAAAACCTACATGACAGGTTTCATCCTGTCGATCATTCTGACGGTGATCCCGTTCTGGATGGTGATGAACGGTTCTGCATCTAAGCCGGTTATCCTGGGCGCAATCCTGGTGACCGCGGTGATTCAGATTCTGGTGCATCTGGTTTGCTTCCTGCACATGAACACCAAGTCCGATGAAGGCTGGAACATGACGGCCTTTATCTTTACCGTGATTATCATCGCTATCCTGGTAGTCGGTTCCATCTGGATTATGTGGAATCTTAACTACAACATGATGGTTCACTAAGAGCGGCGAGTATGTTTAAGCAATACCTGCAAGTCACGAAACCAGGCATCATCTTTGGCAACCTGATCTCCGTAATCGGAGGGTTCCTGCTGGCCTCTAAAGGCAGCATTGATTACACCCTCTTTATTTACACCCTGGTCGGTGTGTCACTGGTGGTTGCGTCCGGTTGTGTATTTAACAACTACATCGACATGGATATCGACAAGAAGATGGAAAGGACCAAAAATCGGGTGCTGGTTAAAGGCCTGATTGCCCCTTCCGTCTCGCTGGTGTACGCCACCTTGCTGGGTATTGCTGGCTTTATGCTGCTGTGGTTTGGTGCTAACCCGCTGGCCTGCTGGCTGGGGGTGATGGGGTTCGTGGTGTATGTAGGCGTCTACAGCCTGTATATGAAACGTCACTCCGTCTACGGCACGCTAATTGGTTCTCTCTCCGGCGCTGCGCCGCCGGTGATTGGCTACTGCGCCGTCACGAACGAGTTCGACAGCGGTGCGCTGATCCTGCTGGCTATCTTTAGCCTGTGGCAGATGCCGCACTCCTACGCCATCGCGATTTTCCGCTTTAAGGATTATCAGGCGGCGAACATTCCGGTTCTGCCGGTCGTGAAAGGCATTTCGGTTGCCAAGAACCACATCACGCTCTACATCATCGCTTTTGCCGTGGCAACGCTGATGCTCTCTCTGGGCGGTTACGCCGGATATAAATATCTGGTGGTAGCAGCTGCGGTGAGCGTCTGGTGGCTCGGCATGGCCCTGCGCGGTTACAAAGTGGAAGATGACAAGGTCTGGGCACGCAAGCTGTTTGTGTTCTCGATTGTCGCCATCACCTCCCTGTCCGTGATGATGTCCGTAGACTTCATGGTGCCTGATTCACAAAACCTGCTGACTTACGTCTGGTAAGAAGACTTAAGTAAAAACGCCGGGTTTAACCCGGCGTTTTTTTATGGGTACGGCGTAACCCCTTTCTTTAACAGTATATTGCCGTATTTCGCGGTCTCGCCCGTCACCACAATGGCGTACGCTTTCTGTGCCCGCGCATAAAACGCATAACGGTCAATACGCGTAATCCCCTCCCCTTCCGCCTCACCAAAGAGTGCGTTGCGATAGCGCGCTTCGACCTGGATATCGAGCGTATCCCCGTCGACAGGGGCCATCATCACCAGCGGTGGCGCATAGCTGTCGAGTTCAAACAGCGGTATCACCGCGGCCAGCAAATCGCTGATGAGCAGGCCATCTGCGCGGATCGTCTTTGGCCCCAGGCTGTGTGCGGGAAAGTGAGCATCTGCAAAAATAATCTCGTCACCATGACCCATCTCTGCCAGCGTTTTCAGCAGCTCGGGTGAAATCAGAGGGGATATCGTTTTAAGCACAAGGTTGCTCCTCAGGATAGAAATAACGGTAACGATAGTGGACCCGATCGCGAGCAGCCTCAGCGCTGGCCGTTTCTCCGACGCCCCACCATCCGTACAAAGATGCCCCTAGCACGGTCGTATCAGCCTCTTCAAGAACCTTCACCGGGATCCCAAGCGCATTGGACTTGAGCTGATTCCACAGCATATTGCGGCTACCTCCCCCCACCAGCAGGAGTTCACGCGCCTTAAATTGCGCGATCGTCTCCAGCGCCAGGCATTTTTCTTGCAGATGCACCGTGAGTCCTTCCAGGGCTGCGCGGTAAAAATGGGCTGGCGTGGTGGTGAGCGTAACGCCCTGCCAGCCGGCGAGTGGAGAGTCGAGCAGTTGGGTATTCATCGTGACGCCATCCGCGCCGTTCGGAATTGCCGCCGCCTGAGCCAGAATAATGTCCCAGTCGGTACCAGGCGACCAGAACAGCGCGCGGATCCACTCCAGTACGCCAGACGCCAGATATTGCATTCCCGGATTATAGAGCCCCGTCCGGCTATCCAGTTCGCAGGTCGCGCCCGGGTATTGCCCCAGCAAAGCGGTATCAACCTGCGTGGTGCGCGCCATTAAAATCTCCCAGGTACCCGAAGAGAGAACTGGCTCATTAATTCCCGCCCCGGCGCCAAAAAGGGCAAACTGCGTGTCGTGCCCGGCGGAGATCACCGGCACACAGCAAGGCAATCCGAGCCTGGATGCAGCGTCGGGCCGCAATTCACCAATCCTTTCTCCGGGGGAAACCAGCGGCGGGAAAAAGGAATGAGGCACGCCGATCTTGCTTAAGATCGTTTCGCTGAAGCGCTGCTGATGCAGATCGAACATCTGACTGGTACCGGCCATCGTGAGATCGGTCGTCATCTTTCCGGTCAGGCGATGGTTGATTAGCGAGGAGATAAAAAGCCAGGCGTGAGCACGCTGTAACAGATCGGGATGGTTGTCCTGAAGCCAGCCTAGCTTATACAACGTGTTGAAACTAAACTGCCCAACGCCGGTGATCTGCTGTAGTTCTGCCGGGGAGCATGAACGGGCAACCGCTTCCATCACCGGCACGGTTCGCGGGCACTTCCAGCTGATGATCGGGTAAAGCAGTTCTCCCTGCTCATCTACCAGTGCGCCATCCACGCCAAAGGTCGTCACACTCATTCCGCACAGTTGATGCTCGCTCAGCGCTGCGCTGATTTTCTGACAACAGACGGCAAAACGGTGCATGATGGCGTCGAGCGACCACTGGTGCCAGGCCGGATTTTCAGCGGCGCTTTCGCTTTCGTTCGCCACCACGGCGCGCGCCACAATATTCCCTTCGGGATCCAGCGCAATGGCGCGCACGTTCGTCGCGCCACAATCGAGAACCAGAAAACATTTTTTCATCGCGATCCCCACAGGCTGCCAGCCCGCCGGAGCAGGCTGGCAGGCCAGCTTAATGTTTGTATAACGGTCCGTAATTTTCACAGGCGCGGTAATCCTGCCCTTCCGGATCCATACCGTGAGCGCCCCAGGCCGTCGGCCGATAAATTAGCGCCTCCGGTACGTTATGCATGCATACAGGGATGCGCAGCATGGACGCCAGGGTGATGAAATCAGCGCCGACGTGCCCGACGGTTAATACCCCGTGGTTAGCGCCCCAGTTCGCCATCACCGAATAGACGTCGCTGAACGGGCCTTTACCGGTCAGGCGTGGGGCAAACCAGGTGGTAGGCCAGGTTGAATCGGTGCGCTTATTAAGAATGTCATGTACGTGTTCCGGCAGCTCAACACTCCAGCCTTCCGCTATCTGTAATACCGGACCCACACCCTTGATGAGGTTTACGCGGGTCATGGTAAATGGCACGCCACCCCGGGTGAGGAAGTTTGATGAGAAACCGCCCCCGCGGAAGTATTCATGCACCGCCGGACACCAGTGGGTTGCGGCCAGGCACGCGCTGGCTTCCTGCTCAGTAATGTCCCAGTGTGGTTTCAGGGTCGGTTTCCCCTCGGCGTCTTTCTGCTCCGCTGTACCGTCCAGCGCCGCCGAGCCGGAGTTGATCAGATGGATAATGCCGTGCTCAGCCCGGCCAGTGAGCTTCTGGCCGGTAACACGCTCAACCGACTCCGGCGACCAGTAGGTGCGTACATCAGCAAAAATCTGCGCGGTGCCGGTCATCAGATGCCCAAAAAGCATCGCTACCCCGTTAAGGCTGTCATTTTCCGTCGCCACCACCAACGGCTGGCGAATACCGTTCCAGTCGAAAGAGCTGTTCAGCAGCGCCTCTGCGGTATCACCATTTGGATACTGATCCGTCCAGTGGCGCTGCCCCTGGAAACCGGACGCAATGGCGTTATAGCCCAGCGATTCCTCCACGCGGCCCATTGCAGCGAGTTTAGGGTTGCCCTGCATCATGTCGCGGATGCACATCGCCATTAGCAGGCTCTCCCGCAGGATCGCGGCATTTTCCTGTTCATTGCGACGATACTGCTCTGCGTTTTTATCCTCGCCGAAACGGAAATGTGCCTTCGCCCAGCTCAGGGCCAGCTCAAGTTCTTGCTCGTCGTAAATCTTATGATCGATGCGGCGACGCAGTTCGGTCATATCCACCGCCTGCACCTTCATCCCCAGCCAGGATTCAAAGAAGTTGTGATCGACAATCGAGCCCGCGATCCCCATTGAGACACCGCCCACCGACAGATAACTTTTCCCCTTCATGCTGGCGACCGCCAGGCCCGCCCGGGCGAAACGCAACAATTTTTCCTCAACGTCTGCCGGGATGGTCTCGTCGCCCGCATCCTGTACATCGTGGCCGTAAATGGAAAACGCCGGGATCCCTTTCTGGTTATGCGCTGCCAGCGCCGCTGCGAGGTATACCGCCCCCGGACGCTCGGTGCCATTAAAGCCCCAGATCGCTTTCGGGCGCAGCGGATCCATATCAATGGTTTCACTCCCGTAGCACCAGCATGGGGTGACGGTGATCGTCAGACCAACGTGACACGTGCTGAACTTCTCTTCGCAAGCGGCGGATTCCGCCATTCCGGCAATGCAGCTGTCGGCAATTACGCACTCTACGGGCGTACCGCAGGGGTGGCGTAATTTTTCAGTGAGTAGCGCCGCCGTGGCTTTCGCCATGTTCATGGTCTGCTCTTCCAGAGATTCGCGTACGCCCATTCGGCGGCCATCAATAACAGGTCGAATGCCAATCCGGGGTAACGCTTTTATCGTTTTCATAGCCCTTCCTCACGTTGGTTAACCTATCCGTCTCAGGGGCATAGCCGTGAAAAAGCGCCCGGGCAGCACCGTGAACGGAAAGTGGTGAAATTTGCTAACTCGAATTAGCTTAGAGTTCTCCCTAAAAATGAGACAAGATAAATGTGCAGGATCTGTGAGCAGTTTCACGATGAGAGGTCAAAATTCGATCAGCGTCAGGTATTACGATTCAGCAAAAACTAAATATATCGTTTAAATTCAATTAAATAACAAAATACCTTTGCACGGCGTCACAATTTGAATACAAATGATTTGGCTAAATTATGACCCTAAAATAGCTTTTAAGGACGAAAGCTAAGTCGAGTTAGCTTATTAACCAAATCACTGTGGCTTGTGATTGATTGCCTTTCCAACACAGGAATTTTGCAATGTCAGAGACTCTTATTCAGATGACGTGCATCACCAAACGCTTTCCCGGCGTGCTGGCGCTGAATCAGGTTGATTTCGATTTACGCCGCGGCGAAGTACATGCCCTGTTAGGTGAAAACGGTGCCGGTAAATCGACGCTGATGAAAATATTATCCGGTGTTTACCAACCCGATTCCGGTGAAATTCGCTTTGAAGGGCAATCCGTATCATTCAGCGATCCGCTAAGTGCTCAGCACGCAGGTATTACGATTATCCATCAGGAATTTAATCTCTTCCCCGATTTAACCGTGGAAGAGAATATCTTTATTGGCCGCGAATTCTGCAAAAATAGCCGCTGGCAGTTAGATAAACGCGCCCAGCGACAGGCGGTTGAGAAAATACTGCACACGCTGAATTTAAAAATCGCCCCGGACGCGCGCGTCAGTGAATTAACCGTAGCCCAGCAGCAGATGGTGGAAATTGCCAAAGCGATTTCGGTCAATGCCAAAGTGCTAATCATGGATGAACCCACCGCCGCGCTGACCGAAAGTGAAATCGAGAGTTTGTTTGACGTCACGCGGATGCTCAAGGCTCAGGGCACGGGGATAGTCTACATCTCGCACCGTCTGGAAGAATTGGCGCTGATCGCCGATCGCGCGACCGTCATGCGCGACGGACAATACATCGCCACCGTGGATTATGAAACGGTTCAGATCGGCGAGCTTATCGCCATGATGGTTGGCCGCAATCTCGATAACATCTACCCAAAACGGCCGCCGCCTCAGCGCAGAGAAAAAGTGCTGGAGGTGAACGGCCTGACGCGAAATGGTGTACTGCACGACATCAACTTTACCCTCTGGCGCGGTGAGATCCTCGGCCTCGCTGGCTTAATGGGCGCAGGCCGAACGGAACTGGGCCGGGCCCTGTTTGGCGCCGATGCGATCGACGCCGGTACCCTGACGCTGAACGGCACCCCCACACGGATTAAAGACGTGGCTGACGCCATTGAGAAAGGCATCAGCTATTTAACAGAAGACCGCAAGAAAGAGGGACTCGCCCTCGGCCTTTCCGTTGAGATGAACATTATGCTCGGCAATTACCCGGACTACGCTGGCGTCGCGGGTAATGTCGATGAAAAACGCTGCCGGGAGTCCAGCCAGAAACTGGTGGATGCGCTGCGAATAAAAACGCCGCATCTGGAACAGGCGGCACTGAATTTAAGCGGCGGTAATCAACAGAAGATCATTATTGCCCGCTGGGTCTGTAAAGATACCGATATTTTAATTTTTGATGAGCCAACCCGGGGAATTGATGTTGGCGCCAAGCTGGAAATTTATGAACTAATGAACCGCCTTGTCGCTAAAGGTAAATCGATCATCATGATTTCATCCGAACTGCCGGAAGTATTAGGAATGTGCGACCGCATACTTGTGATGCGCAGCGGCCACATTGCCGGCGAAATAGAGGCTGAGCACGCCACCCAGGAAAAAATCATGCAATACGCCACGCTGGAGGATTAATCATGTCCGTTACCGTTCCATCGCCGCAAAGCGGAAGTCATACGATGAAAATAAATAAAGCGCTCCTGATGCGTCTGGCGCCTCTTTTTAGCCTGGTATTGCTGGTTCTGTTTTTCAGCTTCAGCTCACCGTTCTTCTTTAATACTGAAAATATCATGACTATCGCCCTGCAAACGGCGGTGATTGGCATCATGGCCATTGGCGTAACCTTTGTGATTATTACCGCCGGGATCGACCTGTCGCTCGGATCGGTGGTGGCGTTCTCAGGGGTTGCGGTGGGCATCGCCGCCGGGTTTGGTATGCCGCTGCCGGTCTGTATTCTGGCAGGCGTGCTCGCCGGCGGGCTTTGCGGCTATGTGAACGCGTTTCTGGTCACCAAAATGACCATACCACCGTTTATTGCCACCCTCGGCCTGATGATGTCGGTACGCGGCATCAATATGGTGATGACCGATGGCCGCGCAATTTATTTTTCTGACTACCCGCAGTTCAAGCTGCTAGCGCAGGGTCGCCTGTTCGACGTCCTGCCTTATCCGGTGTTCTACCTGGTCATCGTGGCACTGATCGCCATGTGGATCCTGAAGAAAACGGTGATGGGCCGCTATATCTACGCTGTCGGCAGCAATGAAACGGCGGCACATCTTTCCGGGATCAAAGTCCAGCGAGTGAAAATTTTCGTTTACGCCTTATGCGGCCTGTTAACCGGCGTGGCCGGGGTGATCCTCGCCTCTCGTCTCAATTCAGGCCAGCCAACCGTAGGCGTAGGTTATGAACTGGAAGCCATTGCGGCGGTAGTGATCGGCGGTACCAGTCTGATGGGCGGCGTGGGCACGATTGGCGGCACCATCATAGGCGCGTTCATTATGAGCGTGCTGAAAAACGGCCTCAATCTCATGGGCGTGTCCCAGTTCTGGCAGATGGTGGCGATGGGCGTGGTCGTCGTTGCCGCCGTCTACCTGGACACGTTACGTAAAAGAATGCGTTAGGTTCTCGATACAACAAGCCCTGCCAACCCTACAACGGAGCAAAATAATGAAAACCAGCCATATCCTGAGCGCCCTGTCGCTCGTTGCCATCCTGTCCAGCAGCGCGCTGGCAAAAGATTTGAACCTGCCGGTAGTCAGTAAAGGTTACCAGCACGAATTCTGGCAGACGGTCAAAATGGGGACGGAAGCTGCCGCAAAAGAGTTGGGTGACAAAACCAGCTACGTTGGCCCTGCCGATGAAACGCAAATCGCCGAGCAGATCCAGTTAGTCGAAAACACCATGGCACAAAAGCCAAACGGCCTGTTGCTGGCCGCGCTTGATGCAAACGCCCTTGCCCCGCTGGTCGAAACCGCCAACAGCCGGGGGATCAAAGTGGTGACCTTCGACTCGGGCGTGAACTCCGATATCCCAGCCAGCTTTGTCGCCACCAATAACCGTAAGGCGGGCGCACAGGCTGCGGATGCGCTGGCGGAGCAGGTAGGTCAGAAGGGGAAAGTGGGTATTATCGCCCACGTAGCCGGAACGACGTCCGCCATTGAGCGCTCTGAAGGATTCAGCGAGCGAATGAAAGAGAAGTACCCGAATATTCAGGTACTGCCGGTGCAATATAGCGATGGCGACCCGCAAAAGGCGATGGATAAAACCATTGATATGGTTCAGGCCAACCCGGATATCGCCGGTATTTATGCCACCAACGAAGGCTCAACCCTGGGCGTTGCGAACGCGATCGACAGCCAGAATTTGAAGGGCAAAGTGAAAGTCATCGGTTTTGACAGCACCGAAGCCATCATTAACTTCCTCAAAAACGGCGTGATTCAGGGCTTTGTGGTGCAGGACGCGTACCAGATTGGTTATCAGGGCATAAAGGCGCTGAACGCGGTGATTTCCGGACAGACGGTGGCTAAAGAAATTGATATTCCAGTGAAATATGTCAATGCGCAGAATATCAACACCCCTGAAATTGATAAACTGTTACATCCGTTTGGTAAAAAATAAGGAAGTTCATGATGAGTGACGGCTATTTCCTCGGGGTCGATGTGGGTTCAGCCAGCGTTCGTGCTGGGCTTTACTCTGCGCAAGGCGAGCGTTTGAGCTTCGCGACCCGTCCGATTTCGCAGTTTCACGCCAGCAACGCGCGCGTGGAACAGTCCTCCGCGGAGATCTGGCAGCAGGTTTGCGCGGTGGTGCGGGAAGCCGTCGACTCCTCAGGGATCTCACCCGACGCCATTCGTTCGATTGGCTTCGACGCCACCTGCTCGCTGGTCGCGCTGGATGCTGAGGGTAACGGCCTGAGCGTGTCCCCCGACAGTCCGGCATCGCAGGACATCATTATGTGGATGGATCATCGTGCTCACGAAGAAACCGTTCGCATCAATGCCACACGCGATCCGGCCTTGTGCTACGTGGGCGGCGAGGTGAGTATTGAAATGGAACTGCCAAAACTGCTGTGGTTGCAGCGACATCATCCTGAAACATGGAATCAGGCCTGGCGCTTTTTCGACCTTGCCGATTTTCTGGTCTGGAAAGCAACGGGCCAGGACGCCGCCAGCCTGTGCACCCTCACCTGCAAATGGAACTACCTTGCGCATGAGGCGCAGTTCAGCGAATCGCTGCTCAGGGAGGTGGGGCTGGAGACCTTACTGACAAAAATTCCCGATACTATTCTGGACGTCGCTGAATGCGTCGGAAAACTCAGCCCACAGGCAGCGCAAGCTCTGGGGTTGCCCGAAGAGGTGGTTGTGGCAAGCGGCATGATCGATGCCCACGCGGGTGGCGTGGCGCTGACGGGCTCACACCCGGAGGGCACGCTGGCGCTCATCAGCGGAACCTCGAACTGCCATATGCTTGCCAGTCAGACGGAGATCCATACGCCCGGCGTCTGGGGGCCTTACTGGAGCGCCATGCTGCCGGGCTACTGGCTGACGGAAGGCGGGCAAAGTGCTGCCGGGGCGCTGGTCGACTGGACATTGCGCGAGCACGGAGCCAGCGCAGATCTGTTTGCAAAAGCAGAAGCGGCGCAACGCCATCCGGTGGCGCTGCTCAACGACTGGGTAGCCGCGCTTGAACAGGAAGAAAAATATCCCACCCGCAACCTGCACATTCTGGCCGATCATCACGGCAACCGCTCGCCGCGTTCGCGTCCGGATGCGCGGGGCAGCGTGGTCGGTCTGACATTAGAAACCGGTGAACGTGCGCTGGCGAGGCTCTATCTGGCCACGCTACAGGCCATAGCCTATGGCACACGACATATTATGGATACCCTGAAACAACACGGGCACACCTTGTCGCGCATTGTCATTTGTGGAGGAGCCACCCATAACCGGCTCTGGCTGCGGGAGTATGCCGATGCCACGGGCTGCGATATTCATCTTTTAGCCGAAGAAGATGCCGTCACTCTCGGCGCGGCCATTTGCGGCGCAGTGGCGAGCGGTGCATGGACAACGCTCACCGACGCTACCCGGGAAATGGTCAAAGCCGGCGACATCATCACCCGTCGGCCGGAAACCGCGGCCTTCCACCGGCAAAAATATGAGGCGTACCTGATGCTGTGGACCCAGCAGCAGGCGCTTAATCTCCTGATGCAGCAGGAAATGTAATGGCAGGATGCGTATGCTTTATCAGCAGTTTTTACGTACGTTAAGGATTGAGGCGTAGCGATGGCCAAAACAGTTGAACAGATAGCGAAGGATCTGAATTTATCCGTCACCACCGTGCGGCTGGTACTGAGCGGGAAAGCCGAACAGTATCGGATCAGCGTGAAAACACAGTCCCGAATTAATGAGCACGTCGAGCGCTTCGGCTATACCCTCAACCATTCGGCGCGCAGTCTTAAGCTAAACAAAACCGAGACGCTGGGGCTCATCGTGCCCAACATCTCGAACGTGTTCTTTGCAACGCTCGCCGAGAAACTCGAACTGCGCTGCCGCCGTTCGGGCTACCAACTGATGATCAGCTGTACTTACAACGATGTGGATTACGAAAACAAGCTGGTCAAAGCGCTGATGGCGCGCAACGTGGACGGCTTGTTTATCGTTCCCTCGACGCTGGAAAACCAGCAGCATCATTTGCGGCAGATCCAAAAACCACTGGTGCTCCTCGACCGGGATTTTGGCTTTACTGACAACGCGCTGGTTGAGAGTCATAACGAGGCCGGGGGGGATGAACTGGCCCGCAACATGCTGGCAGAGAGAAAAATGCCGCTCTGGTTCCTTGTGGGCGATACCGCACTGCCCAGTATTACGGACCGTCTGAACGGCTACTTACAGGCCCTGAAAACAGCCGGTATTCACCATCGCGAGTGGGTCATCGAAGGGCCTGACAATACGCCGGAGGGCGGATATGCCCTGATGGATTCGCTTATCGACAGCCAGGGTGTTCCGCAGGCGTTTATCGCCTCATCGTTACCCGTTCTGGAAGGGGCAATCGAAGCCCTGCGGACGCGTACCGGCACCGTGCCCCAACACATCAATATCGGCACCTTCGATGAGCACCCCATGCTGGGGTTCCTGCCTAACAGCGTCTGGTCCATGCAGCAGGACGAAGATACCTGGGCGGAAAAAGCGTTTGAACTGATGCAGCGAGCCATCGACGGCGAAGCGGTCAACGAGACGGCGAAAGTCGATATGAAGCTGGTCAAACGTTCCCGCCAGTAAAAATAAAACTGTACCCGGAGAATAAAAAATGGAACGAGCCCGATTAGCCAGAGACATTATCGACACCTGCCTTGAGATGACCCGCATGGGGTTAAATCAGGGCACCGCCGGCAATATCAGCGTTCGCTATCGCGACGGCATGCTGATTACGCCGACCGGAATTCCCTACGAGCATCTGACCGAAGAGAGTATCGTCTATGTAGATGCACAGGGGCGACACGAAGAAGATAAACTGCCCTCCAGCGAATGGCGTTTTCATCAGGTTGTGTATCAGACCCGCCCGGATGCTAACGCCGTCGTCCATAACCATGCGGTTAACTGTACCGCCGTCTCGATACTCAACCGCCCCATTCCTGCTATTCACTATATGATTGCCGCCGCCGGGGGAAACTCCATTCCCTGCGCCCCTTACGCGACCTTCGGGACGCGCGCGCTTTCAGAGCATGTCGCGATCGCGTTACGCGATCGCAAAGCGACGCTCTTACAGCACCACGGCCTGATAACCTGCGAAGAAAATCTTGAAAAGGCACTGTGGCTGGCGCAGGAGGTAGAGGTGCTGGCAAAACTCTACCTGACCACGCTGGCGATAGTGGATCCCGTTCCGGTACTCAGTGACGATGAAATTGCCATTGTTCTTGAGAAATTCAAAAGCTACGGATTGCGCGTCGAGGCGTAATTTTTTTATCCGGGGGTGCTTTTATCACACCCTCGTAATATCTCTTAAACAAACACCTATTTACCGCACTTATCACCCCGCCTAAACTATGGCCTGCTTTTTGGTAGAGGTGGTAATGAACGATTATAAAATGACGCCAGGCGAACTGCGTGCGACCTGGGGTTTAGGGACTGTTTTCTCGCTGCGGATGCTTGGCATGTTTATGGTCCTGCCCGTTCTGACCACATATGGCATGGCGTTACAGGGTGCCAGCGAAGCGCTGATCGGTCTGGCGATCGGTATCTACGGCCTGGCGCAGGCAATATTCCAGATCCCCTTTGGCTTGCTCTCCGACCGAGTGGGTCGCAAACCGCTGATTGTCGGCG
This sequence comes from Enterobacter cloacae complex sp. 677-3DZ2D5B, assembly GCF_004136695.1. Taxonomy (NCBI): domain Bacteria; kingdom Pseudomonadati; phylum Pseudomonadota; class Gammaproteobacteria; order Enterobacterales; family Enterobacteriaceae; genus Enterobacter; species Enterobacter cloacae complex sp. 677-3DZ2D5B. The sequence goes on along the minus strand of NZ_QFLS01000010.1, from coordinate 108,893 downwards.
GGCTGCTGGTGTTTGTGCTCGGCAGCATCATCGCCGCCCTCTCCCACTCCATCTGGGGAATTATTCTTGGGCGCGCCCTGCAAGGTTCCGGGGCGATTGCCGCCGCCGTGATGGCGCTGCTGTCAGACTTAACCCGCGAGCAAAACCGCACCAAAGCCATGGCGTTTATCGGCGTCAGCTTTGGCGTCACGTTTGCCATTGCCATGGTGCTGGGGCCCGTTATCACTCATGCGCTCGGCCTGCACGCCCTGTTCTGGATGATTGCGGTGCTGGCGACCATCGGGATCGCACTCACGCTGTGGGTTGTACCTGACAGTAAAAACCACGTCCTCAACCGTGAATCTGGGATGGTCAAAGGCTGCTTCAGCAAAGTCATCGCCGAGCCGCGCCTGCTTAAGCTGAACTTCGGCATTATGTGCCTGCACATTCTGCTGATGTCCACCTTCGTCGCCCTGCCCGGTCAACTGGCCTCAGCAGGTTTTCCGGCGGCAGAGCACTGGAAAATTTATCTGGTCACAATGCTGATCTCGTTTGTCTCCGTTGTGCCCTTCATTATTTACGCCGAAGTGAAGCGCAAAATGAAACGCGTCTTCGTGGGCTGCGTGGCGTTACTGCTGATTGCCGAGATTGTGCTGTGGGGCGCCGGCCCGCATTTCTGGGAGCTGATCGCTGGCGTACAACTGTTCTTCCTGGCCTTTAATCTGATGGAAGCCCTGCTGCCGTCGCTTATCAGCAAAGAGTCTCCGGCAGGATACAAAGGCACCGCGATGGGCATTTACTCCACCAGCCAGTTTCTCGGCGTGGCGATCGGCGGGTCACTCGGCGGCTGGGTGGATGGTCTGTTTGACTCCCAGACCGTTTTCCTCGCCGGTGCGCTGCTGGCGATGCTCTGGCTGTTTGTGGCCAGCACCATGAAAGAGCCGCGTTACGTGAGTAGCCTGCGGGTAGAAATTCCCGATGACGTGGCAATCGGTGACGCGTTACAACAGCGTCTGGAAGCGACAGAGGGCGTGAGCGAAGTGCTGATTGTCCCGGAAGAGCGCAGTGCGTATGTCAAAATTGACAGCAAAGTGACTAACCGCTTTGAGGTAGAGCAGGCGCTGAAGGCCTGAAAAAATGCCCGGTTTAGCCGGGCATGATTGTCTTAATCGCGGAAGTTTTTAAACTGGAATGGCTGACCGAGATCGCCGCCACGCACCAGCGCCATCACGGATTGCAGGTCATCACGGGATTTTCCGGTCACGCGGATCTCTTCCCCCTGGATCTGCGCCTGCACTTTGAGCTTACTGTCTTTGATAAGCTTCACGATTTTCTTCTGCACGGCGCTTTCAATCCCCTGCTTCAGCTTCGCTTCCACAAACCAGGTTTTGCCGCTGTGAACAAAATCTTCCGGCACATCGAGTGAGGTCCCTTCAATGCCGCGCTTGAGCAGCTTGGCGCGCAGGATATCCAGCAACTGGTTGACCTGGAAATCAGACTCGCTCAGGACTTTGATCGTCTTGTTCGCGTCGTTCAGTTCAATGGTCGCCTCAACGCCACGAAAATCGAAACGTGACTCAACCTCACGGACAGCATTTTCTACGCCGTTACGCGCTTCCTGCAAATCAACTTCAGAAACAATATCGAAAGATGGCATCTTTTCTTCTCCCTTCATTTTTGTTGCGTTGCATAATACCCGCAACGAGGCATAACGAGAAGCTTAGCTGATGGCGCTATACTTAGCGTCATAGCACCTGGCGCCGTTGCAGGTGAGGAGGAACGATGAAAGTAACAGTGCTTGGATGCGGAGCCCTTGGCCAACTCTGGCTTACAGCGCTATGCAAACAGGGACACGACGTTCAGGGCTGGCTGCGAATTCCCCAGCCCTATTGCAGTGTGAACGTGATGGGTACAGACGGTTCAATTTTTAATGAGTCTTTGACGGCAAACGATCCGGAATTTCTTGCCACCAGCGATTTGCTGCTGGTCACGCTGAAGGCCTGGCAGGTCTCCGATGCGGTGAAAAGCCTGGCCGCCCAGTTACCTGAAAGCACGCCAATCCTGCTGATTCACAACGGTATGGGTACCATTGAAGAGCTAAAATCTGTCCGGCAACCGCTGCTGATGGGGACAACCACCCACGCGGCGCGTCGCGACGGTAACGTCATTATCCATGTTGCCAGTGGTATCACTCATATCGGTCCCGCGCGTGAACAGCCCGGCGATTACAGCTATCTTGCGGATACCCTGCAAAGCACGCTGCCTGACGTCGCCTGGCACAATAACATTCGCGCGGAACTGTGGCGCAAACTGGCGGTGAACTGCGCGATTAATCCGCTGACCGCCCTGCTGGATTGCCCTAACGGTGAACTGCGCCAGCATCCTCATCGGGTAGCGCTGATTTGCCGGGAAGTTGCCGCCGTCATTGAACGCGAAGGCTACCACACCTCAGAGTCCGATTTACGTTATTATGTCGACCAGGTCATTGAGAGTACGGCAGAAAATATCTCCTCAATGTTGCAGGATATCCGGGCTATGCGGCATACCGAAATTGATTACATTACCGGTTATCTGTTAAAACGCGCCCGGGCACACGGCATTACCGTTGCGGAAAATAGCCGTCTGTTTGAGTTAGTAAAACGAAAGGAGAGTGAGTATGAGCGCATCGGCACTGGTATGCCTCGCCCCTGGTAGCGAAGAGACAGAAGCGGTCACCACCATTGATTTGCTGGTACGTGGTGGTATTAAGGTTACTACCGCCAGCGTCGCCAGCGACGGAAGCCTGGCGATTACCTGCTCGCGTGGGGTGAAGATTCTGGCGGATGCACCGCTTGTACAGGTGGCGGACGGTGATTACGACATTATCGTTCTGCCGGGTGGTCTGAAGGGGGCTGAGTGTTTCCGCGACAGCCCGCTGCTGGTTGAAACCGTTCGTCAGTTTCATCTTTCCGGGCGTATCATCGCGGCAATCTGTGCAGCCGCAGGTACGGTGCTGGTTCCGCACGACATTTTCCCCATCGGCAATATGACCGGCTTCCCTGGTCTGAAGGATACAATTCCGGAAGACCAGTGGGTGGATAAACGCGTGGTCTGGGATCCGCGCGTTAACCTGCTCACCAGCCAGGGGCCGGGCACCGCCATTGATTTTGGCCTGAAGATTATTGACCTGCTGGTTGGGCGCGAAAAAGCGTACGAAGTCGCGTCATCACTGGTGATGGCGGCGGGGATTTATAACTACTACGAATAAAAAAGCCGGGTGGCGCCAGGTAAAAGCAAAACGGCAACCCGAGGTTGCCGTTTTTAATGTTTGCGGCCTCTCCCTGCGGGAGAAGGACGGGGTGAGGGCATCAGGCCGCACTCCTCGACAATAAACTACGGGCGATACACCTTCACGTTCGCGAAGCCCTGCTCACGCAGATACAGCGCCTGCAAACGGCTCATGACCCCACGCTCACACCACAGCAGATACGTTTTGCTCTGGTCGAGATCGCCAAACTGGGTGCTCAGCTTGTAGAACGGCAGCGAAACCACCTCCACGCCTTCCACCTGCAACGGCTTGTCATCCTGCTCATCAACAGAACGGATATCCAGAATCGTATCGTTAGCACCAAAGCCGCTGACCGTCTCCACCTCAACCACTTCCTGCTCGGTCTGCTGGGCGATCTCACGGATATCGATGTTGGACGCTTCCGCCACCACTTTTTCCAGGATGCTGAAATCGAAGTTCTCTTCTTCCGCTTCGATCTTCGCCTTCACCGCTTTAATGGTTGGACTTTTTGAGATCACACCGCAATATTCCGGCATGGTACGGGCAAAATCTTCAGTACCGATTTTACGCGCCAGATCGATGATGTGCTCTTTATCGTGAGAGATCAGCGGGCGCAGGATCAGCGTATCAGACACGTTGTCGATAAGACGCAGGTTGGTCAGCGTCTGGCTGGAGACCTGCCCCAGCGCTTCACCGGTGACCAGCGCCTGCACGCCGTAGCGCTCAGCCACTTTGGACGCCGCGCGCACCATCATACGTTTCAGGACCACGCCCATCTGGCCGTCGTCCACTTTTTCGAGGATTTCCCCGACCACCGGCTCAAAGTTGATCGCCACAAAACGCACGCGGTGAGAGCTGCCGAAGCGGTTCCACAGGTAATGCGCCACCTGACGTACGCCGATTTCATGCGCCGCGCCGCCCAGGTTAAAGAAGCAGTAGTGCACGCGGCAGCCGCGACGCATCAGCATATAGCTGGAGACACCGGAGTCGAAGCCGCCCGAGATCAGCGACAGCACATCTTCCTGCGTGCCGATCGGGAAACCACCAATACCTTCATAACGACCCTTAACCAGCAGCAGACGATCGTTCTCGATCTCAAGATTAACGGTAACGTCCGGGTTAGTCAGGCGCACGCGCGCCGTCTCAACGTGCTGGTTCAGACCGCCGCCAACGTAGCGCTCGACTTCAATCGAGCTGAACTCGTGTTTACCACGACGCTTCACGCGCACGCAGAAGGTTTTGCCTTCGATCTGGTCGCGGTACTGTACCAGCGCCTTTTCGAAGATATCGTGCATATCGCTGAACGGAACGTCTTCCACTTCCAGAATATGGTGAATACCCGGGATACGGGTCAGCGCGTCGCGAATATCAAGACGTTTGCTTTCGTCTTTCGCGCGGACTTCAACGTGGTCCCAGTGACGCACCACAGCGAGCGTTTCGTCGTAGTGTTTTAATACGTTACGAATGTTCCCGGTGAGAATTTTAATAAAGCGCAAACGCACAGATTGGCTTTTGATGGTGATTTCGGGGAACAATTTAATGATAAACTTCATGGCGGCAATGTTTCTTAGGCAAGCTTATAAAGGCTTGTAGTGGAAAATGATACAGCAGCCCACACCCGTGGCTGCATCCAGGCGCGCAAGTATACCACCATCGCGCCACTCGCGTTATTTGATAATTGCCCCGAGTCCGTTACCATGTTGGGGCGAAGAATATAAGAGTTAATTCACTATGCCGAAGAAGAACGACGCACCGGCCAGTTTTGAAACTGCGCTGAGTGAGCTTGAGCAGATTGTTACCCGCCTCGAGAGCGGCGATTTACCGCTGGAAGATGCCCTCAACGAATTTGAACGCGGTGTGCAGCTTGCGCGCCAGGGGCAGGTAAAGCTTCAGCAGGCCGAGCAGCGTGTGCAGATCCTGCTTTCCGACAGCGAAGACGCTAAAACCACGCCATTCACACCGGACGCCGAGTAAATGGATTTTTCCAACGCGCTTCAGGCGCGCGTCATCCGCGCCAACGACGCGCTGCGCCGTTTCATTGAGCCGCAGCCTTTTCAGAACACTCCACTGGTTGAAGCCATGCACTATGGCGCACTCTTGGGGGGTAAACGCCTGCGTCCATTCCTGGTGTATGCCACGGGCAACATGTTCGGTATCAGCGATAACACGCTGGACGCCCCGGCAGCCGCCGTGGAGTGTATCCACGCCTATTCCCTGATCCACGATGATTTGCCAGCCATGGACGATGACGATCTGCGTCGCGGTCAGCCAACCTGCCATATCAAATTTGGCGAAGCGAATGCCATTCTGGCGGGTGATGCGCTGCAAACTCTGGCCTTCTCCATTCTGAGCGATGCGCCGATGGTTGAAGTGAGCGATCGCGATCGTCTGGCAATGGTGTCCGAACTGGCAATGGCCAGCGGCGTCGCCGGGATGTGCGGCGGCCAGGCGCTGGATTTAGAGGCTGAAGGTCGTCAGGTTACTCTGGAACAGCTGGAGCGCATCCACCGTCACAAAACGGGCGCACTGATTCGTGCAGCCGTTCGCCTGGGCGCGCTGAGCGCGGGTGAACGCGGGCGTAAAGCCCTGCCGATTCTGGACAGATACGCAGAAAGTATCGGTCTGGCATTCCAGGTTCAGGATGACATTCTGGATGTGGTGGGCGATACTGCAACATTGGGAAAACGTCAGGGTGCGGATCAGCAGCTTGGCAAAAGTACCTATCCCGCCCTGTTGGGCCTTGAGCATGCCCAACGTAAAGCCCGGGATCTGATAGACGATGCCCGCCAGTCGCTGAATGGGCTGGCCGCGCAATCGCTGGATACCTCGGCACTGGAAGCGCTAGCGGACTACATAATCCAGCGTGATAAATAAACTATAAATCTCGATGAGCCTTTGATGAGTTTTGATATTGCCAAATACCCGACACTGGCGTTAGTTGACTCCACTCAGGAGTTACGTCTGTTGCCGAAAGAGAGTCTGCCGAAGCTGTGTGACGAGCTGCGTCGCTACCTGCTCGACAGCGTTAGCCGCTCCAGCGGCCACTTCGCCTCCGGACTTGGCACGGTTGAGCTGACCGTGGCGTTGCATTACGTCTATAACACGCCGTTCGATCAGCTGATCTGGGATGTCGGCCACCAGGCCTATCCGCACAAAATTCTGACCGGACGTCGCGATAAAATTGGCACCATTCGCCAGAAAGGGGGCCTGCACCCGTTCCCGTGGCGCGGCGAGAGTGAATATGACGTGTTAAGCGTCGGCCACTCTTCCACCTCCATTTCTGCGGGCATTGGTATTGCCGTTGCCGCCGAAAAAGAGAATAAACAACGTCGCACTGTCTGCGTGATTGGCGACGGGGCGATCACCGCCGGGATGGCCTTTGAGGCCATGAACCACGCGGGCGATATCAAACCGGACATGCTGGTGATCCTCAACGATAACGAAATGTCGATCTCCGAGAACGTCGGCGCGCTGAATAACCATCTGGCGCAGCTGCTGTCCGGCAAGCTTTACTCCTCACTGCGTGAAGGCGGTAAAAAAGTCTTCTCCGGCGTACCGCCGATCAAAGAGCTGCTTAAGCGTACCGAAGAACACATCAAAGGCATGGTCGTACCGGGTACGCTGTTCGAAGAGCTGGGCTTTAATTATATCGGCCCGGTGGACGGCCACGATGTGCTGGGTCTGGTGACGACGCTTAAAAACATGCGCGACCTGAAAGGCCCTCAGTTCCTGCATATCATGACCAAAAAAGGGCGTGGTTACGAACCGGCGGAGAAAGATCCGATCACCTTCCACGCAGTGCCTAAGTTCGACCATACCAGCGGCTGCCTGCCGAAAAGCAGCGGCGGGATGCCAAGCTACTCAAAAATCTTCGGCGACTGGCTGTGCGAAACGGCGGCGAAAGACAACATGCTGATGGCGGTGACGCCTGCCATGCGTGAAGGCTCCGGCATGGTGGAATTTTCCAAAAAATACCCGGACCAGTATTTCGACGTCGCCATTGCCGAGCAACACGCGGTAACCTTTGCTGCGGGCCTGGCGATTGGCGGCTACAAGCCGGTGGTAGCGATCTACTCTACCTTCCTGCAACGCGCCTACGATCAGGTTATCCATGACGTTGCCATCCAGAAGCTGCCGGTGCTGTTTGCTATCGATCGCGCGGGCATTGTGGGGGCTGACGGCCAGACGCACCAGGGCGCGTTTGATCTCTCCTTCCTGCGCTGTATCCCGGACATGGTGATCATGACGCCAAGCGACGAAAATGAGTGTCGTCAGATGCTGTATACCGGTTACCACTATCAGGACGGTCCCTGCGCGGTACGCTATCCACGCGGTAATGCCCTTGGCGTTGAATTACAGCCGCTGGAAAAACTGGACATCGGTAAAGGTCTGGTGAAACGTCGCGGTGAAAAAGTGGCGATCCTGAACTTTGGTACGCTGATGCCGGAAGCGGCAAAAGTCGCTGAAAACCTGAATGCGACGCTGGTCGATATGCGCTTCGTGAAGCCGCTCGATGAATCTCTGATTCTGAGCATGGCGGAAAGCCATGACGTGCTGGTCACGCTGGAAGAGAACGCCATCATGGGTGGCGCGGGTAGCGGCGTGAACGAAGTGCTGATGGCGAACCATAAAGCCGTTCCGGTGCTTAATCTCGGCCTGCCGGACCACTTCATCCCGCAAGGCACTCAGGATGAGGCGCGCGCCGACATTGGTCTGGACGCCGCCGGTATCGAAGCCAAAATCCGCACCTGGCTGGCCTGATCCCTCCCCTTTTCTGCTCCTGCTATGCTTAAACGTATTGTTTAAACAGCAGGAGCGGAACCATGCAATACACGACATTAGGAAAAACGGACCTTAAGGTGTCCCGGCTTTGCCTGGGATGCATGACGTTTGGCGAGCCTGACCGGGGAAATCATGCCTGGACGCTGCCGGAAGAGAGCAGCCGCCCCATCATCAAGCGCGCCATTGACGGCGGCATCAACTTCTTCGATACCGCCAACAGCTACTCCGACGGCAGCAGCGAAGAGATTGTTGGCCGCGCCCTGCGAGATTTTGCCCGTCGTGATGACGTTGTGGTTGCCACTAAGGTGTACTACCCGTCAGGCGACCTGGCGGAAGGCCTTTCTCGCGCGCAGATCCTGCGTTCTATTGATGACAGCCTCAGACGCCTGAACATGGATTACGTCGACCTGCTGCAAATCCACCGCTGGGATTACAACACCCCGATCGAAGAGACGCTTGAAGCGTTGAACGACGTCGTGAAAGCCGGTAAAGCGCGCTACATCGGCGCATCGTCCATGCATGCCTCACAGTTTGCCCAGGCGCTCGATCTCCAGGCACAGCACGGCTGGGCGCGCTTTGTCACCATGCAGGATCACTACAATCTGATTTACCGGGAAGAAGAGCGCGAGATGCTGCCGCTCTGCTACCAGGAAGGCGTGGCGGTGATCCCGTGGAGCCCGCTGGCGCGCGGAAGGTTAACCCGTCCGTGGGGCGAAACCACCGCCCGGCTGGTATCGGACGAAGTGGGTAAAAACCTGTATGACGATACAGAAACCAGCGATGCGTTAATTGCCGAACGCTTAGCCGGGATCGCCGACGATATCGGTGCAACGCGCGCGCAGGTGGCACTGGCGTGGCTGCTGAGCAAGCGCGGTGTCGCCGCGCCGATTGTGGGCACATCGCGGGAAGAACAGCTGGATGAGTTGTTGAGTGCGGTGGACTTATCGTTGACGCCGGAGCAGATTGCCGAGCTGGAGACGCCGTATCAGCAACATCCGGTGGTAGGGTTTAAATAAACAATTCAGGGAACAAAATCCGTAGGCCGGGTAAGCGCAGCGCCACCCGGCAATACAGAGCGCACAAAATTACGCGAAGTGATCGTACCCTTTCCAGTCAAGCGTAACCGGGGCGCCGTCGCGGACAAACAGCAGCCCTTCACTTTCCGGCATCACCTGCCCGATGCAGGTAAATTTCGCCCCCAGATGCGCTAACGCCACATCCAGTGTTCCGCGATTCAGCTCAGGCACCGTGAAGCACAGCTCATAATCTTCTCCACCGGATAACGCCCATCGCAGCGCCTGCTCAGGCTCGGCATGGCGACGCAAAGGCTCTGACAGAGGAAACAGATCCAGATCGATCCGCGCGCCCACGCCGCTGGCTTTCAGGATATGGCCGAGATCGGAGATCAGCCCGTCAGACAAATCGATAGCCGAACTGGCCCGCTCGCGCAGCGCCTGACCGTGCAAAATACGCGGCGTGGGCCGCAGATGGCGCTTCACCAGGTACGCCGCATCGTCAGCATCTTCAACCGTTAAACGGTTCTGAAGGATTGCCAGCCCTGCCGCGCTATCCCCCGGCGTACCGGTCACGTAGATCCAGTCGCCCGGTTTTGCGCCCGAACGTTTCAGCGCGCGCCCGGCAGGCACATAGCCGTGGATTGCCAGGGTCATCGACAGCGGACCGGCAGTGGTATCACCGCCAATCAGCTGCATATCGTAATAATTCAGCTGCTCAAACAGGGCATCGCTGAAGGCTTCAAGCCAGGCTTCATCCACCTCTGGCAAGGTCAGAGCCAGCGTCAGCCAGGCCGGGTCGGCGCCCATTGCCGCCAGATCGCTGACGTTCACCGCCAGCGCTTTATACGCCAGATCGGCAGGATCGATGTCGGGCAGGAAATGTCGCCCACACACTAAGGTGTCGGTGCTGATTGCCAGCGTCTGTTTTTCGGGAATATTGAGAAGTGCGCAGTCATCGCCAATGCCGGTTTCAACATCAAGACGAGAGGTTCTGACACGGTCGAAATAACGGGCAATCAGGGAGAATTCGCCGCATGCCATACGTTATGCCTCAGCAAATAAAAGAAAAAACCGGAGCCGCACTGCCCGTCAGGCAATGCAGAACTCCGGTTTGCGGATCACTTTTTGTGGGGACGGATCGCAGGTGCGGCTTTATCCAGCACGCCGTTAACAAACTTGTGGCTGTCTTCAGCGCCGAAGGTTTTCGCCAGTTCGATCGCTTCGTTGATGGCCACTTTGTACGGCACATCATCACGTTTAGACAGCTCAAACAGCGCGATACGCAACACTGCTTTTTCGACCTGGCCCAGCTCTTCGAGCAGACGGGACAGGTATGGCTTCATCAGACCATCGAGATACGCGCTATTAGTCGCCACTCCCGACAGCAGTTCACGGAAGTACAGAACGTCAACGTCTTTCACGTCCTGTTCTGACAGGAACTGGTATTCAACATCAGCGATGTCGTTCTGGGACAACTGCCAGGAGTAAAGTGCCTGGACGGCACATTCACGGGCGCGGCGACGAGCAGCAGGTTTCACGGAATTCCCCTTACAAAAAAATCAGGCCTTGATGGCTTTCAATACATTGATCATTTCAAGCGCGGTCAGTGCAGCTTCTGCACCTTTGTTACCGGCTTTGGTGCCAGCACGTTCGATGGCTTGTTCAATACTTTCGGTGGTCAGCACGCCGAACGCGACAGGAATTTCAGCATCCTGCGCAACGTGCGCCAGACCATTGCTTGCACCGCCCGCAACGTATTCGAAGTGCGCAGTGCCGCCACGAATAACAGTACCCAGCGCAATCACCGCGTCGTATTTACCGGTTTTCGCCAGCGCGCCCGCTGCCAGTGGCAGTTCGTAAGCACCTGGTACCCAAACGACGGTAATGTTGTCATCTTTAACCTGGCCGATACGTTTCAGGGCGTCAACCGCACCTTCCAGCAGGCTATCATTGATGAAGTTGTTGAAACGCGCAATGGTGATGGCGACGCGAGCGTCCGGGGTAGCTACAGCAGCTTCAATAATGTTCATACTCTTCCTTTACGGGTTCATTTGGCCCCGCAGGGGGGCGGATTTTATCATAATACTTTGCGTACTGCTTCCCTATTTCAGGAGCAATTACGCTGTCGTTAAATGGAGGCAGACATCCGGGCCTACCGGACGAATCTCACTGAATGAGAGTTGCGGCGCATCGGCCAGTTTTTCAAGGCCGGGCAGCACAAACAGGCCGCGCGCGTCGTTACCTAACAGTTTAGGCGCAACGTAGACGAGAAGCTCATCCACCAGCCCCGCCTGAAGCAGTGCGCCGGCGAGCGTCGGACCGGCTTCAACCCAGATACTGTTGACCTGCTGTTTGCCGAGCAACATCATCAGCACCACCAGATCCAGATGCCCGTTATGTTCCGGCACCGTAATGCTGCGCACGCCTTGCGGCCATTCGCGCGTATCTTCTTTGGTGCGTGCAATCCAGGTTTCCCCCGGCTGCTGCACGATGCGGTGCTCCGGCGTCACGCGGTTCTGGCTATCAATAATAATGCGCAGCGGCTGACGCAGGTTCTCCTGCGGATAGAGCGCCTGCGTATCTGCATTCAGCTCTTCCCAGCGTACGGTCATGGCCGGATCGTCAGCCAGTACCGTTTCACTGCTGGTGAGAATAGCATGGCTTTGCGCGCGCAGACGTTGCACATCGCGCCTTGCCTGTGGCGAGGTGATCCACTGGCTCTCGCCGTTCGCCATCGCCGTGCGGCCATCCAGTGACGCGCCAAGCTTAAGCTGGATAAACGGGAAGCCGGTGCGCATACGCTTCAGGAAGCCTTTATTCAGGGCTTCCGCATCCTGCATCATCAGGCCGTGGCTGACGTCGATTCCTTCCTGTTGCAGACGATACAGTCCGCGGCCCGCTACCTGCGGGTTAGGATCCTGCATGGCGGCGACAACGCGCGAGACGCCCGCCGCAATCAGCGCTTCACAGCACGGCGGCGTACGCCCATGGTGGCTGCATGGCTCCAGCGTCACATAGGCCGTCGCGCCACGCGCTTTCTCCCCCGCCATGCGCAAGGCATGCACTTCAGCATGCGGCTCGCCTGTGCGATAGTGAAAACCTTCCCCCACGATCTCACCATCTTTAACAATGACGCACCCGACATTGGGGTTAGGGTGAGTGGTAAACCGACCGCGCTGCGCCAGCTTCATGGCTCGCGCCATGTACATCTCGTCGTGCATGGTCTTAATCCTGTAAGCGGGCGATCTCTTCGCCAAACTCTTTGATGTCTTCGAAGCTGCGGTAAACGGAGGCAAAGCGGATATAGGCGACTTTATCGAGCTTTTTCAGCTGTTCCATCACCAGATTGCCGATCATTTTGCTCGGCACTTCGCGCTCACCTAACCCCCGCAGATAAGATTTAATGTGGTTTAACGCCATTTCGACGTCATCGGAGCTGACGGGCCGTTTTTCCAGCGCCTTGAGCATCCCGCTACGCAGTTTTTCTTCATTGAACGGTTCGCGCACATCGTTACTTTTTACCACGCGCGGCATTACCAGCTCTGCCACCTCGAAGGTGGTAAAACGCTCGTTGCACACCAGACACTGCCGACGACGACGCACGGAAGACCCTTCGCCTACAAGACGTGAGTCGATGACTTTGGTATCCACAGCGGAGCAAAATGGGCAATGCATACGATGTCCCTGTTATCTGGTTAACTGATTTCTATTTTACCCTGAACTGGCCCGACAACAAAGGAAGAGCTTTTTGAGACAAAGGATCTATGCCTGACGGCACTATCCTGTCTACCATTGCAGCAATCTGTGATTTCAAGGAATTAAACGCAATGACAAGACGTTACCTGAAAATAGTGCTGGTGGGGAGCCTGTTCACGCTTAGCGCCTGCGCACAGCAAAGCGAAGTCCGCGAGATGAAACAAAGCGTGAATACGCTTAACGTGGCGATGGACAAACTTAATAAAGAAACCGTGAAGATCACCCAGCAGAACGCGCTGAATGCCAAATCCAGCAATGGCGTTTATTTATTGCCAGGTGCAAACACGCCCGCGCGTCTGAACAGCCAGATTGGCACGCTAAAGATGTCTCTGGTGAATGTTGCAGCGAATGCCGATGGTACTCGCGCAACATTACGCATTCAGGGTGAGTCCAACGATCCGCTGCCCGCGTTCAGCGGCACCGTAGAGTGGGGCCAGATTCAGGGCACCACGGAGAGCTATCAGGAAGTGAACGTGAAGAATCAGCTCTTCACCGCCCCCGCCAGCACGCTGGCGCCGAGCGATGTTGACATCCCGCTCCAGCTGAGCGGACTGACGCCAGAACAGCTGGGCTTTATCCGTATTCACGACATTCAACCCGCCGCGCAATAACCCGCCCTTTTAGCGGAGTGAAATGTCACTCCGCTAACATTTACATTTCGTATGGATTGGCAACATAAATGATTGCCGCTACAATCGCGCCCGTCTAAAGTACGCAAACGTGAACGCAATCGATTACGTATGTGAGAGATATGTGAAACAACACATATTTTTGTGAGCAAGGATTCCTATAATAGGCTCCGCAGAAACACGAAATATTTAGAAACGCAATTCGCGCATTTTTCACTCCCGGAAGGGAATTTCAATCAGTGGCATGATTATGAAAAAAACATTACTCGCAGCCGGTGCAGTTCTGGCACTGTCCTCCTCTTTCACTGTTAACGCAGCGGAAAACGACAAACCACAATACCTCTCCGACTGGTGGCACCAGAGCGTTAACGTGGTAGGCAGCTACCATACCCGTTTCGGACCGCAGATCCGTAACGATACTTACCTCGAGTACGAAGCATTCGCAAAAAAAGACTGGTTTGATTTCTATGGCTACATGGACGCACCGGTATTCTTCGGCGGTAACACCGACGCGAAAGGTATCTGGAACCACGGTTCCCCACTGTTCATGGAGATCGAACCACGCTTCTCCATTGATAAACTGACTGGTACCAGTCTGGCGTTTGGTCCGTTCAAAGAGTGGTATTTCGCAAACAACTACATCTACGACATGGGCCGCAACAAGTCCGGTCGCCAGAGCACCTGGTATATGGGTCTGGGTACAGACATTGAGACTGGCCTGCCGATGAGCCTGTCCATGAACGTCTACGCAAAATACCAGTGGCAGAACTACGGCGCTGCGAACGAGAACGAGTGGGATGGCTACCGTTTCAAAGTGAAATACTTTGTGCCAATTACCCAACTGTGGGGCGGCAACCTGAGCTATATCGGCTTCACCAACTTTGACTGGGGTTCAGACCTGGGCGATAACGATTTCCGCGACCTGAACGGCAGAAAAGCGCGCACTAACGACTCCATCGCGTCCAGCCACATCCTGGCGCTGAACTACGATCACTGGCACTACTCTGTTGTTGCGCGTTACTGGCACAACGGTGGTCAGTGGAACGACGACGCCAGCCTGAACTTCGGCAACGGCGACTTCAGCGTTCGTTCTACCGGTTGGGGCGGTTACCTGGTCGTGGGTTACAACTTCTAATCAGTGCGGGATTGTGCGGGCTGGTGCCCTCACCCCTTCCCTCTCCCACGGGAGAGGGCGCAAACACAAAAAACGGCAACATCGTTGCCGTTTTGCTTTTACCTCGCCACCCGGCTTTTTACTGCTTCACCTTGCGCAAAAAATCCGCCAGCGACCTGTCCGCGCTTTCGCTAAAGTGTCTTTCCGTCAGCGTAATATGCAAACACCGGTCGAGACGGAAGCATCGATAGTCATCGCGCCGTTCACACCACGCGGCCAGCAGCCAGTGCTCACCCCAGAAGAACAGCCCCAGCGGCTGAACCTCACGCCAGGTTAACTGCCCGGCTTCATCGCGATAGTGCAGCGCCAGCACACGCAGGGCAGAAATTGCCTGGTGGATCACGTCGAAACCACTACGGGAGTGTGGCTGAAGGGCAATATCCGGCGCGTAAATTCGCGTCTGTTCAGCTTTGCGGCGGCTCTCTTCTGGCAGGATCGCCAGCACTTTTTCCTGGGCCGACTCCAGCTCGCGCGACAGCGATTCCCCGCCCCAGGTTTTGAGCAGACGGATCGCCACCATCAGCGCCTCGGACTCCTTGTTGGTCAGCATCAACGGGGGTAAATCAAAACCCGACATTAGCCGATATCCGCTTCCCGCCTCGCCTTCCACCGGCACGCCGGAAAGCGACAGGTCGCGGATATCGCGGTACACCGTGCGCTCGGACACGCCAAGCCTTTCCGCCAGATGCGCTGCCGTTGTCAGACGCCTGCCCCGCAGGATCTGCACAATCTGGAACAAACGGTCAGCGCGTCGGGTCATCGGTTTACTCTCATACCGGTTGATGGAGGCCGACGCGATTACCTTCGCTGTCGGTAAACAGGGCTATAGTGCCAATGCCTTGCGGCAGTTCCAGCGGGCCAAACACGCACTCACCGCCCGCAGAAGCAATACGATCGAGCGTGGCCGCCAGATTGTCAGTATGCAGGTAAATAATAGCGCCCTGCGAAGAAGGTGTAACGCCGTCAAATTTCGCCAGCGCGCCGCCGGTGGCCGGATCCTCGTGCGGGAAAACCGCCAGCTCAGCCACGTCCATCTTCTCGCGCCGCAGCGCGACCTGCATCACCGACTCATAAAATTTGATGGCGCGATCCATATCGGCGACCGGAATTTCAAACCAGTTAATAACACTTTTCATACGTCCTCCTGCCTGTTGTTAGGGTTCAGAAGGAGTCTACGACAGGGCTCCTGACAGCATACTGTCAGGAGTGTTTGTGAGATGCAGACAAAAAAAATCCCGGCCAGCAGGCCGGGATTTCGATACCGCATAAGACGCTTACGGCAGAATGGACGGCTGATCCGCCCCTTCTTTCTCGACTTTCTGCTGGATCAGATGCTCGCGCTTCATGCCCAGCTTCAGCGCCAGCGCGGACGCGACGTAGATAGACGAGGCCGTACCGATAGACACACCGATCAGCATGGTCAGCGAGAAGCCTTCCAGCACCGGGCCACCGAACAGGAACAGCATCAGGATCACCATCAGGGTGGTGCCGGAGGTGATCAACGTACGGTGCAGCGTCTGGGTCAACGACACGTTAAAGATTTCGTACGGCGTGCCGCGACGGATCTTACGGAAGTTTTCACGAATACGGTCAGATACCACGATACTGTCGTTCAGTGAGTAACCGATAACGGACATCAGGGATGCCACAATCGTCAGGTCAATCTCAATGTGGAAGAGGGACAGTATGCCCATGGTGATCACCACGTCGTGCGCCAGGGCGATAACCACGCCTGCCGCCAGTCGCCACTCAAAGCGGAAACCGACGTAAATCAGGATCGAGATCAGCGCCACAAGCAGCGCCATCGCACCGGTCTGCGCCAGGTCAGCACCAACGCTCGGGCCGACAAACTCAATACGCTTAACCGTTGCGTCCTGGCTGGTCGTTTCGTTAATAACCTGAACGACCTTGCTGCCCAACTCCTGGCTGCCGTTGGCATCGTGTACCGGCGGCATACGCACCATGATGTCGCGGCTGCTGCCGAAGTTCTGTAGCAGCGGCTCTTCAAAGCCCGCTTTTTGCAGAGACTCACGCATCTGGTCCATATCGACCGGTTTTTCCAGGGTAATTTCGATCACCGTACCACCGGTGAAATCCAGGCCCCAGTTAAAGCCTTTCACGCCCATAATGACGATGGACAAGATCAGCAGAAAACCTGAAATGCCGAAGGCCCAGTAGTCCCAGCGCATAAAGTCCCAGACTTTACGGCCGTGGTTCAATTGTTCAACAGTATATTCCTGTGCCACAACGCACTCCTCAGATAGACAGCTTTTTGACGCGCTTGCCGCCGTACAGCAGGTTCACGATGGCACGGGTGCCGACAATAGCGGTAAACATCGACGTTGCGACACCGATACCGGTAGTAATCGCAAAGCCTTTGATCGCGCCAGTACCCACTGCATACAGGATAAGAACCTTAATCAGTGTTGTTACGTTCGCATCGAAGATGGAGCTGAACGCCCCTTTGTAGCCTTCTTCAATCGCCTGCTGTACAGAACGACCGTTGCTCAGCTCTTCTTTGATACGTTCGTTTATCAGTACGTTGGCGTCGACCGCCACCGCAAGGGTTAGAACGATACCCGCGATACCTGGCATGGTTAGCGTCGCCCCTGGCAGCAGGGACATGATACCGATGATCAGCACCAGGTTGGCAATCAGCGCGGAGGTCGCAATCAGGCCGAACTTCTTATAGAAGAAGATCATGAAGATGATGGACACCGCCAGACCGGCCAGACACGCTTCCAGACCCTGTTTGATGTTCTGCATACCCAGGGTTGGACCGATGGTACGTTCTTCAACAATCTGAATTGGCGCAATCAGCGCACCGGCACGCAGCAGCAGAGAGAGCTGACGCGCTTCGTTCGGGTTGCTGATACCGGTAATACGGAAGCTGTTACCCAGACGAGACTGGATGTTGGCGATGTTAATCACCTCTTCCTCTTTCACCAGCACGGCACGGCCATTGGCGTCTTTCTTACCGCTGTCTTTGTACTCCACGAACAGGGTCGCCATCGGCTTGCCGATGTTGTCCTTGGTGAAGTTAGACATAATGTTGCCACCTGCGCTATCCAGCGAGATGTTAACCTGCGGCTGGTTGTACTCATCCTGGCTTGAAGTGGAGTCGGTGATATGGTCACCGGTCAGGATCACGCGTTTGTACAGCACAACCGGCTGGCCTTCGCGGGTCTGCTTCACTTCGGAATCGCCCGGCACACGGCCTGAAGCCGCAGCAGCCTGGTCAACGTTGGAGTTAACCAGACGGAACTCCAGGGTCGCCGTCGCGCCCAGAATCTCTTTCGCACGGGCGGTATCCTGGATACCCGGCAGTTCGACCACGATACGGTCTGCACCCTGACGCTGTACCAGTGGCTCAGCCACGCCCAGCTGGTTTACACGGTTACGCAGAATGTTAATGTTCTGCTGAACGGCGTATTCACGTGCTTCACTCAGACGCGCGTCGGTCATTACCGCACGCAGCTGATTGCTGCCCTGAGAGGTGATAACCAGATCGCGGTGACGCTGAGACAGATAGGTCACAGCCTGATCGCGTGCCGCGCTGTCGCGGAACGTGATGCTCATGCCGTAGTTATCTTCTTTACGTACGGTGGTGTACGGAATGCCCTTATCGCGCAGATCGCTGCGCAGGCTGTCGATATTCTGTTCCTGTAGCTTGCCGAGCGCGGTATCCATATCCACTTCCATCAGGAAGTGAACGCCGCCACGCAGGTCAAGACCCAGTTTCATTGGCTCTGCGTTCAGCGCAGCCAGCCAGCGTGGGGTTGCAGGAGCAAGGTTAAGCGCCACGACATATTTATCACCCAGCACGCCCATCAGCGCTTCACGTGCGCGGAGCTGCGTGTCGGTGGTGTCGAAGCGAGCAAGAATTGCGCCCTCTTCCAGTGCCACAGACTTAGCGGTAATTTTTTCTTCTTGTAACGTTTTCTGGACCTGGATCAGCGTTTGCTCACTGGCGGCGACACCGCGCGCGCCAGTGATTTGAACGGCCGGATCCTCACCATACAGGTTGGGAAGCGCGTACAGCAGGCCGACGATAATCACGACGACCAGCATGATGTACTTCCACAAAGGATAACGGTTTAACACGGCAGTTCCCTTTGGGAAAAGTTGGGATTACAGCGCCTTCATGGTGCCTTTCGGCAGAACGGCAGCTACGAAGTCACGTTTGATAACCACTTCAGTGGTGTCGTTGAGGGCGATAGCAATGTAGCCGTTTTCCGCTACTTTGGTTACGCGACCCACCAGGCCACCATTGGTCAGGACTTCATCGCCCTTCGCGATGGAGTTCATCAGGTTTTTGTGCTCTTTAGTACGCTTCTGCTGTGGACGCAGGATCATGAAGTAGAAGATCAGACCGAACACAACCAGCATCAGAATCAGAGACATCGGGCTGCCCTGCGCTGGTGCACCCGTTGCTGCTACCGCATCAGAAATAAAAAAGCTCATTCAAATTCCCTCATTATTAAAATTAATCAACGTTCAACGGTGGAACATCCCGCCCCTGACGTTGGTAGAAATCGGTCACGAAGCTCTCTAATTTACCCTCTTCGATAGCCTTACGTAAACCAGCCATTAAGCGCTGATAATAACGAAGATTATGAATGGTATTGAGACGCGCCCCCAAAATCTCGTTGCAACGATCGAGATGATGCAGGTACGCGCGAGAATAATTGCGACAGGTATAGCAATCGCACTCGGAATCGAGCGGGCTGGTGTCACTCTTATGCTTCGCGTTACGGATTTTCACCACGCCATCGGTAACGAACAGATGACCGTTACGCGCGTTTCGGGTTGGCATAACGCAGTCGAACATATCAATGCCGCGACGTACGCCTTCCACCAGATCTTCTGGTTTACCCACACCCATCAGGTATCGTGGTTTATCCGCCGGGATTTGCGGGCAGACATGCTCCAGAATGCGGTGCATATCTTCCTTCGGCTCACCCACAGCCAAACCGCCGACAGCGTAGCCATCAAAGCCTATCTCTACCAGACCTTTAACCGAGATATCGCGTAAATCTTCGTAAACGCTGCCCTGGATAATGCCGAACAGCGCATTTTTGTTTTGCAGGGAGTCAAAACGGTCGCGGCTACGCTTCGCCCAACGCAGGGACATCTCCATAGAACGCTTGGCGTAGTCCCAGTCCGCTGGATATGGCGTACATTCGTCGAAGATCATTACGATATCGGAGCCGAGATCGTACTGAATCTCCATGGATTTTTCTGGATCGAGGAAGATTGGATCGCCGTTGATCGGGTTACGGAAGTGTACGCCCTGCTCAGTGATCTTACGGATATCGCCCAAGCTGAAGACCTGGAAACCGCCGGAGTCGGTGAGGATGGGGCCTTTCCACTGCATGAAGTCGTGCAGATCGCCGTGGAGCTTCATGATCTCCTGGCCTGGACGCAGCCACAGGTGGAAGGTGTTGCCGAGGATAATCTGTGCGCCAGTGGCTTCAACTTCTTCCGGCGTCATTCCTTTTACGGTGCCGTACGTGCCCACAGGCATAAACGCGGGGGTTTCTACCACGCCGCGATCAAACACCAGACGACCGCGACGCGCGCGACCATCGGTGGTATCGAGTTCAAATTTCATTTTTTCTCCGACGTCAGAAAAACAGTCCAACGTTGTAACACAGTGCCGCGGACTTATTCCCCGACACGCTCATTCAAAGCCTGCGGATTGTACGTGATAAACATCGCGTCACCGTAGCTAAAAAAGCGATATTTTTGTTCTACCGCAGACTTGTAGGCGTTCATCGTATGCTGATACCCCGCAAACGCGGAAACCAGCATAATCAGCGTCGATTCAGGCAGATGGAAGTTGGTCACCAGCGCATCAATGACTTTGTACTGATAGCCCGGGTAGATAAAAATCTGCGTATCGCCAAAGAACGGTTCAATCAGCTCGCTTTTCGCGGCCTGCGCAGCGCTCTCAAGGGAACGTACCGACGTTGTACCGACGGCCACGACGCGGCTACCGCGCGCTTTCGCCGCCAGCACCGCATCCACAACCTCCTGCGGCACTTCGGCATACTCAGAGTGCATGATGTGATCTTCGATGCTGTCCACGCGCACCGGCTGGAAGGTCCCCGCGCCGACGTGCAGCGTCACGAAGGCCATCTCAATGCCCTTGGCGCGCAGCTTTTCCAGCAGCGGTTCATCAAAGTGCAGGCCCGCCGTTGGCGCCGCCACCGCACCCGGCTTCTGGCTGTAGACGGTCTGATACAGCTCGCGGTCGGCCTCTTCGTCCGGGCGTTCAATGTACGGCGGCAGCGGCATGTGGCCGATGGCGTTGAGGATATCAAGCACCGTGCGTTCGTCGTTGAACTCCACCTCGAACAGCGCGTCGTGACGCGCGGTCATGGTCGCTTTGATGCTCTCGTCATCCCCCAGCAGCAGCTCCGCGCCCGGCTTAGGCGCTTTGGAGGCGCGAATATGTGCCAGAATACGTTTATCATCGAGCATACGTTCGACCAGCACCTCAATCTTGCCGCCGCTGGCTTTACGGCCAAACAGACGCGCCGGGATCACGCGGGTATTATTAAAGACCAGCAGATCGCCAGGGTTGAGCTTGTCGAGCAGATCGGTGAAAGTACCGTGCGTCAGCGCGCCCGTTGGCCCGTCCAGTGACAGCAAGCGACAGCTGCTACGCTCAGGCATGGGGTAGTGAGCAATCAGGGATTCAGGTAGTTCAAAGGAGAAATCGGCGACGCGCATGACGTATACTCGTGACTTAAAAACAGGCGGCATAGTCTAGTGCTCACACCCTTTTGCTGCAACAACTAGCCGCCACCGGACAACGAAAACGCATGAATTTTCTCGCTCACCTGCATCTCGCTCACCTCGCGGACAGCTCCCTCTCCGGCAATTTGCTGGCCGATTTTGTACGCGGTAACCCGGCGGAAGAGTATTCCCCTGAGGTTGTCGACGGGATTTTTATGCACCGCCGCATCGACGTGCTGACCGATAACCTGCCGGAAGTGACGGAAGCCAAAACCTGGTTCCGCCCCGAAACGCGACGGGTGGCGCCGATCACGCTCGACGTCATGTGGGATCATTTCCTGTCGCGCCACTGGCCGCAGCTGTCGCCTGATATGTCGCTGCCTGAGTTTGTGCGCTACGCCCACGCGCAGGTGTCGATCATTTTGCCGGACTCCCCGCCGCGCTTTGTGAATCTGAATAACTATCTCTGGTCTGAACGCTGGCTGGAGCGATACCGCGAGATGGATTTCATTCAGAACGTCCTGAACGGCATGGCGAGCCGTCGACCGCGTCTGGACGCGCTGCGCGACTCATGGCATGACCTGGATGAACATTACGATGCGCTGGAAACCCGCTTCTGGCAGTTCTACCCGCGTATGATGACGCAGGCGAAAAATAAAGAACTGTGATGCCGGTATGATTGATAGGTAAAAGCTGGTGGAACGATTGTTACCACCTCTTTGTCTTATTCCCGTACTGCCTCTATACTGGCCCGCGTTGCGTTCCAAATAACCTTAGTATCTACAGGAGAATCATATGGTTCTGGTAACTCGTCCGGCTCCGGATTTTACAGCTGCCGCCGTTCTGGGCAATGGTGAAATCGTTGAAAACTTCAACTTCAAACAGCATACCAACGGTAAAGCGACCGTTCTGTTCTTCTGGCCAATGGACTTCACTTTCGTTTGCCCGTCTGAGCTGATCGCGTTCGACAAACGTTACGAAGAATTCCAGAAGCGTGGCGTGGAAGTGGTTGGCGTCTCCTTCGACTCTGAATTTGTACACAACGCATGGCGTAATACCCCTGTCGAAAACGGCGGCATCGGTGCGGTGAAATACGCGATGGTTGCGGACATCAAACGCGAAATCCAGCAGGCTTACGGTATCGAACATCCGGACGCTGGCGTTGCACTGCGTGGTTCTTTCCTGATCGATGCAAACGGCATCGTTCGTCACCAGGTTGTGAACGATCTGCCGCTGGGTCGTAACATCGACGAAATGCTGCGCATGGTTGACGCGCTCCAGTTCCACGAAGAGCACGGTGAAGTGTGCCCGGCTCAGTGGGAAAAAGGTAAAGAAGGTATGGCGGCTTCCCCAGACGGCGTAGCTAAATACCTGTCTGAGAACGTATCCAGCCTGTAATCGGCACGGTTTACGAAAAAACCCGCGAATACGCGGGTTTTTTTATGGCTTATGCTGCGCCGTCTTTTTTTACCTCGCGCCAGATGCGCCATGCCATACCCGCAAGCACCATCACCCCCGCAATCAGTACGCCCCAGACCATCAGCGTTTTCATTCTGCTTTCCTGCTCAGCCGCAGACGTCGCGGTTAAACGCGCCTCGCCACCCAGCGGGACAGGTTCCAGCGTATCCGCCATCGGCAGGGCTGCCAGATCGTAGGTTTTACGCAGTTCGGTCGGGATCAGCATATCCGTCTCCACGCTCGCCGGTTTCGCAGCCCCGTTCCCCCACGCGAGCAGGTACGGCCCCTTCCCCTGCGCGTTAAACACCAGATCGTAGCGCACGCGCTGCCCTATCACGCCTGGCAGGTTCTCGGGCAGTCGCGCATTGAGGGTCTTAATTTTTACCGCCTCGACCAGCCCGCCCGGGAGCGGAACAGGTTCAGCCGTTTTGCCGCCGAGCTGGTAGATCACCTCTTTTTTCAGCGTATGCCATCGATCCTTGTCCGCCCCCCGCCAGGCTATTTCTGCCGGGAGAACGCCGTCGCCATTCAGCATGAAGGCGATCGCACTCAGAGGCTGCGGATGTTTCCAGCGCCACACGGCTTCGCTTTCGGATAACCGCTCCCCCTCTCCCGCCAGGCTAATGTGCTCTGATTCCGGCGGCGCAGGCGCGTTAATCGCGTTGACGCCGGTTAACGTCAGGGCAGAACGTCCCGTGTTCAGCACCAGCAGCAGATAGCGATTCGCCTCAGGTGATAACACCAGATCGGTATCGATGCGGTCGAGCTTCAGGCGCTCCCGTCCACTCATCACGTCCAGCAGGGGCATCTCTTCGCGCAAGGTATACCAGTTTTTCAGATCCTCGCTGTAATAGACCGATGCCGTCCCCTGCCACGAGCCCTGCGGCGTGTCCCAGAAAAGCTGGAGCTGAGAGAGCGGAACCTCCGTCGCGTTTTCCGGCAGGGTCAGCAGATAGTGCTGTCCGGCAGCCGCAGCGTGTTGCCCTTCCAGCACAATTTCCACGCCGTTTCTGGCCCGTAGCATAATTTTATCGCCGCTGTCCTCTTCCCCGCCCGGCGAGGCGTTAAGCGCAAAAAGGCGCAGCGCCGTGGTGGTCGGTGCCGGCTGCGGACGCGTCGTAGTAACCAGGCTGAACGGTACAGGCTCGCCCGACTGATTAAACACGCGCACGTCGCGCAGATCGGGCGATGTGCTCTGCTGATAAATCGCCAGCGGCAGCATGACCCGATACCACGGCGAAGAGGCAGAGGTATCAAGGGACAGGCCGTAGGCATAATCCCGCGGGGATTCCGCTGGCGCGCCCTCGCTGAATGCCGGACCGGCCATGGCCAGCAGTGCTGCACAAACAACCGCATTCATCCATTTCATTTTTCTTCTCCTGCTTTAGGCGGTAGCGGCGAGAAATAGCCCACAATCAGGACCAGGATCGCCACGCCAATAAACGCGACGGCGCGCGCCAGGCCGCCACCGCCCGCGCTGTCCACCAGCATCAGTTTGAGCATGACCACCCCCAGCAGCGCCGCACCGCCAAGCCACTGCTGACGGGAGGCCTGACGGGTGGCGCGGATCATCACCACCAGCGCGCAGAACATCCAGAACAGGGCAAAGGTGGTCTGAATAAGCCGCGAATGCCACAGTGATTCCATGTTCCAGGCCACCTCGCCGTACCACGCCAGCGCACGCAGCAACGCGCCGTTGAGCCACCAGAAGCCAAGCGCCATCAGCACAACGGCGGGCCACGGTCGGGACTGCGCAAGCGATGCCGGATAGTAGCGATCCACTGCCCGATAAAATACTACCAGCCCCAGCAGCGCGAACGCCGCCCCTTCCTCAAGCGGGTTCACCAGCGGCAGCCAGGTCTGTCGATAGACCACACCGTCCTGGAAATTGGTCACGACCAGCAATACCACCAGCGCCACAACCACAGGGATCGCGGCAAGGCAGGCGTAGAGCGCAGGCCATACCCGGAAAGGCCACCCGCGACGCCGTACGGCCGCGGAGAGCGCCATAATCACCCCACCGCCGACAGCCATCGCAATGCCGCTTCCCCAGGCCGCCATGCCCCATGGCAGGGAGCGGGCAAACCAGTAAAGCTCGGCGGCAAGGGCGAGTAAAATCATCCACAACAGCGACAGATGCAGCCCCATTGAGATGCGCGGCAGAAGTTTATCTTCGTCGCGCCGCAGCAGCATCAGGGCGGCAGGCAGCGCGATAGCCCAGGCCAGATTTGCCCAGCCGGCCGCCAGAATCTGCTGGTGCGAGACCTGATACAGCACCATCAGCAGCATCACCGGCCACAGCAGCCATTTGCTGGCATCCAGCTCCCACCATGCCAGACGAGCGGCAGCCTGCCGCCATCCCCAGGTCGACGCCGCCGTCAGCGCCAGCACGCCTGCCAGAAGCGATAACTCCTGCTTCAGGAACAACTGCGACGCGCCCAGCAACGCCACTAACCAGAACAGCAACCCACCGGCCAGCAATGCCCAGCTGCCCGGCAGCGCGATTTTCTGCCACAGCCAGGCCGCAGCCAGCCAGCAAAGACTGAGCACTGCGAAAATAAGCAGGAGGCTCAGCGAAGTGACGCCGTCCATTTGCGCCCATATCGCGCTGCCGAGCGCCAGCACCAGCAACGCCGTCCCGCTATAGCTCATGCGCCGCTGCTGCTGTTGCACGCCCAACCAAAGAATACCCAGCCCTTCCAGCGCCCAGGCCATCGCCGTCCAGCGCGCTGAAAGCGCCAGCGGAATGGCAAGCGTGGCAAACCCGCCGCCGATCGCCAGCGCCGCCATAACCAGCGGTCGTCCGATGGAGGGGTAACGCCGCAGCGCGAGAAACGCCAGCGAGAGGTAAAACGCACCATAGCCCAGCGCGCTTAGCGCCGGGCCGTACGTCCAGTGAGACGTCATGCCATACTGCATCCCAAAACCAATCAGCGGCGGAGCAAACAGCAGTACGCCGTCAATAATCTGTTTGCCTTTTTCCTGCGCCCGCAGCGACAGCGCCACGCTAAACACGCCAAAAATAAGCGTATTGGCAATCAGGAACAGCTGACAAATAACATAGTCTTCCGGCTGGTAGTCGCTCAGTCCCCACACCCCGCCAACGCCAAACGTGAAGAGCAGCCCGAGCAGGTTGAGCTCGCGCCAGTGCTGCCAGATGCTGATGACGAGAATGCCGATGGACAGCAGGAGATAGAAGGAGAATAGCGCCACAAAGCTACCGCCCCCGGTAGACAGGAGCAGCGGCGCAAGATATCCGCCGAGGCTCGCCAGCATGGCAAGGCTCAGCGCCTTTTGCAACACGGCCAGCCCGACGCTCGCCGCGCAAATCACCACCAGCAGCGCAAACGCCAGCGTCATCGGCAGCATCTGCCACAGCCGGAATGCGCCAAAGACGGTCAGATAAAGCACGCCGGTCGCTCCGCCCTGGAGGATCAGCGCGTAGATCCGCTGCCTGTGCCGCAGCCGCCATCCAACGGCCAGCAGAACCATGGCAAACAGCGCCGTGGCGGCAAGACGCAGCTCAAGCGGAAACAGTGAATGTTCAACGGTATAGCGCAGCAGGAAAGAGAGTCCGAGGAAGAGCAGTACAATCCCCAGTTTTGCCAGCGGATTGCCCTGCATAAACCAGCGCGTCAGCGAGGACAGGATGCCGCCAAAGGCGGAAGGACGTTTTGCCGCCGGTACAGGCACAGGCTCTGCTTCAGTGACGGGCGGTTCGGGACGCCAGGGATCGACAGGTGCGTTAACGGCCTCTGACACCGGCGCTGGCGTCTTCACCGGCGCGGCGGTCTGCACCTGCTCCGGTGCTTTCTCAGCCACACTACGCTGCTCGAGCGCCTCAATGCGCTGGCGAAGCCGGGCGATCTCCTGCCGCGCCGCCGTGCTTCGGTTAAAGCCTATCACCGCGAGCACGGGTGCCACGACCAGCGCAAAAACCAGGAACAAACAGCCAAGGATGTAAAGCTCGTCCATGTTTCCACCTTCACCGTAAACGATCCGTTAAGATTGACACAAATCGTTGCATTTGCGCCATCTTAAAAGGTGAAAACCATTCTGCCTGCGCTTAGCTGCCGAACCAGACCGCAGCGGAGATCGCTGGCAGCGTGAGCACGCTCCCCTGGAACGTCGCTTTACCCTCTTTGCTCTTCCACATTTTACCAGCCAGCAGCGGTGAATCTTCCAGCACGACTTCACACGCCTCGCCCCGGTTGATCGCCACCAGCACGCGCTGCTGGTTATAGACGCGGACAAACACCACCACGTTATCGTGGGCGTACATCACCTGACAGCCCCCGTATCGCAGGGCCTGGCTCTGCTTGCGCAGCGTCGCCATGCGCTGGTAGAGGCTGAACAGATCCTGATCCTGCTTTTCAGGCTCCCACGGGAAGGTTTTACGGCAGAACGGATCGTTGTTGCCGTCCAGCCCGACTTCATCGCCATAGTAGATGCAGGGTACGCCCGGCCAGGTAAAGAGCCAGGTCACCGCCAGCGGCAGACGCGCCACATCCTTACCCAGCAACGATTTAAAGCGTGCGGTATCGTGGCTGTCGAGCTGGTTAAACATCCGCAGCTGCTGCTGATGCGACAGGCCAGCGCGATAGTTTTCCATCCACGCCATGCAGGTTTCGGCGTCAATATGCTGCGGATCGTAAGAGATATCGGTGTTAGCGAGGAAACCCCACAGCGGGAAGGTGAAGCCGCGATAGTTCATCGCCGCGTCTTCTGCATCAGCCTGCAACCACTGACGCGCGTCGCCAAAGTGCTCCCCGAAGACGAATGCTTCCGACCGGGCCGCTTTTGCCGACCGGGTAATGGCGGCGACATGCTGAAGGTTATTCCGCGCCCCGCCTGCTTCACCCAGCATATGCACCACGTCCAGCCGCCAGCCGTCCATGTTCCACGGCGCTTTCAGCCAGTGGCGCACGATGCTGTCGTCGCCGCCGTAGATCTCATTCACCAGCGATGGCGACTGGAAATCGAGCTTCGGCAGGCTCGGGTAGCCCAGCCAGTCCAGGGCGCGGCCATTCTCGTCAAAACTGTACCAGTCACGCTGCGGTGAGTCCGGATTATGGCATGCGCCGCCCATCGACTGATTGTGACGGTCAAACCACGCATGAGAATCACCGCTGTGATTGAACACGCCATCAAGGATCAGGCGCATACCCTCTTTTTGCGTGTTGTGCCGCAGCCGCAGCAGCGCTTCGTCACCGCCAAACTGCTCGTCAACGTGGCGGTAGTCCTGCGTATCGTATTTGTGCACGCTTGGCGCTTTAAACACCGGGTTCAGGTACAGCGCCGTCACGCCGAGCTTTTTCAGGTACGGCAGTTTTTCGCTGATACCGTCGAGATCGCCGCCGTAAAAGGTCGATCCCCCCGCCTGGGCGGTCAGCGGCTCGTCCCATTTTTTCAGAATGATGTCGTGACCGACCGCATGATGGTAATAAACCTTGTCCTGATCGACGGTGCGCTTTTCACTGCGCGCAAAGCGGTCCGGGAAAATCTGGTAAAAGACCTGATCGTTAACCCACTGCGGGCCGTTATCCGGGTGATCCACGGCAAACTGCTCCAGCCTGGCCGGAGGGAAACGGCTGAAACCCTGCGGGGTAAACCACAGCTGGCGGTTGTTCCACAGCAGCTTGAAGCCGTAGCGGCGACGCGGTTGCCCGCTGCGCAAATCGATATTTGCCCGCCACGCCGTGACGCCCGGCTGCGGCTGGCTGCGCACTTTGTGCATTTTCAGCGACGTTTCTTCGTTATCCACTTCGGCGCGCAGGGTCACACGTTCAGGCTGATTGTCCCCTGCCAGCCAGAGCGTAATCACAAGGTTGTCTTTGTTTTGCTTAACAAATGGGGCAACCGGAAGGTGCCAGGCGTTTAACATCACGAATCCCCTTTGATGAAATTGACGTCACCTTGCCACAGGGTGATTAAAGATAGCTCATCGTGTTCGGGATTATTGGGGGAGGAGAACGGAGGAGGAGATTTTTTCCAGGGCAAAAGGGAATGTAGGCCGGGTAAGCGCAGCGCCACCCGGCATTTTTACCTTACTGTGCTTCCGCCAGCTGACGATCGCGGCGACATTTAAACATCCAGCCCACCAGCAGCAGGACGATCCACGCGAAGCCCACGTACAGGGAGATACGGGTATCCGGGTGATAACCAATCAGGCCAATGATGAAGACCAGGAAGATGAGACCGACAAAGGTCGTTGGCACGCCGCCCGGCACTTTAAACTTCAGCGCTTTGGCCTCTTCTGGCGACAGGCGGCGACGGAACGCAATCTGCGACAGCAGGATCATGATCCATACCCACACGGTGGCGAAGGTCGCCAGTGACGCAATCACCAGGAAGACGTTCTCCGGCATGATGTAGTTCAGGTAGACCGAGAACAGCAGCGCCACGGTCATGACCAGCACCGTTACCCACGGGGTGCCGCGACGCGACGTTTTGGCAAACACCTTCGGCGCACTGCCCTGCTCCGCCATGCCGTGCAGCATACGGCCCACGCCGAACACGTCACTGTTGATGGCCGACAGCGAGGCGGTCAGCACCACAAAGTTGAGAATGCTGGCGGCAAACGCAATGCCCATATGCTGGAAAGTCAGGACAAACGGGCTGCCGTTGGTGCCCACCTGGTTCCACGGGTAGATGGACATAATCACAAACAGCGTGCCCACGTAGAACACCAGGATACGCATCGGCACCGAGTTGATGGCGCGCGGAATAGACTTCTCCGGATCTTTCGCTTCCCCGGCGGTGATGCCGATAATCTCGATTCCGCCATAGGCGAACATGACCATCTGGAGCGACATGACCATCCCAAGCCAGCCGTTGCTAAAGAAGCCGCCGTTGCTCCACAGGTTATGGATGCCGGTTGGCTGCCCACCGTTGCCGATACCCCAGATGATGATGCCGAAACCGGCGAGGATCATGATGATAATGGTCGCGACCTTGAAGAAGGAGAACCAGAACTCCAGCTCGCCAAACACCTTCACGCTCATCAGGTTAACGGCGCAGATAATCAGCACCACGCTCAGCACCCAGATCCAGTGCGGCACGGCAGGGAACCAGACTCCCATATAGATGCCAAACGCCGTCACATCGGCAATGGCGACAATCAGGATTTCAAAGCAATAAGTCCAGCCGGTGATAAACCCGGCCAGCGGGCCTAAGTTCTCTTGTGCATAGCGTGAAAACGAGCTGGCAGACGGGTTGTGAACCGACATCTCCCCCAGCGCACGCATGATGATATAGGCCGCGGCACCGCCGATGATGTAGGCCAGCAGAACGCTTGGACCGGCCATTTTGATGGCATCTGCCGAGCCATAAAAAAGACCGGTGCCGATAGCCGAGCCCAGCGCCATAAAGCGGATGTGGCGGGTGCTCAATCCACGTTTAAGTTTGTTAGTGCTTTCCATTAAAATCTTGCCATTCAACACGAAAAAAACAAAAAACCACGGGGCCTTAAGCCCCGTGGTTAAACAATTTGTTGCCGTTGATTAATGGGCGTTGGATGTCACCTGACGCCCGGCCGCACGGTCCCAGATAATCGCAAGAACCAGCGCTACAACGGAAGGCATCAGCCAGGCCAGACCCTGCTCGGACAGCGGCAGACGCTGTGTCCAGGCTGGCAGGATTTCTGCAAATGCTGATGCTTTGATCCCGTCAAGGATACCAAAAATCAGGCTGATAAACATGGCCGGCGCAATAATTCGCGTCGAGTTATGCCACCACGGGCGGGTGAAGCTCAGCACCACCAGCACGATACATGGCGGATAGATAGCCGTCAGCACCGGAATTGACACCTGGATCAGGTGGCACAGACCGAGGTTTGAAACCGCCATGGAGAAGATGCCGAGGATAAACACCAGCGTGCGGTAAGAGAGCGGCAGATACTGAGCGAAGAACTCCGCGCAGGCGCAGGTCAGACCCACCGCCGTCACCAGACAGGCCAGGAAAATCAGCGCCGCCAGCAGCATGCTGCCTGCACCACCAAAGGTGTGCTGCACGTAAGCATGCAGGATCGCCGCGCCGTTTGCGCTCTGATCGACCAGCGTTGCGCTATCTGAACCCAGACGGAACAGCGCCAGATACAGCAGCGTCAGGCCGACACCGGCCATCAGGCCAGCCCAGATAGTGTAACGAGTCAGCAGGCGCGCTTCGGTCACCCCACGGGAACGCGCGGCGTTAACGATAACGATACCAAACACCATCGCGCCAAGCGTATCCATCGTCAGATAGCCGTTCACGAAACCGTTTGAGAACGCCGCGTTCTGGTAGGCGTCCATCGCGGAGCTGATGGGCCCCGCAGGCCAGACAATGGCCGCAACCGCCAGCACAATCAGCGCCACAATTTTCAGCGGTGCCAGGAAGTTACCCACGGTATCCAGCAGTTTGCCCGGATAGAGAGAAACCAGAATCACGATGGCGAAGTAAATGAGGCTGTAAATAAACAGTGGCATCGCGCCGTCACCGGTCAGCGGGGCGATACCCACTTCAAAGGAGACGGTCGCCGTGCGCGGGGTCGCGAACAGCGGGCCAACGGCCAGATAGCAGACGGTTGCCAGCAGAACGCCAGCCACTTTGCCAATCGGGGTGCTGAGGCTGTCCACACCGCCACCGACTTTCGCCAGCGCGATAACGGTCAGTACCGGCAGGCCCACGGCAGTAAGCAGGAAGCCAAACGCAGCCGTCCAGACGTGTTCACCCGCCTGTAAGCCAACCATTGGAGGAAAAATGATGTTACCTGCGCCAACGAACAGCGCAAATGTCATAAAGCCCAGCGCGATAATGTCACGCGATTTCAAGTGATGGGTCATAAAACCTTACTGCCTGTGGATGTGGTGTTGAATACGTTGAGATTTTCGCCATCCCTGATGGGACGATACAGCGGAAAATTTGCTCAATTTCAGCGGGATATGCTCCCGTCCTGGCGTGGCGAAGAATAGTTTTTCGATTTACCACGCAAATACAGTCGGTCTGACAGTATATGGGGGGCAATTTAAACGCTTATAACGTTTAAAGGCAAGAAGGGATCGTAAAACCAGAACAATATGCCAGCATGAAAATCCAGACCAACATAATATGCCATGTATAAGAAAAACTCATGGCTAATCATGCGAACAAAAAAGCACCAGCCGTATAATATTCATCCGCGTTTCGCTTGACTGCAAAGCAAACGGGCCAGCAATCGCTGGCCCGTGGAAAGGTAGCCTGACACACACGCTGTCAGGCGCTTTTTTTGGCAATTAATCGTTCCGGAATCACGAAGCTAAAGCGCGTGCCCTTACCGAGGGTGCTTTCGATATTGAGCCGGCTTTCGTGGTGGCTGACGGCATGCTTCACAATTGCCAGCCCCAGTCCGCTTCCGCCGGTCTGCCGCGAGCGCGCCTTATCCACCCGGTAGAACCGTTCAGTGAGACGCGGGAGGTGTTCAGGCCCAATCCCCGGCCCGTTGTCCTCGACGCTAAACTCAGCGCCCGCCGGGGTATGCTGCCAGCGCACCGCGATATGCGTCCCTTTCGGGGTGTGATTCACGGCGTTATAGACCAGGTTTGAGATAGCGCTTCGCAGCTCATCTTCACTGCCGAGCACTTTCAGCGTGTTATCAACGTCAAAACTCAGGGTGTGCTGATTATGACTCAGCGTTTGGGCTTCGCGCTCCACCACCCGCAACATCATCGGCACATCAATGATGTCATTTAGCGCCAGCGACGGGGCAGCCTCAATTTTTGAAAGCGTAAGCAGCTGTTTGACCAGCCCTTCCATGCGGAACGTCTGCTCCCGCATGGTATGCAGCGCTTTCTCACGCGGCGCCCCCTCAAGCGTTTGCTCCTGCATCATCTCCAGGTAGCCCTGAAGCACCGTCAACGGCGTACGCAGCTCGTGGCTGACGTTGGCAAAGAAGTTACGTCTCGCGCCCTCAAGCTGGTGCATCTGGGTAACGTCCCTCGCCACCATCAGCCACTGCCGATCGCTGTAGGGCATCACGCGGATCTCCAGATGGCGACCGTTATTGAGCTTCAGATTGTGCGGGCGCGAAAAATCCCGCTTTTTCAGATACAGCGTGAACTCGGGATAGCGCAGAAGGTTGAGGATGTTCTGACCGTTATCATCCGGCCAGCGCAGGCCCAACAGCTGCTGTGCGAGGCCATTGCACCAGAAGATGGTCCCTTCTTCCGTCGTCAGGATCACCGCGTCCGGCAGCGACTCCGCACCGCTACGAAAGCGTTTGATCAGGCTTCCCAGCTCACGACGGCGCTTTTTATTACGCATCTGCATCTGGTGCAGGCCGTAGAGTAGCGGTTCCCAGCTCCCGCTTCCCGGCGGAGGTGTCATACTTCTGTCGACCCACAGCCACCAGGAAAGACGCAGTAAATTCCAGAAATGCCAGACGAGCAATCCCGTCACGGCCACCAGTAAAAACCACGGCAGATAGCCAAAGATAGCCCCCAGAATGAGGGCCGGAATACAGCATAAGATCAGTTCAAAGACGAGCCTTTTCCATGACAGACGTTCCAGCACGCGTCACACTCCTGTCATTGTTCAGAAACGGGTCGAGAAGCGATAACCCGTGCCGCGGACCGTCTGTACCATGCGATCGTGGCCGCTCAGTTCCAGTGCTTTACGCAGGCGGCGAATATGGACGTCAACCGTTCGGTCTTCGACATAGACGTTAGTTCCCCAGACGTTATTCAGCAACTGTTCGCGGCTGTAAACGCGCTCCGGGTGTGTCATAAAGAAGTGCAGGAGTTTAAATTCGGTCGGTCCCATATCGAGGGGATTTTCGCCGGTCATGACCCGGTGTGAGGTAGGATCCAGGCTCAGCCCCTGCATCTCAATCACCTCTTCCACCGCCATCGGTGAAATACGGCGCATCACGGCTTTGATACGCGCCACCAGCTCTTTCGGGGAGAACGGTTTGGTGATGTAATCGTCCGCGCCGGTTTCCAGACCGCGCACGCGATCCTCTTCCTCGCCGCGCGCCGTCAGCATCACCACCGGGATATCACGGGTCATCGCCTCGCGTTTGATATGCTTGATAAACTGTAATCCGGAACCGCCAGGCAGCATCCAGTCCAGCAGGATCAGATCGGGCCAGGGTTCATTCAGCTGGTTCACCGCGCTGTCATAATCTTCCGCTTCAACCGGCTGGAAGCCATTTTGTTCAAGCACGAAGCACACCATTTCACGGATCGGAGCTTCATCTTCTACGACCAGAATACGTCTCGCCATACTTTGCCCTGTCTTATCGTATTTAAGTTACAAGTCTGTAATGCGGCGTCATTATGCGTCAGATTTATGACAGATTTATGAAAAACATTACCACTATAAATGGCAAACTGTTGTTTTATTACAGCGGTTATTTTCCGTTCCACGAAAGTTTATAATCCTGCTTTCTTATTATTGCCACGGATCTTTTATGCGCATACTTCACACCTCAGACTGGCACCTGGGTCAAAATTTTTACAGCAAAAGCCGCGCCGCGGAACATGAAGCGTTCCTGAACTGGCTGCTGGAGGCGGCTCAGGCTCACGAGGTGGACGCGATTATTGTGGCGGGCGACATTTTTGATACCGGATCGCCGCCGAGCTATGCGCGTGAGCTATACAACCGTTTTGTGGTCAACCTCCAGCAAACCGGTTGTCACCTGGTGATTGTCGCCGGAAATCATGACTCGGTGGCGACGCTGAATGAATCCCGCGATATTCTGGCGTTCCTCAATACCACCGTGGTGGCCAGCGCCGGGCACGCGCCGCAGATCCTGAAAAAACGCGACGGCACGCCGGGCGCGGTGCTGTGCCCAATCCCGTTTTTACGCCCGCGCGATATCGTGCAAAGCCAGGCGGGTCTGTCCGGCAGCGAAAAACAGCAGCATCTGTTGCAGGCCATCACCCGCTATTATCACCAGCAGCATACGGAAGCCTGCGCCCTGCGCGGCGATCAGGCCATTCCGATCATTGCCACCGGACACCTCACCACCGTCGGAGCCAGTAAGAGTGATGCGGTGCGCGAGATCTATATCGGTACGCTGGACGCGTTTCCGGCGCAAAACTTCCCCCCCGCCGACTACATTGCCCTCGGGCATATTCACCGGGCCCAGATCGTCGGCGGCTGCGAGCATATCCGCTACAGCGGCTCGCCCATTTCGCTCAGTTTTGACGAAACGGGCAAAGCCAAATCCGTCCATCTGGTGAGCTTCACCGAAGGCAAACTTAGCGCCGTTGAGACGCTCGAGGTGCCGGTCACCCAGCCGCTGGCGGTGCTGAAAGGCGATCTGGCCGCCATTACCGCTCAGCTTGAGCAGTGGCGCGGCGCAGCGCTTAATCCCCCCGTCTGGCTCGATATCGAAATCACCACCGACGACTACCTGTACGATATGCAGCGTAAAATTCAGACGCTGACGGAAGACCTTCCCGTGGAAGTACTGCTGGTACGCCGCAGCCGCGAGCAGCGCGAGAAAATACTGCTCAACGCCCAGCGTGAAACGCTTAGCGAACTTCGGGTTGAAGAGGTGTTCGCGCGGCGGCTTGCGCATGAAGAGGTGGACGAGGCCAGACGCACCAGGCTTAACGAGCTGTTTGCCCAGACCCTGCACTCCCTCCATGACGAGGACGAAAACGCATGAAAATTCTGAGCCTGCGTCTGAAAAATCTGAATTCGCTAAAGGGTGAGTGGAAAATTGATTTCACCGCGGAGCCGTTCGCCAGCAACGGGCTGTTTGCCATCACCGGCGCAACCGGCGCGGGTAAAACCACGCTGCTGGATGCCATCTGCCTGGCGCTGTACCACGAAACGCCGCGTCTTAATAAGGTCTCTCAGGCGCAAAACGACCTGATGACGCGCGATACCGCCGAATGCCTGGCGGAAGTGGAATTTGAGGTCAAAGGCGTTGCTTATCGCGCTTTCTGGAGCCAGAACCGCGCCCGCAACCAGCCGGACGGGAACTTACAGGCACCGCGCGTAGAGCTGGCCCGCTGCGAAGACGGCAAAATTCTGGCCGACAAAGTCACGGATAAGCTGGAACAAACCGCCGCACTCACCGGGCTGGACTATGGTCGCTTTACCCGCTCGATGTTGCTCTCGCAGGGGCAGTTTGCCGCCTTCCTGAATGCTAAACCGAGCGATCGCGCTGAGCTGCTGGAGGAACTGACCGGCACGGAAATTTACGGCCAGATTTCCGCCATGGTTTTTGAAAAACACAAAGCGGCACGTAACGCGCTGGAGATGTGCGAAGCGCAGGCCGCAGGGGTTGTGCTGTTGAGCGAGGAACAGCAGCATCACTTGCAGCAAAGTTTGCAGGCGCTCACTGACGAAGAGAAAATCCTGCTGGCACAGCAGCAGAGCCAACAGAAAGATTTTCAGTGGCTTACGCGTAACGACGAGCTGATACGTGAGCAGCAGCGCGCAGCCGCTTCGCAGCAGCAGGCGCAACAGGCTCTGACGGACGCCGCGCCGCAACTGGCGAAGCTCCAGCTGGCGCAACCCGCCGCCCAGCTACGTCCGCTATGGGAGCACCAGCAGGAGCAGACCGCCCGCCTGTCGCAAACCGCAGAGCGAATTGTCGAAGTAAATACTCGCTTACTCGACAGAGCGGCACAGCGCGCGCGTATCCGCAACGGTGCGCAGCGCAACCGTGAACAGTTGCAGACAGAGCACACGGCGCTGACGCAGTGGCTAACCGAACACGATCGTTTCCGTCAGTGGGGACAGGAAATTGCCGGCTGGCGGGCGCATTTTACGCAGCTGAATCGCGATAAAAATCAGCTTGTTGCCCAGGCAGCGCGCATGGCTGAGCTTCGTCAGAAGCTGGCTGAGCTGCCGGAGAGTACGCTGACGCTGACGGCTGAGGATCTCGCGACGGCAATGGAGCAACAGGCACAATCGCGGGCGCTCCGCCAGCGTCTGACTGCGCTTCACGCTCGCTATCAGCCGCTGCAAAAACGACTGCGCCAGAATGCGGAAAGCGTGCAGAAAGCGCAGGCTGAGCAGGGTAAGCTCAATGAAACGCTGATCCTGCGGCGTCAGCAGTTCAAAGAAAAAAATCAGCACTATGCCGACCTGAAAGCGCTCTGTGAGCGTGAGGCGACAATCAAGGATCTTGAGAATTATCGTGCTCAGCTGGAAGCGGGTAAGCCTTGCCCGCTCTGCGGTTCACGCGAACACCCGGCAGTTGTGCAGTATCAGGCGCTTGAACTGACTGACAATCAGCGCCGCCGCGACGCGCTGGAGAAAGAGGTTGCCGCGCTAAAAGAGGAAGGATTGCTGGTGCTCGGGCAGGTGAATGCGCTGACCCAACAGATCCAGCGCGAGACTGAGGAAGCACAGGCTCTCTCTCAGGAAGAGCAAGCACTCACTAAAGAGTGGCTGGAGGTCTGTGCCTCCCTGAACATAGCGCTGAATATTCAGGATGATATTGCCCCCTGGATGAGCGAACAGGAGCAGTATGAACGCCAGCTGTATCAGCTTAGCCAGCGTCTGACGCAGCAAAACCAGCTCAATGAACAGGAAGATCAGGCGCGCCAGTACCAGCAGCAGCTGACGGCGACGCGTCAGGCGCTGGCGGCCTCGCTAGAGTCGCTGTCGCTTAGCGTGCCCGATGAAGGGGCCGAAAGCGCCTGGCTGAGCGCACGCGAAGCTGAATATACCCTGTGGCAGGAAAAACAGGCCCAGCACGGTACGATTCAGGAACGTATTAACGCCCTGATGCCAATCCTGGAGACGCTGCCGGTTACCGATGATACAGAAGCCGACGCGGTTATACCTGAGAAGTGGCGCGGCATCCACGACGAATGCGTGTCGCTGCAAAGCCAGCTCACCACCCTCCAGCAGCAGGAGACGCTTGAGCGTGAACGGCTCCAGCAATCACAGGCTCAGTTCAACGCCGCGCTGACCGCGAGCTGCTTTGCCGATCGGGAGGCATTTCTCTCCGCCCTGCTGGATGAAGCGTCGATCCGCCAGCTTGAACAGCAAAAGCAGACGCTGGAAAACCAGCTCCAGCAGACCACGGCGCTTTCGGTGCAGGCAAGCCAGCAGCTTCAGGCGCATCAGGCACAGCGCCCCGAGGGGCTGGAAACCGATGCCGCAACGCTTCAGGCGCAGTTACATCAGCTGGCGCAACAGCTTCGGGACAACACCACGCATCAGGGGGAGATCCGCCAGCAGCTCAAACAGGACGCCGATAACCGTCTGCACCAGCAGGCGCTTATGCAGCAGATTGAGGAGGCGGCGCGTCAGGCCGACGACTGGGGCTATCTCAATGCGCTGATAGGCTCCAGCACCGGCGATAAATTCCGTAAATTCGCCCAGGGGCTAACGCTGGATAATCTGGTGTGGCTTGCCAACCAGCAGCTCAACCGTCTGCATGGCCGCTATCTGCTTCAGCGTAAAGCCAGCGACGCGCTGGAGCTGGAAGTGGTCGATACCTGGCAGGCCGATGCGATACGCGATACCCGTACCCTTTCCGGCGGGGAGAGTTTCCTGGTCAGTCTGGCGCTGGCTTTAGCGCTTTCCGATCTGGTCAGTCACAAAACGCGCATTGATTCGCTGTTCCTGGATGAAGGGTTCGGCACGCTCGACAGTGAAACGCTGGACACCGCGCTGGATGCGCTCGACGCACTGAACGCCACCGGGAAAACCATCGGCGTGATCAGCCACGTTGAGGCGATGAAAGAGCGTATTCCGGTGCAGATCAAGGTGAAGAAGATCAACGGGCTGGGGTATAGCAGGCTGGACAGGGAGTTTGCGGTGAATTGAATGGGGGACGGTGCGGTCTGATGCCCTCACCCTGGCCCTCTCCCTGTGGGAGAGGGTACAAACATCAAAAACGGCAACGCAAGTTGCCGTTTTGCGTTTATTCCGGCCACAGCCACGCCGCGCCTCGCACGCCGCTGGAGTCACCGTGGACGGCTTTGCGGATCGGCGTTTCGCACTCGCCGCCAAATACCCACTGTTTCACCAGCGTTGGCACCGTGGCGTAAAGTCGGTCGACGTTGCTCATGCCGCCGCCCAGCACAATCACGTCCGGATCGAGGATATTGATCACATGCGCCAGTGACTTAGCCAGCCGCATTTCGTAGCGGCTGAGCGCCAGTTCAGCCACCGGATCCTGCTCATCAACCAGACGCATAATCTCGTTACCTTTCAGCGGCTGGCCGCTCAGACGATGATAATCGGTGGCAAACCCCGTACCGGAGATAAAGGTCTCTATACAGCCCTGCTTGCCACAGTAGCACGGCACTTCGGCGCGGTATTTGAGTTCATCTTCATCCATCCACGGCAGCGGGTTGTGCCCCCACTCGCCCGCGGTGCCGTTGCCGCCAATATGCGAGCGCCCTCCGAAGGCCACGCCCGCCCCGC
Source organism: Enterobacter cloacae complex sp. 677-3DZ2D5B (assembly GCF_004136695.1). Taxonomy (NCBI): domain Bacteria; kingdom Pseudomonadati; phylum Pseudomonadota; class Gammaproteobacteria; order Enterobacterales; family Enterobacteriaceae; genus Enterobacter; species Enterobacter cloacae complex sp. 677-3DZ2D5B. The sequence goes on along the minus strand of NZ_QFLS01000010.1, from coordinate 69,725 downwards.
AGCCGGTGCCGATAATTACGGCAAATACGGTCTGCGCGCCAGCCGCTGCGCCATCCACGGCCTCAGACACCGCCAGGCAGTTTGCGTCATTCGCCAGACGCACTTCCCGGTTCAGGCGTTGACTTAAGTCTTTATCAAACGGCTGACCGTTGAGCCAGGTGGAGTTGGCGTTTTTCACCACGCCGGTATACGGCGAAATGGAGCCAGGGATCCCCATCCCGACTGTGCCCGTCTCGCCCGTTGCCTGCTCTGCCATATCGACCAGGCGGGCAATCGTCTCTATGGTCTGGTGATAATCATCGCGCGGCGTAGGCAGACGGTGGCGAAACAGTTGCTCCCCCTGCTCGCTCAACGCGATGACTTCTGTTTTGGTGCCGCCCAAATCAATCCCAATACGCACAAGACACTCCTCATTATTTTGATTATCAACAGAGTAGAAGCCCGCTTCCCGATTAGCAATGCAAGCGATGCGACAATTCGTTATCATGCCCGCTGATTTAACGACAAGGCCGTGGAAATTATCATGCTGTGGTTCAAAAATTTGATGGTTTACCGTCTCAGCCGCGACGTTTCGCTGCGTGCAGAAGAGATGGAAAAACAGTTAGCCGCTTACTCCTTTACCCCTTGCGGTAGCCAGGATATGGCAAAAACCGGCTGGGTTCCGCCAATGGGTTCTCAAAGCGATGCGCTGACCCACGCCAGCAGCACGGGGCAAATCATCGTTTGCGCCCGCAAAGAAGAGAAGATCCTGCCGACGCCCGTGGTTAAGCAGGCACTCGAAGCGAAGATCTTCAAGCTGGAAGCTGAACAGGGCCGTAAGCTTAAAAAAACCGAAAAAGATTCGCTGAAGGATGAAGTGCTGCACTCGCTGCTGCCGCGCGCGTTTAGCCGCTTTAGCCAGACCATGATGTGGATCGACACCGTTAACGGGCTGATCATGGTGGACTGCGCCAGCGCCAAAAAAGCCGAAGATACGCTGGCGCTGCTGCGTAAGAGCCTTGGCTCATTACCGGTGGTACCGCTGGCGCTGGAAACGCCGATTGAGCTGACCCTGACCGAGTGGGTGCGCAGCGGGACTGCCGCGCAGGGCTTCCAGATCCTTGATGAAGCAGAGCTGAAAGCGTTGCTGGAAGATGGCGGCGTGATCCGCGCGAAGAAACAGGAACTGGTGAGCGACGAAATCGCCGTGCACATTGAAGCGGGCAAAGTGGTGACCAAACTGGCACTCGACTGGCAGCAGCGCATTCAGTTTGTGATGTGTGATGACGGCTCCGTGAAGCGCCTGAAATTCTGCGATGAACTGCGCGATCAGAACGAAGATATCGACCGCGAAGATTATGCTCAGCGCTTTGACGCAGACTTTATCCTGATGACCGGCGAGCTGGCGGCGCTGATTCAGAACCTGGTGGAAGGTCTCGGCGGCGAAGCGCAGCGCTGACAGGCAAAACGTAGGCCGGGTAAGCGAATGCGCCACCCGGCATGCTTTTATTTCAGATAGCGGCACAGATAAGAGGTTGGCTCTGCAACCTGTAAATGGAACTCGCTGTGGCCCGGCACGTTGAAGACCTGCCCGGCACTATATACTTTCCACTCCGTTTCACCCGGCAGCAGGACGTTCAGCGCGCCGCTGACCACCGTCATCTCTTCCGCTTCTGCGGTGCCAAAGGTGTATTCCCCTTCCGCCATTACGCCGACACTGGCGCGGCCAGTGCTGCTGCTGGTAAAACCAATGGATTTCACTTTACCGGAAAAGTATTCGTTACTTTGAAGCATGAACTGGCCCTTATATTTATAGAGAAAAATCCACTATAGGGGCCATGCTCATGACCTGTCACGCAAAATCATTACACCAGTAATTCTGACGCCAGACGCGCCATCAGGACGTTAGAGAGCAGCACCGGAACATCCAGCGCCTTTTGCAATAAATCACGATGCCGCTGATGGAAGCCCAGGCAGTCGAGCATCAGGACATCCGCCCCTCTGTCGATCAATTCCTGCCCAGCCGCAATCAGCTTCGCTTCGCTGTCCCAGAACGGGTTAGCCAGCGCGTACAGCGGGGTGTGCTCCAGCGCAGCCCACTTCACCGTCTGGTTATCCAGCAGTTCCTCAACGGGAACGATGACCCCAACCTGATGACCATCAACAATAGAGGCCACCAGCGGGGGGATAATCCGCATCGGTTCGAGCAGAATGGCATTACGCGCGCTGAGTCCTTTAACGGGTGCCGTGCTCATCAGCAAAATGACGTCATAGTCCTGATTGTCGAGCACTTCGATCACGCCCTGTAGCGCGCGCTCGATTTTCTGGCGCGACACATGCGCCAGTTTACCGTCACTGAGTAACGTTGCCAGGGGATCTTCCCCCTCTCCGACCGCGTAGTCTTCCATGACCTCTTCCCGACTGAGCTTCCCTAACAGACTGAGATGCGTAATTTGTTGTTCAGAGACATGCTCGGTTAAGAGCGGTAATACTTCGCTTACAGGCACCACACCAATCGTGAGGATCGCCAACGTCGCCTTCATTTTGATCGCCTTCCGTTACTACCACAACTGCCACACAGGTGCAGGCTCACTACGCTGCACTGTTCATTTATTCAACAAAACAGCACCAAGCGTAGCAGGGGATCTCAACACCGTAGTGTAAAGATCGACTGGCCTTTCCGAATCCACCTGTAATAACTAAATATTAACTGCTGCTTAACATCAGCGATAAGTTAAAAGTGTGATTCAGGCACGGTTGTAACGAATTCGGATTCCTGTCAGGACTTCTCAGGATCCTCATAGCGCCGTTTCGCATCCAGCGCTTCCTGTTCGGTTTCATGTTCGCTGATCAGCGAATCAGGTTTAGGGTGATCGGCACGCAGCTGGTACCAGGTTACGGTTTGATCACCATTACCTTTTTCAACGGTAACGATGCGGGCTTCACGTGGATAGGGAGGTCTGGTTGGCATAGCTCATCCTTTTTTTATGTCTGAGCTATGAGTATAGACGGCTGTTAGCTGGCGCAAGCCAAACGCAGGGCGGTAATAATCTGAATCGCAACTTTTTCGGGTGACGCCGACGCATCCACAACGTGGTGTGCCGCCTCGCGGTACAGTGCATCGCGTTCGGCGAGGACCTCGCTGACCTCTTCACTCAGCGGTTTCGCGGTCAGCGCCGGGCGCTGCCCCTCTTCCGGAAACGCCTCCAGCCGCCCCACCAGCGTAGAGACCGGGGCACAGAGGTAGATCACGACACCCTTTTCGCGCATAAACTGGCGGTTATACGACGCCAGGATAATGCCCCCACCGGTCGCAATCACGGTTGACGGCGCGGTCACCGCTTCCAGCGTGGCCGTTTCACGCGCACGAAAGCTCTCCCAACCCTCATCTTCAACGATATCGGCGATAGTCTTACCCGCATTCTCCTGAAGCCAGTGGTCAGTATCGACAAACTGACTCTGGCACAAACGCGCCAGCTCCAGACCAACGGTGGTTTTCCCACAGCCGCGAGGGCCAACTAAAAAGATGGGTGGGTTCATAACCAGGTGTTCCCCTTGCTGCCGGATAACTGAAGGCTGTAAAGAAATGATTGCAGTAGATGTTGCGCTAACTTTACTGCAAAGCGGTACGGAATGACAAGCCTGTGGAAGCCAAACTGTACCACAAAACCGCCCGGAGGTGGGCTACGCCGGGCGGCGCTTCACTTCCAGCAGCCATTTATCCAGCTCGGCGGCAAACTGCTGGCGATCGCGCTGCGACAGGCTGTCCGGCCCACCGGTTTGCACGCCGCTGGAACGCAGCGTATCCATAAAATCACGCATGGTGAGCTTCTCCCGGATCGTTGCCGGAGAGTAGCGCTCGCCGCGCGGGTTAAGCGCCGCGGCCCCCTTCGCCAGCACGTCGGCAGCCAGCGGGATATCCGCCGTGATCACCAGATCTCCTGCGTCACACAGGCGTACTATCTCGTTATCCGCCACGTCAAACCCGGCCGGAACGCGCAGAGATCGGATGTATCTGGAGGGCGGCACGCGGATATTCTGGTTCGCGACCAGCGTTAGCGGCATCTGCACGCGCTCGGCAGCACGAAATAAAATCTCTTTAATCACATTCGGACACGCATCCGCATCAACCCAAATCGCCATCGTCTCTCCCCATTATGATTCTGGCGACTATTGTCGCCTGCATTTCGTTGTTAAGCTATCAATGAGAGATAACAACGCATAATAACGGAGAGACGTGATGGATAAGAAAATCGGGTTTATCGGCTGCGGAAACATGGGCAAAGCTATCCTCGGCGGACTGATTGCCAGCGGGCAGGTGCTGCCGGGGCAGATTTGGGTCTATACCCCATCCCCGGATAAAGTCGCGGCGCTGCGTGATGAGTATGGTGTCAACGCTGCCGAAAGCGCGCAGGAAGTGGCTCAGGTGGCGGATATTGTCTTTGGCGCCGTTAAGCCGAATATCATGATTAAAGTCCTGAGCGAGATCACCTCCAGCCTTAACAAAGAGACCCTGGTGGTGTCGATTGCCGCAGGCGTGACCCTCGATCAGCTCGCCCGCGCGCTGGGTCACGACCGTAAGATTGTTCGCGCCATGCCAAACACCCCGTCGCTGGTGAATGCCGGTATGACCTCCGTTACCCCGAACGCGCTGGTCACATCTGAAGACGTGGCAGATGTACTGAATATCTTCCGCTGCTTCGGCGAAGCGGAAGTGATTGCCGAACCGATGATCCACCCGGTGGTCGGCGTGAGCGGCTCTGCCCCGGCGTATGTATTTATGTTTATCGAAGCCATGGCCGATGCCGCCGTATTGGGCGGAATGCCGCGCGCGCAGGCCTACAAATTTGCAGCGCAGGCGGTGATGGGCTCGGCCAAAATGGTGCTGGAAACGGGTAAGCATCCGGGCGAATTGAAAGATATGGTGTGCTCGCCGGGGGGCACAACCATTGAAGCCGTGCGCGTGCTGGAAGATCGCGGATTCCGCTCCGCCGTGATCGAGGCGATGGAAAAATGCATGGAAAAATCAGAGAAGCTCAGTAAGTCCTGATGCGCTACGCCGGGCGTCAGGCGGCCACTTCGGTACGGCCCCGTCCGGCATTTTTGGCTTTATAGAGGGCCACGTCCGCCGCCTTTAGCCATTCACGATAGTGGGTGAACTGCGCCCCCCAGGGGGCAACCCCAACGCTGATACACAACCTCGCCGTTGGTGCTCCGTGCAGCGGCATGTTGACCAGCCGTTCATGGACGCGCGACATCGCTGCAATCGCGCTGTCGGCAGGCGTGCCGGACATGATCACCGCGAACTCATCCCCACCAAAGCGGCCAATATAATCGCCGGAGCGCAGAGTCAGCTGAAGCTGGCGCGTGATGGCAACAATCGCTTCATCTCCCACGTCATGCCCCCAGGTGTCGTTGATCGTCTTGAAGTGATCGATATCAATGAGCAGTATCGTCGCCTGTCGATGGCTGCGACGGCAGGCCTCAAATTCGTAACGCAGCAGCGTTTCCCAGTGACGGCGATTGAACACGCCGGTCATTCCGTCGCGGGTACTCATCAGCTCAAGCCGACGCTTATGCTCTGCCAGCCGGATCGCCGTGCGGTGGCTGAGCCATGCAAACAGCATGGGGTAGACCACCAGCACGGGGAGCGTCAGCCACAACGCCAGCGGTTCAGAGGTCAATAGCACAGGAGTACCCGTGGATTGCACGGTGAGCAGAGCAGACAGGGCAAGCAGCGCCAGTCCTGTCAGAAATAAGCGACATCCCCCCGATCCCATCATATTCATGCCGATCATCATGATCAGCGCCGCCGTTGGTAGTGCATTGAACCCTGTTAGCCCCATCCAGACACCGGCAAGAATGGCATCGATTTTCAGATTAACAATTTCACTTCTGTGGGGTTCAGCCGAACGAAAAGCCAGCTGCCAGGCCAGATGGGGCCAGACAAAGACCCAGCCCACCAGCAATAACCACCAGACGCCGGAAAGAAACTGGCTCACCAGAACGCTGGCAAGCGGAACAAATAGCGCCGCCAGACCAACGATGCGTGCCAGCCGTATTCGCCGGGCAAATCGCAGACCGGAACGGTATGAATCATCCTGAGAAAGCTGCTGGTGCCACGCTTCCCGAATGTTCTCGTGACTGTCATAAAACTCATCATTCATCATCTTTGGGAATATTCTGAAACATTTTCCCAAATTATAGAGAGGGGGATAGCGGGGAAAGTATGAAATTTTGGGTGAGCCACAGCCGTGACTCACCCGTTAGCACTACGCCTGTTTTTTCAGGCACGCGCTCATGAACTTGCTGCGATCGTCGCCTTTCAGCATCTGCTGTGTCGCCTGGGCATTGCACTCGCGCATTTTTTGCTGCTGCGGGGTCAGGCTTTTTTCACCGGGTTTTGTCGCACCATTTTTTAGGCAGTCGCTCATGTACGTTTTACGGGCATCCCCTTTCAGGCTTTGCGATGTCGCCTGTTGGTTACAGGTCGTCATGCGTTGCTGCTGGGGCGTCAACGTTTTCTCTTCCGCATGTGCTGATGCCATCAGACACAGGCCAGAGAGCAGGGTAATCAGTATTGTTGTTTTCATTGCACCATCCTTTATGTGAAGTTCCACGTTAAGTCTGGTTCGTTACGGAAAAAAAACCACCCTGCGCACCTGATTTTCGCCGGGCTCCGCGGTTATTTCAGCCCTGTAGCGGCACAATGATCATTATCCGGTTTCGCCGGCAGGGAGGCGGTAATTAATAGCAGAAATTATGCGGTGAAAACTGTGCTCTGTCTCAATTTAATTTACCCTGAAAAATGTGTAAAAATAAAAACAGAGCGACGCCAGGCATCCTGCATGACAATTCTGTGACATGTCATTTCACCTCTGGCCGGTTAACTGCGAGGATGCCTCAAAAGCTTTTTTACGTATTGCTGAAGCAGCTCCGCATCCTCTGCGGGAACCTGTGAATCAGGGCGAGCTTTTTCCAGCGCGTCTTCAACGTTGTCGATCAACGCCTCCTGCTCTGGTTTTGCCATCTGTCGCAGCAGCGCCGTCACAACGATTTCCAGCGCCTCGACCTGGGCAACCAGCTCTTTCGACTCTTCTTCCTTTTGGGCAAGCTTAACCAACAACTCAGCAATGAGATTTTTCATGGTGCTATTTCCTTATGTGATTTCCCCTGAAATTAACACCCTCACTGAATAATGAAAAGCATGGATTGGCTTTATCTTATGCAAAAGTGACATCGCTGCCAAAAAAGATATTTCGTGGAGAAAGCGAAACGTTTTTCTAAAAGAAAGGCGCCGCATTTCGTTATATAAAAATGCGGCGTTCATAAGAATAAATAATATATTATCGTGTTTACCGGGCCGACTTTGCCTCAGCGATTCGCCTGCGACGGCGTAAGGCAAAGGCCAGTTGAATAATATTCAGCAGTACCACCACCGCCGTCGCGGCAAATACCCAGCGGAAACCCGCCATCGCCGAGACCGAGGCGCCAATAAGCGGACCCGCTACGTTGCCTAAATACATGAACGACTGGTTGTAGCCAAAAATGCGGCCGGTTACCTGGTCACTGGAATATTTCACCAGCAGCGTCTGAACAGCGGGCAGCATGGCGCCATCCGCGAAGCCAAGCAGGAAGCGCAGGATGCCCAACTGAAGAGGTGTGGTGACGAATGACATGGCAAAGAAAAGGATCACCGCAATGATGAGCGTTGCCATCAGAATACGTGCCGTACCGATCCTGTCGCCCAGCTTCCCCAGGCGCGGAGCAGACATCAGCGCCGACACGCCCGGCACGGCGGCAATCATCCCGCTCAGAAACGCAATGTTGCTGCTGTCCGGCGCCATCGACTTGATAAACAGCGCCAGAATCGGCCCCACCGAGCCGTTACAAAGCTGGATCACCATCGTCGTCACAAAGAGGCTAATCATCAGGCCAGGATAAGGCAGCGAGGCGAAAACCGCTTTTCCGCTCAGGCGTTCGGATTTGCTGACAACAGGCCGCCCGCCCTCTTTAATCAGAAAAAGGGTGACCAGAAAGCTGATCGTCAGCAGGATCGCAGTAATGATAAAGACCGCACGCAGCCCGACATGGTCCGCCAGGAAGCCGCCGAGCAGCGGGCCGCCAATGACCCCGCTGATCTGGGCGGTGGAAAGCGTGCTGAGCGCCCAGCCGCTTCGCTCACGCGGTACCTGTGAGGCCACCAGCGCCATGGCATTCGGAATGTACCCAGAGGTCAGCCCCATTATCGCCCGCAGAATAAACAGCTGCCAGACGTTGGTGGCGAAGGCCTGGAGCAAAATGGCTATCGCCATCCCCAGCGAGGCGCGGAGCAGCATCAACTTGCGCCCCTTGCGATCTGCCAGGCTACCCCACATCGGCGACACAATGGCGGAGACCAGAAACGTCACGCTGAACGTCAGGCCGGACCACATGGAGAGCGCTTCATGGGAAGTGACCCCCAGCTGCGACACATACAGCGGCAGGAAGGGCAATATCTGGCTGATAGCCAGTCCGGTGAAGAAGCAGCCGAACCAGACTGAAATGAGGTTAACTTTCCAGGATTCCATAACAGAAATAGTCTTCATTTTTAGGCGAATTCGCCGACAGATTAGCAAGTTACGCGCAATGACATAGCGCCAGAGATGCGGCCTTGCAGACTTTGGTGTTTTATCTTCCCAGTCATCATATTTGTGAAATAAGTCACAATTTATCCAAATTTCGGCGGAAGATTATGCTTCATCGACATAATCCATATCCGCGCATTCCCAGATGGAAATGGTTGGCATGGGCGGCATTATAGTCCGGTCCCAGACCGTTACCGTAATAACCACAGCTTGCCGAGAGCAGCGCCTGTAGCCAGGGCTGCGTCTTTTCCGCTTTCCAGCCGTTTAGAACGGTAACACGCTGTCCGTTTGCCAGCCTGAAAGCGCTGATATCCAGCGCATCCGCCGTGGCATGTTCGCTGCGCCGCGCATCCGGGCGGCTGTAGATATTGCGGCAGGCAAAGCTGCCCAGATGTTCAATACGCGCAAGCTCGCTTCCCGTCCAGGTTTTGGTGAGCGGCCGGGCCTGCTGGCTGACAAACAGCGCCGAACTTAACGCCAGCGGGCAACTGGCAAGAAAGCTGCTGTTCAGACTGACCGGGCCAAAATCACGTACGCGCACCACGTTACTCAGTGGACACTCCCCGGCGCTGTCAGCGACCGCCTGGGTACGGATAAGCCGACGTTGGTTCGCCTGCGTTAACAGGCTTTCGCACGCCTGGGGGGTTAAACGCCGAAGTTTAAACTGGGTTATTTTTCCGGGCGGATCGTCAAGCGTAAGCGGCACGAAAGGGTTGTACTGCGACGGCAACCAGCGGTAGCCCACCGTGACGATCCCGGCAATAACAATAAGAATAAACAGACCTTTTCCTTTCACGCGCCCCCCTTCAGCATCCCTCAAAACATTATGGCAGAAGGCCGCGAAACCCGCCGGGCATCGTGGTATGTTATTGGCTTTTCGTCAGACTGGAAGAGAGTGAGATGGCAAAGCAGCGCGTAGGTATTGTCTTTGGGGGAAAATCGGCAGAGCACGAGGTGTCATTGCAATCGGCTAAAAATATCGTTGATGCGATTGATAAAAGCCGTTTTGACGTGGTGCTGCTGGGCATAGATAAACAGGGCCAGTGGCATGTTAACGATGCCAGCCAGTATCTGTTACACGCTGACGATCCGGCGCACATCGCCCTTAATCCTTCTGATATCAGCGTCGCAACGGTTCCAGGCGTGGTACAGGGACAGCTTATCGATGCCGGGAACGCGCAGGCGCTGGCACAGATTGACGTGGTGTTTCCTATCGTTCACGGCACGCTGGGCGAAGACGGCTCCCTGCAAGGCATGCTGCGGATGGCGAACCTGCCGTTTGTCGGTTCCGATGTGCTGGGCTCTGCCGCCTGCATGGATAAAGACGTCACAAAACGTCTCCTGCGCGACGCCGGTCTGAATATTGCGCCGTTCGTGACGCTTACTCGTGCCAACCGCGATAAACATAGCTTCGCGCAGATCCAGGCGCAACTCGGCCTGCCGCTATTTGTGAAACCAGCAAATCAGGGCTCGTCCGTTGGCGTCAGCAAAGTCACCAGCGAAGCGCAGTTTAACGAAGCCGTTCGTCTGGCCTTTGAGTTTGACCATAAGGTGGTGGTTGAGCAGGGAATTAACGGACGCGAAATTGAGTGCGCCGTACTGGGCAACGACTTCCCGCAGGCGAGTACCTGCGGTGAAGTAGTGCTGAACAGCGACTTCTATTCCTACGACACCAAATATATTGACGACAAAGGTGCCCAGGTTGTGGTCCCCGCCGCGCTCGATCCTGACGTTAACGACAAGATCCGCGCGATCGCCGTTGAAGCCTATCAGGCGCTGGGATGCTGTGGGATGGCGCGCGTCGACGTGTTTCTGACGCCGGATAACGAGGTGGTGATTAACGAAATCAACACCCTGCCGGGCTTTACCAATATCAGCATGTACCCGAAACTGTGGCAGGCCAGCGGGATAAGCTATCCGGAACTGATCACCCGCCTGATTGAACTGGCGCTGGAGCGTCACGCCGCTGACAGCGCCCTGAAAAGCTCCGTTAACTAACGGTTAGTCGGTTTTCTCTGCCGTCGTCGTCTCATCGGGGCGACGGCGGATAATGAATCCCGCCAGCCAGAAACTGATTACCCAGGTCACCAGCCCAACCGCATAGGTTTGCCAGCCTTTCGCTTCAAATCCCAGCAGCCCGACAACACCGTTGAGAATAAAGATCAGCCCGATCGCAAAGGCGTAGTAATGCCAGTCACGGCGTAGTTTGGAAGTGAGCTTCATGACAACTCCGGCAGAAAAAAAACTATCCTCTCACAGTTTGATAAAGGCGTCTGTGGCGGATACGTAAATTCTGAAAAGCAGCGCAGTTTCACTTATGTTATCAATTTGTGACGTGATGCAGAATTCGACAATCCAGGAGAAATCCTGAACCGAATTTCCCACGATTCTGATATTGACAAATGCTATGACCTGTCACACTCACCCTGTACGACGCGTATTAAAACAGAGTGATATTTTCGGGAGGTCTTATGGCAGACTTTACATTGTCGAAACCGATTTTTGGCGGAAAACAACCAAAAACCTCCACGGCGGGGAATATTGCCTATGCCCTGTTTGTTCTGTTTTGTTTCTGGGCAGGAACCCAACTGCTGAATATGCTGGTGCATGCTCCTGGCGTGTATGAGCATCTGATGCAGGTGCAGGATACAGGCCGCCCACGCGTTGAAATCGGTTTAGGCGTGAGCACCGTATTTGGACTCATTCCCTTCCTCGCGGGCAGCATGGTTCTGGGCGTGATTGCCCTCGTCCTGCGCTGGCGCAATCGCCACTGATTACAGTCTCATACAGCGTGCCCGACGATCGTCCACGCGTTTCGCGAACCAGGCGGTCGTCAGGTTACGCGTGATCTTCGGGCTTTCCAGTTGAATCCCTGGCAGAATGGCTCTGGGTAATGCCTTTCCACTTTTCTTCTCGGCCAGCGCAAAGACCTGCTTATAGAGATCCGTTTTCTCAAACGCCAGGCTGTCGCCCTTCTCCAGCTGTCGGCGAATGTCGCTGTTGCTCATTTCCAGCTTCGTCGAGAGTTTTCGCACCGCACGTTCGGTGGTCCCAGCCTCACTGCTGCCGTATGCAATGAGATCGCCATCCAAAGCGAGCTTCACACCGCTGGCGCGGCTTACCGCATTCTGGAAGGCTGCATTTCGGCTGGCATACCAGCCCGCATTAAAGTCGGCAAAGCGATACAGCGGTTTATCGTAGTTGGCCGGATAATTCAGCAGGTGATACGTCCCAAACCACAGCCCACCGCGCAGGGAGAAGACCTCCTGACGCACCGTACCATCGATATCCCACGGATAGCCGTCGGTATGCTTTTCCGCAAATGCGATACTCACCTGCATCGGACCGCCGGTATGCACCGGATTCAGCGATCCAAACAGCTTCTGCCCCATCGGCACCATATTGATGAAATCATCGAAAATGGCGCTAAGCTGCTTCTCGGTTTTCACCGTATCCAGCCGTTCGCTATAGCTTTTACCGTTTGGCGAGGTGATTTTAAGGGCGGTATGTACCAGGAAAACCGGGATATGCATCGATTCGGCCCGGCGGTCGATCTCTTTCCAGGCGATTTTGTTCAGGCCAGGCACAACAGGATCTGACTGATACATCGATTCCTGCTGCGCCACCGCGAGCACCGAGCAGATATTCTCTTCGGTAGGCGCGATCTTCTGGCTTTTGAAGGTCGTTGCCAGCGCATCAGCCCACTCACTGCGATCCTTCACGCTGGCGGGCATCTTCTGCCGCACCACGCTCGCCACATCCACAGGCTTCTCCCCTTCTTTGAGCGGGGCAGCCCCTTTTTCGGCACAGCCCGCCAGCACGAAAGCGGCGAGTAACGTCAGAGGTAATGCACGTGGTACGGCAAATGGCATAGCAATTCCTTTTTAACCTAATGTATGGGTGACTTCCTGCACGTCCTTATCGTCCAGCTCACGCTCGAAACTGCGTAAACGTTTGTAGATGGACATCAGCTCCACAAGCGTAGTCCAGGAGCTAATCAGATACTGGAACGAACCGCGAACCTGACCAAAGACGTTGGTGATTTGGGTCATCAGACCGAGCGTAATCGTACCCGCAACGATGGACGGGAACAGCAGGAACAACCCGAAAACGTTATCAACCTGAAGATAAAGAATGCGCGCGATATTGAAATACATGTAATGGAAATAGAGGCGGAAGTAGTTACGACGTACGGCGCCAAACAGCTCACGCACGGTAGGCGGTGACGCACGGTTGGCATCGTCTTCACCATACACCAGCTCTTTACGGTAGGCCGCTTCCACGCGCTGGTTTTTAAACTCCAGCCCCGGCAACTTGATCCCTACCACCGCCAGCAGCCCCGTTCCCATCAGCGACCAGACAATCGCGGCAATCACCAGGCCGTAGGGCAGATGGCCGACAATCGGCAGCTCCGGAACGTGCGACGAGAGCGTCACCAGCACCGGCAGGAAGGCGATCAGCGTCATGATGGCGTTGATAAAGCTCACGCCCATATCTTCCAGAGTAGAGGCAAAACGCATGGTGTCTTCCTGCACACGCTGTGCGGCACCTTCGATATGTCGCAGGTGCTGCCAGTGCGCCATATAGTGTTCGTTCATCGCGGTACGCCAGCGGAACACATAGTGGCTGACGAAAAAGTTATTCATCACGCCGATCACCACGGCGATGAGGGCGATGCCGAGGAAGATCCCCACCTCATGGTAGAACTGGTTAATGGTCACTTTATGCGGCGAACTCAGCGCCGTCTGGATCAGATCGTAAAACGGCGCATACCAGGCGTTGACCGCTACGCCCACCTCAACCAGGAACCAGGTGACAAAGATGATTAACGACGTGCCGAGAATCGACCAGTATTGCCAGCGGTGAGGAGAATAGACAAACCAGAACATGGCAAAAAGCCCTACGCAGAGCACGTAATAAGCGTAGAAAAGCAGATAGCTCATGGACCAGAAGCGCGCTGCGCTAATGGGAATATCGCCCGTTGCCCCCGTAAGACGGGTCAGCCACGCGCCGCCACCGGCCTGCCAGAAAATGACAGCCAGCAGTGCCCAAATAAATGCCGACAGGAAAAAGGGCCCCGGCTTTGGGAAAAAAGACTTAAACATTGTGCTTCCTTCTTGTTGTTATGGCTGTTGCTGCGTTCAACATATCGCCACACGAAACCTTGCCTGTACCAGCCTCCCGGCTCAGGCAAAAAAGTGAGACCTGCGGGTGAATTATTAGTTCGCTTCCCCGTTTTCAGGAATTGTTTCGGTGCGTTTCATTCGCAACAGCGATCGTAGCGTCTATCATACGGTCGATGTCACAAAATGGGAGCCACGCTGCAAGTAAATTATTCAAATTTACCCACGGTTACGTTTTTCTCGCTATCGTTATGCAAATCGGGCCATTGCCCGACGCCGATTAGTAGTATAACTACCCGTAACTTTCCTTATTCACTTGATGGATGCTTTTCGTTGAAACGTTGTCTGCTCTCTATCGCCGCGCTGTGTGCGGTGAGCCTGTCCACCGCCCAGGCAGCACAGCCTCTGACGGCCCCGGTTCTGGCCTCTGACATCGCCGATCGCTACGCGAACCTTATTTATTACGGCAGCGGTGCGACGGGAATGGCGCTGGTCGTGATCGACGGTAACCAGCGGGTATTTCGCAGCTTCGGTGAAACACGACCGGGAAATAACGTTCGTCCGCAGCTGGATTCCGTTATCCGTGTCGCGTCGATAACCAAGCTGATGACCAGCGAAATGCTGGTGAAACTGCTCGATCAGGGCGTGGTGAAACTCGACGATCCGCTCAGCAAATATGCGCCGCCCGGCGCTCGCGTTCCGACATATCAGGGAACGCCGATCAGACTGGTGAATCTGGCGACCCATACCAGCGCCCTGCCGCGAGAACAGCCCGGTGGCGCTGCGCATCGCCCTGTCTTTGTCTGGCCAACCCGTGAGCAACGCTGGAACTACCTGAGCACAGCAACCCTGAAATCGGCCCCGGGCTCGCAGGCTGGCTATTCTAACCTGGCGTTTGATCTGCTGGCCGACGCTTTAGCGACGGCCTCGGGTAAGCCCTACCCTCAACTGTTTGAGGAGCAGATCACGCGTCCGCTCGGGATGAAAGATACCACTTACACCCCCTCCCCGGACCAGTGCAAGCGTCTGATGGTGGCGGAAAAAGGGGCCAGCCCGTGCAATAACACGCTGGCCGCCATTGGCAGCGGTGGAGTTTACTCTACGCCTGGCGACATGATGCGCTGGATGCAACAGTTCCTCTCATCGGATTTTTACGCGCGCAGCAATCAGGCCGACCGCATGCAGACGCTCATCTACCAGCGTGCTCAGTTACGTCGCGTCATTGGCATGGATGTACCCGGTAAAGCCGATGCCCTCGGCATGGGCTGGGTGTATATGGCGCCAAAAGATGGCCGACCGGGGATTATTCAAAAAACCGGTGGAGGTGGCGGATTCATCACCTATATGGCGATGATTCCGCAATCAAACGTAGGTGCTTTTGTGGTGGTCACCCGGTCGCCAAATACACGCTTCGTGAATATGAGTGATGGCGTAAATAATCTGGTGGCCGAGCTGAGCGCCAATAAAGCGCAGGTGCTTACGGCCTCTAACTGATCTCAATAGTCCGTGGGCAAACGGTTGATACTGACCAGTTTGCCCCGGCTCATATTGATGTAGTTCCCCTGACGCAGCGCCGCCAGAACCTCCGCAACGACCGAACGAGAAATACGCGTGCTACGCTGAATATGATTCATAACACCAATTTTTGAACGTAGCGCATCATCCCACTCGGCCATATTCAACAGCATCGCCCGAATTTGGCTATAGGAATTATTTCCAATCAGCTGTATATCACGTTTTCCCAGTAAATGGTTTAGCCATGACAGCCAGCAGAAAGCTTCTTGCCAAACATGCGCTTCTTGAATAAGTTCGCATGCAGTAGAGGCAGGCAAATAAAATCCGGTACAAGGTGTTTGTGCAATCAGAGAATATTCAAGATAGTTGTCATTTATCCATGCGCTTAAACCGTGGATATACGGTGCCCGCGCAATACCCATAAGTAATTCGTCTGATTTACGGTGGACGGCAGTCAGACCGGATTGTATGAGAACGGTCAATGGTTCATCATCATTATTGCCGGTAGTTATTAATTGTTGTGGTTCGGTCTTAAATGGGGTACCGGCGATTTCCAGACACTTAATGAGCCGGCTTAATTCAGAAAGTGGTTTCGCATTAACGTTCATGCATACCTCAAGTCATCTGTATCTGTCGGTTCTTTATTATTTTTAAAGCACATAAAAAAGCGGGGGCAAAATCCCCCGCGTTTTTTTCTTACCAGGTATATTTCACACCCAGGTTTGCTCCCCAGTTCTGGTCAACGTCGCCGCCGCCCAGATAAGTCGCATCAGTGTAAGCACTGAAGTTTTTCGTGAAGCTGAACTGAGTACCCAGTCCCACGCGAACCGCAGAGCCTTCTACGCCGTTATCAATGCTGTCGTTGTTGATATCAGCATTGTTGTCAGCATCGTCATACACGTAAGCCAGTTTGAAGTAAGGCGTTAATGCCTGCTCGCCGCCGTAGTTGAAGGTATAACCTGCATCCACGCCGACTTCATAACGCATACTGTCGTAAGACTGACCATCGATACGCATGTCGTTGCTTAACTGGTAGTCATCACCGGACTGGAACAGGCCAGAGATCGCCGCGTAAGGCGTGACGTAGCCAGACAGGTTTGGTTTCCAGTCATAGCCCAGTTTCATCCCGAAACCAACGGCGTCAGTCGTGGTATTACCGTCAACATACTGACCATTGCTCATGGTGGCAGAGAGGTCGTTGTTGAAGCGGGTGTAACTCAGTGAGCTGTCGAGGAAGATATCGTTCATGAACTTCGCCGACGCGTAGATCATCGCAGTCTGGCTGTCCTGATCGACCTGACCCGTACGATCGCTGATATCACCTTTCGCGAAACCAGCCGCACCACCGACAATCCACTTCGCATTATTACCGTCGATCTGAGTGTCCAGACCTACCATAATGCCGCTTACGTCCTGATCGTAGCTAACGGTGCCATTATCCGCGTCAAAGTTGCCGCCGAAATAGCTCACCCATGCGCCGCCGTTATCTGCCAGGCCATGACGGCTGTTGGTCAGACGGGTACCCACGGTATCCTGTTGCAGATTCCAGATGTTGGTATTGGCAGAAGGAATGCTCAGCGCCATGTTGGCGTAGTCAGTCAGCTCTTCCTGCTGGAGAACAACGGTGTCGCCCTTCTGCTGCGCCTGATAGGTGTATGCACCTAAATCAGCTTTATTTGCCGCAGTAAAGCTGGCAGCGGTATCCGCGTTATTGTCATAGACGCGAATGATCTCTTTGTTTTTGTAGTCAGCTACGGAGCCTGCGCCGGTCGCATCGTCGATGCGCACTTTATAGTTACCGGCAACGTCACCGTTCACCGCCAGATGACCGTCAGAGTTCAGCGCGACAACACCATAGTCGTAGTCCGCTTTATTGCGATCGTTGGTGATATACCGTGCGTTGTTCAGGTCGCTGTTCAGCACATAATCGCGGCTGGCAACGTTGAGTACACCGCCATCGGTCAGCACCATATTGTGCGTATCAACCTGACCCAGACCCAGCGCCAGCTCTGCACCGTTGTCCACGGTAATGGTGTTGGCATACAGCTCAGCTGTCTCTTCAGTCAGTGCCGCACGGCTGTAGCTATCCAGATACAGGCTATCGGTTGCTACCGCGCCGTTGTCGCCGATGTTCAGGCTAGACGCATTGGTCAGGGTGATGGAATCCGCCAGCAGGCCGGAGTTTTCAACATTGACCTGAGACTGGTTGTTCACCGTCAGCGCGTCGATGTTGGAGATCTTACGGGTATCCCACTCGGAACCGTTATCCAGCGCCACGTTGAACAGGCCGCTCTGATAAACCTCTTCACCTGCAACGTGACCGTTGCTATCAAAGGTAGAATCAGGCCAGATGCTGTTTGGAGAAAGTGCATGCCAGTCTACATTGCTGTAGCCTTCACCATACATCTGCGCCGTGCCGATGGCCTCAACGCTGGACTGCGCGGCACCCACCCATTTACTGCCGTTGGTCAGCGTGACATCCAGCTTGTCGGTATCATCCCAGCCGTTGGTAGTTGGGTTATAGATGCCGTCATCGGTGGTATCCGTTGCCGGATCGCCATTCTCGTAGAAGTTGTGATCAAAGGTGCTGGAGAAAAGGATGTCGCCGGTAATGGTAGAGTGATCGAAGGTAGCGGTGGTCTGCATAGCGTTA
Organism: Enterobacter cloacae complex sp. 677-3DZ2D5B; assembly: GCF_004136695.1. Lineage (NCBI taxonomy): Bacteria > Pseudomonadati > Pseudomonadota > Gammaproteobacteria > Enterobacterales > Enterobacteriaceae > Enterobacter > Enterobacter cloacae complex sp. 677-3DZ2D5B. The sequence continues at coordinate 51,828 of NZ_QFLS01000010.1, read as the reverse complement.
TCAGACGCGCCAGCCACAACGATCAGCGCCGCATCATCCGCAGCCGTGGCGTTGGTTTCACCGTAGTCGCTCGGCTTCGCCGTTTGACCGTAGAAGCCGCTGGTACCCAGATCGCTGTACGCACCGGAGGTCAGCACAGAGTCTTTCACCACCAGCGTATCGGTAAAGACATTGCTGCTGTTAGCAACGCCTTCAACACCGTCGTATGGCGTGTTATCCAGATCCTGGTAACCCTGCGTCAGCGTGATACCCGCAACGTGGGAATTGTTCTGAATAACGATATCAGATTCGACGTCCAGCGTGATGGCGTTACCCAGATCATAGGTGTCCAGATAATGCGTTTCAGTGGTTTCGCCATTGACGACATCATACGCGTAATGCTCGTAGGTATCGTTGATGGTGGAGTTATCAACGGTCAGGCTAAAACGATCATACTGGGTATGAGCGGTGCCGTCAGTATCTACGCCATCTGCACACGTCGTGGTCATACACTCTGAGGTGATCATGCCATTAATGGTGCTGTTAGAAATACTCAACGCGTTCGCACGGCCATTGACACCATCATCCAGATAGTATGTCGAAATAACTCCGTTTACGGTTGATTTATTGACGACCGGATAAATGTCACCATCATGTGTGGCATCTGAATAATTCCAGTCAGCATAACCATAATACCAGGGCGTGGACGCAGTATTGTCATATCCAAAAGTATTATATGTCGTGCCGGATATATCTTTCGCATTGGCCTGAGAAGCGATAGCCAGTGTGCAGGCTAATGCAAGTTGTGATACAACCAGTTTCTTTTTCCATGTTTGCATTGGGTCATCCCTCCTCAGGGACGTAAGCAAGTTTGTCCATCAAATCATTTAGCAACATTAAATTGCGGAAGGAATTATGCAGTTTCACTTCGAAAAGGTTCAATGAATGATTCCATTAAGTCCGTATTCAGACAAATAAGCTTATAAACCCACGGCAATATCAATCATTATGAATAAATATTATAAATTCAACTGATTGCAAACTACTTTAGTTGCTTCGACACATATAATAAAAAGCAATTAATCATTTATATTTATAATCCCAAACCAATATAGAAGCCTCACCAATATTACACGCCACGCTGAACATCAGAATAAGATTTATAATATAGACTAAATACATGCAGCGTATATTAGTCGATTTCGAAAATCTAAAAGACAACTTTAGTAAAACACCGCTCCCTGCTTTCAGGTACACTATACCTCTTTGTTCCACAAACATCAGGCATACCATGACCGATTTAATTGCACGTCCCCGTCGCCTGCGCAAGTCACCCGCACTGCGCGCCATGTTTGAAGAGACAACACTGACCTTAAACGATCTGGTGTTGCCGATTTTTGTTGAAGAAGAGATCGATGACTACAAAGCCATCGACGCGATGCCGGGCGTGATGCGCATTCCTGAAAAGCATCTGGCCCGCGAGATCGAACGCATTGCGAATGCGGGCATCCGCTCGGTGATGACGTTCGGTATCTCCCACCACACTGACGCGACCGGCAGCGATGCCTGGAAAGAAGACGGCCTCGTGGCACGCATGTCGCGCATCTGCAAAGAGAGTGTGCCGGAGATGATCGTCATGTCCGATACCTGCTTCTGCGAATACACCTCTCATGGCCACTGTGGTGTGCTGTGCGATCACGGCGTGGACAACGATGCGACCCTGCTGAATCTGGGCAAGCAGGCGGTGGTTGCCGCCGCCGCGGGTGCGGATTTCATTGCGCCTTCTGCGGCAATGGATGGGCAGGTACAGGCGATTCGCCATGCGCTGGATGCCGCGGGCTTCACCGACACCGCCATCATGTCCTACTCCACCAAATTCGCCTCCTCTTTCTACGGTCCGTTCCGTGAAGCAGCGGGCACGGCGCTGAAAGGCGATCGTAAAACCTATCAGATGAACCCGCTGAACCGCCGCGAAGCGATTCGTGAATCTCTGCTTGATGAAGCCCAGGGCGCTGACTGCCTGATGGTGAAACCGGCTGGCGCGTACCTGGATATCCTGCGCGACATTCGCGAACGCACCGAACTGCCGCTGGGCGCCTACCAGGTGAGCGGTGAGTACGCGATGATCAAATTCGCCGCGCAGGCGGGTGCCATCGACGAAGAGAAAGTGATCCTCGAAAGCCTGGGGGCGATCAAACGTGCGGGCGCGGATCTGATCTTCAGCTATTTCGCGCTGGATCTGGCCGAGAAGAAAATTCTGCGTTAATCCGCTTTAGCGCCGGGTGGCGACTTCGCCTTACCCGGCCTGCTCTCTGCGCTAATCTTCACCAAACTGCAATACAAACGACATCTCCTCCTTCTACTGTCTGGGCAAGACGGCAGGAGGAGTGATCAATGTTTAGTCTCGACAGCGTTCTTGATGACCTTTGGCCTCAGGCGAGGCCCGCACCCTGGCAAAAAAGTCTGTTAAAAAGACTGCTTCACGAAGACGAATTTCAGCAGTTTGCCGCCAGCCACCGTCACCTGAAAGGGCTGGATATGGTGGATCAGGTTCTGGAACACCTTGATATTCACTGCTCCGTTTCCGCCCGCGATCTCGAACAAATCCCCGAACACGGCCCACTCATTGTGATAGCGAACCACCCCACTGGCACGCTGGATGGGCTGGCGTTGCTGTACGCCGTTTCCCGCGTGCGCCGCGACGTCAGGGTTGTTACCAACAGGATGCTGTCCCACCTTGAGCCCCTCAGTTCATTGTTTATTCCCGTGGATAATATGGGCGGCAGAACCGCAAAAGCTTCGCTGATACAGATGGAGCAGCACCTGCAAAACGCCGGTGTGCTGATCTTCTTTCCGGCGGGCGAAGTTTCCCGCCCAACGCGCAAAGGCATACGCGATAAAAAATGGCATCCGGGCTTTATCAAGCTGGCTGGCAAATTACGGGTGCCGCTACTTCCGGTACATATCCAGGCGCACAACAGCCTGCTGTTTTATGCCAGTACCCTGGTCTCGCCAACGGTATCCATGCTGCTGTTGATGCAACAGATGTTTCGCCGCCGTCACAGTCAGTTGCCGATCAAAATCGGCCAGCAGATTGCCTGGAATGACCGGTTTAGTTCTACCCTTTCATCGCGTGAGATGGCCGAGCAGTGTCGTCAGCACGTGATACGTCTTGGCAAGGGATTGCCTGGCGTCTTTAAAACCCAGTGCGCCATTGCCCGCCCGGAAGACAGGGCCACGCTGAAGCGCGAACTGGCGCAGGCCGAGTGTCTGGGAAAAACGAGCGATGGTAAGGCCATCTATCTTTGGCAGCGCAACGGGCAGGAAGAGGCGCCTCTGCTGCGCGAGCTGGGGCGGCTGCGCGAGATTGCCTTTCGTGCCGTGGAGGAAGGCAGCGGGAAGCGGCGGGATACGGACAGCTACGATGATGACTATCTGCACCTCATTTTGTGGGATGACGATGACCTGGAGATTGTCGGCGCGTACCGCTTTATGCCAACGGCCATGCAGGTGGAAAAGCGCGGCGTCGAGGGGTTGTACAGCTACAGCCTGTTCCACTACGACGAAAAAATGCAGGACATACTGGAGCACGGCATTGAGCTGGGGCGTAGCTTTATACAGCCGCGCTACTGGGGGCGTCGCGGTCTGGACTATCTGTGGTCAGGTATTGGCGCCTATCTGGCACGCTATCCTCATTACCGTTACCTGTTTGGCCCGGTCTCCATCTCCGGGGGGTTACCGCCTGCCGCGCGGGATCTGCTGGTCGCCTTTTACCGCTTGTGGTTCCCGGCGACGCATCCTCTAGCCGCCTCGCGCCAGCCCTATCCCGCATCCCTGCCAGACGTGCTGGCGCAATTTGGCGGGGTGGATTACGTGGATGACCTGACAAAGCTCAAATCCCTGCTCGGCAACCTGGGTTGCGGCATCCCGCCGCTCTACAAACAGTATTCCGAGCTATGCGAACCAGGCGGCGTGCAGTTTATCGATTTCGGCAGCGATCCGGCGTTCAATAACTGTATCGACGGGCTGGTGCTGGTGGATCTGTGTTATCTGAAGGCGAACCGCTATCAGCGGTATATAGAGGCGCACTTAATACCCTCCCCCCTGCCCTCTCCCTAAAAGGGAGAGGGTGAAAACCGCACCGGTCAGTCCCCTCGCCCCTTTGGGGAGAGGGTTAGGGTGAGGGGCTCAAACCGCACGGTAGAACGGCTTATCCCCCAGGATGGTCGCCCGCTGCATAATCCTTCGCTGCGGCAGATAATCCGCATTGGCGTAATGCTGCGTGACGCGGTTATCCCAGATCGCCAGATCGTTCTCCTGCCAGCGCCAGCGCACCTGAAACTCCGGTTTGGTGATATGCGCGAACAAGAAGCCGAGCAGCGCCTCACTCTCTTTCTCCGCTACGTCCACGATACGCGTGGTAAACCCTTCATTCACAAACAGCGCCTGCTTTCCGGTCACCGGATGCGTACGCACCACCGGGTGCAGCAGCGGAGGATGTTTTTCAACCGCATCCAGCCAGCGCTGGTGCTCCTCTTTCGTTTTACGGTACTTATATTCCTGGAATGATTTTTTGAAGTCATGCTCCGCCCGCAGGCCGCTCAGCAGGGTCTGGAGCGGCGCGGAGAGCGCCTCAAACGCTGCGATCCCGCTTGCCCACAGCGTATCGCCCCCCGTCTCTGGCAGCAGCTTCGCCGCAAGAATCGCCCCGGCTGGCGGAGTGTCGATAAAGGTCACATCGGTATGCCAGTTATCGTTATCCGGCGGGTTATCGTTGTGGGTGTCGAGGACGATAATCTCCTCCACCCCTTCCGCATGCGGATAGACGGGGTGGATATGCAGGTCGCCAAAACGCAGGGCCAGCGCGCGCTGCTGATGCGGGGTAATGGCCTGTTCACGCAGGAACACCACCTGATGACGCAGCACCGCGTGGTACAGCTGCTCAAACTGGTTATCGCTCAGCGGACGGGTTACGTCCAGGCCCGACACTTGCGCGCCAATGTACGGCCCCAACGGGATAATCGTCAGACGTTCACTCATTGTATTTCTCCATGCCAGGGCGTCAGGCGACGCTGTAGCGCGCGCAGTCCCAGTTCTAATCCAAAGGCGATCGCGGCGATCACTGCGATCCCTGCCAGTACCACATCGGTCGCCAGGAACTCTCCCGCCGACTGCACCATAAACCCAAGGCCGCGCGTGGCGGCTATCAGCTCTGCCGCCACCAGCGTAGACCAGCCCACCCCAAGGCCGATGCGCAGCCCGGTCAATATCTCCGGCAGCGCGCCCGGTAAAATGATGAACAGGAGGACCTGCGCGCGGCTGGCGCCGAGCGACTGCGCCGCACGTATGCGTACCTGCTGTGCACTCTTTACGCCAGCCAGGGCCGACATCGCGACCGGCGCAAAAATCGCCAGGTATATCAGTAAGATCTTTGACGTCTCCCCGATGCCAAACCAGATCACCATCAGGGGCAAGTAAGCCAGCGGCGGGACGGGACGGTAAAGTTCTATCAGCGGGTCGAGAATGCCGCGTACCGTCGGGCTCAGTCCCATCGCGATCCCCACCGGAACGCCAATAATGACCGCCGCCAGCAGCGCCACCAGAATACGCGTCAGACTGGCACCTAAATGCTGCCAGAGCGTGGCATCCATAAAGCCCTCCGGCCCGGCGATAGTAATCAGTTTTTCCAGAACCTGGCCTGGCGGGGGCAGAAACAGCGGGCTGACCCACTGCTGCGCGGCAACCGCCCACCATACCGCCAGCAACACCACCAGCGTGCTGACGCTTAAAGTGAGCTGGCGAGAGAACGGCCAGCGTAAGGCAAGGCGCGTCCGCCGCGTTTTTTCACTGAAAACAATGCTCATGAGAACGCCTCCCGTTGCTCAAACACGCGGCTTAAGACGTATTCACGCTGTTCAATAAACAGCGGATCGGATTTGATGCTGCGTACCGGTTCTCCCGCCACATAGCGCCGGGCAAACTCAAGCGGCAGGCGCTCCAGCACGCGTCCCGGCCCCGGTGAGAGCAGCACCAGCTCCGTCGCCATAAACACGGCCTCTTCGATATCGTGGGTGATTAACAGCACCTGCTTGCCGGTTTCGTGCCACAGGCGCAGCAGCAGGGTTTGCATCTGCTCGCGGGTGAAGGCGTCCAGCGCCCCGAAAGGTTCGTCCAGCAACAGCAGCTGTGGGTTAGCCGCCAGCGCACGGGCGATCCCGACGCGCTGACGCTGCCCGCCTGAAAGCTGCCAGATAAAGCGTTTTTCAGCCCCCTCCAGCCCGACCTTTTTCAGCATATCGCGCGCCGTATTCAGGCGCTGTTCACGCGCTACACCGGCCAGTTGCAGACCAAACGCAACGTTTTCCTGAACGTTTCGCCACGGGAGTAACCCTTCGTTCTGGAAAACCACGCCGCGCTCTGCGCCCGGCCCCGTGACCCGTTTCCCTTCCAGTTGGATCGAGCCGTGCTGATACGGTACAAACCCGGCGATCAGGTTCAGCAGCGTCGTTTTCCCGCAGCCGGACGGTCCCAGCACCACCAGCAGTTCACCGCTGTCCAGCGTCAGGTTGATCGCTTCCAGGGCGGGTTTGCCGCCGTAATCGGCAGACAGGTTTGTAATGTTCAGCATTGCAGCCCCCTTATTTCACAAAGCGATCGGTCACGAACTGGCTGTAATCCGCCGCCACCGCAGGCACTTTGCCCTGCTCTTTCAGGAACGTCGCAGTGTCAACAATCGCTTTGCTTACCGGCCCGTTCAGCTGCTGGACCTGCTGATCAGGCGTCAGATAGGTGTTGCCTTTTACCAGCCCCGGCACGTCAGCTTCCGGCACGCCGCTCAGACGTGAGAGTTTCTCCAGGTTGGTGGGCTGTTTCAGCCATTCATCCGGGTTGCTGATGTATGGCTGCTGTGCGTCGATGGCGCTTTTGGCGAAGGCTTTCACCACTTCAGGGTGTTTCTCGGCAAAGTCCTTACGTACCACCCAGACATCAAGGGTTGGCGCGCCCCACTGCCCCACTTTTTCGGAGTCGGTCAGCACGGTGCCCTCTTTTTCCAGTTCGTTGACGGCGGGCGCCCAGACGTATGCTCCGTCGATGTCGCCACGCTGCCAGGCGGCAATAATGGCCGGAGGTTGCAGGTTGATGATCTGCACCTGGCCGGGCTTAATGCCCCAGTGTTTCAGCGCTGCCAGCAGGCTGTAATGCGTGGTGGAGATAAACGGCACCGCGATGCGTTTGCCGATCAAATCTTCGGGTTTCGTGATGCTTTTCTTCACCACCAGGGCTTCGGAATTTCCGAGCTGCGACGCCAGCAGGAAAACTTCAATCGGCACCTGCTGGCTGGCGGCCACCGCCAGCGGGCTGGAGCCCAGGTTGCCAATCTGCACGTCGCCCGAGGCTAACGCCCGCACAATCGCCGCGCCGCTGTCGAACTTGCGCCAGTCGACGTTCGCCCCGCTCGCTTTGGCGAAGGTGTTATCCGCCTGCGCGACTTTCGCCGGCTCAGCGGAAGTCTGATACGCGACGGTGACGTCCACCGCCTGCGCCTGAAATGCCCACAGCGCCAGTGCGCCGAGAAGTGTGATCCGCGATGAAATTGCCATAATGTCTGCTCCCTTGTTGTTATGAGAGCAGTATTTCCGGCGCGAGAATTTTGATAAAGGAATAAAAAAGAATCGCTAATGACGATTCGTTTTTAGAAAAAAAGCGGGAAAGGATAGTGAATTTTGTGCGGTTGTTTCGCCGGGTAAGGCGCAGCCGCCACCCGGCAAAGACCTCAGCGCTGAACCGTCAGCGCAGCAATATCTTTCGGCGTGGTCCGGCAACATCCCCCGATTAATTTAGCGCCAGCCGCCAGCCACTGCGGTAAATACCCCGCCAGCGTCTCGCACGCTTCACCGTGGTGATGCCAGGTTTTGCTCACCGCATCATAATGCTCGCCGGAATTCGGATAGACCACCAGCGGCAGCGATGTCAGGCTGTGCAGATGCGTCAGCGCCGAGGTGGTGTTTTCCAGCGCGATACAGTTGATCCCCAGCGCGACAACCTGCGGGTAGTTTTCCAGCGCAGAAACGACATCCCGCAGCGGCGTTCCGTCACTCAGGTGCTCGCTGTCACGCAGGGTAAATGAGAACCATGCCCGGGCGCGGGGATACGCCGTCAGCAACGCCGCCAGCGCCTTAATCTCAGTGAACGAAGGCAGCGTTTCACAGGCCAGCAAATCCGCGCCCGCATCCAATAGCGCCTCTACACGCGGGCGGTGGAAGGCGGTGAATTCTTCAGCGCTACGCACGTAATCGCCGCGATACTCGGAACCATCGGCCAGATACGCGCCGTAAGGGCCCACAGATCCCGCCACCAGCAGCGTGCCTGCATTTGCGTTCTCAGCCAGGTACGCTTCCCGCGCTTTGCGTGCCAGCTCTACGCTTTTGCCAATCAACGCCCGGGATTGCGACTCGTCCAGCCCGCGAGCGGCAAAGCCCGCGGGTGTCGCCTGATAGCTGGCGGTGATCGCCACCTGTGCCCCCGCGCGGTAGTAGTCGAGGTGTACGTCACGGATCAGCTCCGGGTTTTCCATCAGCACTTTAGCCGACCAGAGGCTGTCGGCAAGGTTACAACCGCGCGCTTCCAGCTCCGTTGCCATTGCCCCATCCAGCACGACAAACGGCTGGTTTTCAAGGAGGGCGGTAAGCGGATTATTCTGCGACATGTTCAGGCTCCTGCGTGGTCAGGTTTCGGGTCAGATAGTACGCACCATAACACAGGGCGACAAACGGAAGCCCGCAATAAAGGGCAATACGCTGGCTGGGGTCAAACCACAGGCCGACGCAGGCCACCAGGCAGAGGATAAATCCAAGCACGGGCACCAGTGGATACCATGGCGCGCGATACTGCAACGCCGAAAGCGGTTGCCCGGACTGCACGTGACGGCGACGAAACACAAAGTGCGACGCGCAGATGCTGATCCACACTGCCACCACCGCAAAACCGGAAATGGCTGACAGCGCCACAAACACCGTATCCGGCGCGACCACGCTGGAGAACAGCGCCAGCACGCCGCCCAGCATGGAAACGGAGAGCGCCGTCAGCGGCACGCCGTTTTTGTTGACGCGGGCAAAGCAGCGCGGCAGCGTTTTCTCGTTAGACAGAGACCACAGCATACGGCCAGAGGCGTACAGGCCCGAGTTCGCCGCCGAGAGGATCGCCGTCAGGATCACGAAGTTAAAGATATCCGCCGCATACGGAATGCCGACCTTTTCAAACACCAGCACAAACGGACTTTTCTCCACGCCAGCCTGCTGCATCGGGATCAGCGCCGCCAGCACAAACACGGTGCCAATAAAGAAGATGATGAGCCGGGCGATGGTGGTGCGAATAGCAACCGGAATAACCTTGTGTGGGTTTTCCGTTTCCCCTGCCGCGATGCCGATAAGCTCTGTACCTGAGAAGGCAAAGTTGACCGCCACCATGGTCATCAGGATCGGCAGACCGCCGTGCGGGAACCAGCCTTCGGCAGTAATGTTGCTCAAGCCCGGCGCCGGTGAACCATCCTGCATCGGGATAAAACCGAAGATCGCCGCTCCGCCGAGAATAATGAAGGCGATGATGGTGATGGCTTTCACCAGCGAGAACCAGAATTCCCCTTCGGCGAAGAAACGCGTGGAAATCACATTAAGAGCAAAAATCACCACGCAAAAGACGACGCACCACGTCCAGACGGGAACCTGCGGGAACCAGTACTGCATACAGAACCCGGCTGCGGTAAAGCTCGATCCCAGCGCCACTGTCCACGTAAGCCAGTACAGCCACGCCACGGTATACCCTGTCGCCGGGCCGAGATAACGAGCGGCGTAGACGTGGAACGCCCCGGTTTCCGGCATCGCCACGGAGAGCTCGCCCAGACACTGCATAACCAGCCAGACCACCAGCGCACCGATAAGATACGCCAGCAGCGTGCCCGCCGCGCCAGTTGTCGAAATGATGTATCCGGTATTGAAGAATAACCCTGTGCCGATAACGCCACCCAGCGAGAGCATAATCAGGTGGCGGGTTTTCATGGTGCGCTTAAGCTGCCCGTTTTGTTGTTCTGTTTGCATATTACCTTCTAAACGTATGGACATCTAAACATCCAAAGAAGGGTGTTATACCGCGATTGTTAACAAAAAGCCACCCGGCACGACTTCGGCGCAATTATTGGTAAATCCTTAAATCAGTTCTATAGTCGACACAGTTTCTTCTTCACCAGGACTCACTATGCGATTTAACGGACTGACCAAAGGTTTCTTTATTCTCATCCTGGCCCTTGTAACCTGGGCTTTCTTTGACGTGCTGTCACCCTATTTCTCGGCGATTCTGTGGGCCGCGATCCTGACCATCATTTTCAACCCGGTGAAAAACAAGCTGCGTACCGCGCTGGGCGATCGCAACGGGCTGGCTTCCCTCCTCACACTCGGCATTATCTGCCTGATCGTGTTTATTCCGTTGATGGTGATCCTTTCCTCGCTCGCGGTGGAACTGAACATGGTTTACACCAAGCTGCAACAGAACAACACGCAGTTCCCGGAAGTCATCGCCGGTATCTTCAACCGCCTGCCGGACTGGGCCAGCGGCTTCCTGGCGGATCACAACCTGACCAACGCCGCGCAGATCCAGAAAAAGCTTTCCGATGTCGCGTTACAGGGCGGACAGTATCTGGCGGGTAGCGCGTTCCTGATTGGTAAAGGGACGTTCGGCTTTGCTATTAGCTTCGGCATTATGCTGTACCTGCTGTTTTTCCTGCTCAAAGACGGGCCCTATCTGGTGCGCCAGATCCTCGACTCGCTGCCGCTGTCTGACTTCGTCAAACAGCACCTGTTCGCGAAGTTTGTCGGCGTCTCGCGAGCTACGGTAAAAGGTACGGCGGTCGTGGCGGTGGTTCAAGGTACGCTTGGCGGTATCGCCTTTGCCATCGTCGGTATTGACGGTAGCGTACTGTGGGGAGCGCTGATGGCGTTCCTCTCCCTGGTGCCCGCCGTCGGCTCGGCTATCGTCTGGGTTCCCGCCGCCATCTTCCTGTTTGCCACTCACCAGCTGTGGCAGGGTCTGTTCATTGTGGGCTTCTTTGTCATTATCGTCGGGCTGGTGGACAACCTTTTACGTCCGCTGCTGGTGGGCAAAGACACCAAAATGCCGGACTACCTGATACTGATCACCACGCTCGGCGGTATGGAGCTGTACGGCATTAACGGCTTTGTGATTGGGCCGCTGATTGCCGCCCTGTTTATCGCCTGCTGGAACCTCTTCTCCGGCCGCGACCACGCAGGCAACGCCGAGGAGCTGGACGCAGATTTTATCGAAGAAGGAAAAAATCCTCCGGATCTCTAACTAAACGCGTTTTGACAGGCGGCCCGGTGCCGCCTTTTTTTTCGCGATAAATCAGGGGTTTTCTATAATCTTTAATGAACGCTCTTCCACATTTGTCGTAGAAGGATCCAACAGGTGCGAATCGCCACGATCACAAACTGGGCTTATGGTGTCACGGTGTGCCTGACCATTGCCTCCGGTATCGTCATGCTGATGGCTTCCCATGCCGACAACGTAGAACGTCAGGCTGTTAAGCAACGACAAATTTTTGACCAGCTTACGGAAGAGATTGAAGCAGAAACCTGGATGCTCTCCGACTTAGCGCGCCTTTACGCCATCAAAAAAGAGCCCGATGTGCTGAAAACGTACCAGGCGAAAGAAGGCGAACTGAAGAATATCGAGCGCAAGCTGGGCCAGTTAAAAGATACGGGCGCAACGGGCGAAGAGCTGGCGCTGCTGTACGAAGGGCTGAAGATTGTCGATGACCTACAGGATGAACAGCAGGCAGCAATTGCCAGCGTCGCCCGGGGTGAGGAACAACAGGCCATTGCGTTACTCTTCGGCAAAATCTACGAACTTGAAATGGAACGCGCCCAAAGCAAGATTGACCATTTTCGTGTGCTTCTGGATAAGCGCATTATCGCCGATGTCCAGGCAGCGACCAACACGTCAAAAACCCTGCGTACCGCCTCTGAAATGATGGTCGGCCTGACCGCCCTGCTCTTCTTATTCGTGATGGGTTTTATTCTCAAGCACCGCGTGCTGCGCCCTGTGGTGCGCCTCAGTGATGTGGTTCACCGGCTGGCCTCACAGGATTACGCCGTCGAAACGCCAAATTTCAACCAGGTCGATGAGATAGGCGATATGGCGCAGGCTATTCGCATTTTCCGCGAGAACGGGCTGGCAAGGCAGCGGCTTGAAAAAGAACGCGACGCAGACTGGGCCATCCGCGAGCTGCTCGCGCGAATGACCCAGCGCTTGCAGGGCTGCGAGAACGTTAGCGACGTGATTGAGGTGGCAGAGCTGTTTGCTCCCAACATTGCGCCGGGTGTCGCCGGGCGTCTGTATATTCTGGATCGAAACCCGTGGGAGATGCGCTGTGCGGCGGAATGGTTATCTCCCCAGGGAGAAAAAAATGCTTTCCACCCCGATCAATGCTGGGCCATACGCCGTGGTCAGAGCCACCCACCGGTCAATGGCGAGCCGGATATCGGTTGCCAGCATCTGCCTGAATCACAAAAAGACAGTTCACTCTGCGTGCCGCTCATTGCGCAGGGGGAAGCCATTGGTTTGCTGTCGTTTCAGAACATCACGCCTGAAACGGCACCGTCCCGCGCCTATCTCGAATTAATGGCGGAAGCCCTGGGTCTGGCGCTGGCCAACCAGCGTCTGCGCGATGCCCTGCTGGAAAAAGCGCTATTCGACCCGCTCACCGGCTTGCGTAACCGCCACCACCTTGAAGATACCCTGCGCACTCAGATAGCTCAGGCGATGCGCAATGATGAACCGGTGAGCTGCATGATGATCGACATCGATCACTTCAAAAGCATTAACGATCGCTTCGGCCATGAGGCTGGCGATCATGTGATTAAGAGCGTGGCGACAATTGTACAGCGTGCCGTGCACGATGCCGGCCTGGCCTTCCGCTTTGGTGGCGAAGAGTTTCTGGTGCTACTTACGGGTGCGGATGAGGAAGCGGCTCACGCCTGCGCAACGGAGATTTATAACGGCGTCCATACGCTGTCGCTACGTTATGGGCTTGCTGAGATTGGCCCGGTAGATGTGTCGATCGGGATCGCCAGTTACCCGCAGCACGCCCAAAGCGACGACCTGCTGCGCGCGGCAGACGTTGCGCTTTACCGGGCGAAAGAGCTGGGGCGCTCGCGGATCGTCAGTTTCAGTATGCTGGAGGCGGGTTAAGCGAAACTCAGTGCCAACGACGTCAGAGGTACGCGCACTCTCTTATTCCCTCACATTGAGGGTGCGTTATCATTCTTTGTACAAATAAATTCATCTTAACGATGCCACCATTGATAAAAAATGGGGGTGCGTAAATATATCAATAAATCAAAGCGATCATTTTTTAAACTCGGGTGGTTTATTACACTAAGTTTTTATGTTTTAAAAAACGTAAGCTTCAGCCAGCGGTCTGCAATCACGGGGCAAAATACAGCTATCATTTTGATTTTTATGATTTTAATCAAGTAGCGTTTGCAAAAAGGCGTGGCGTTCAACAAAATAGACAAACTTATAGGATAAATAACTTATAATTCTTATACTTCTGTTAAAAAGAGGAGGCCAATATGCGAATAATCCTAATGCTGTGCTGCTTTTTGGTACAAAGTTTAAGCTGGGCTGGCGAACTGCCAAAGCCTGTGGGCAAACCCATCTTAACCATTAACGGTAATATAGAAAATACGAACGAAAATGGAAATGCCGTTTTTGATATTGCCAGCCTTGAAAAACTGGGCATGGTGAGTTTCCAGACGACCTCTCCCTGGTATAATGGCCGCACGAAGTTTGAGGGTATCCCGATGCGCAAACTCATGGAGTATGTGGGTGCAAAGGGTTCTGTCCTGAATGTGATTGCACTCAATGATTACACTACCGTCATCCCTCTCAGCGACTTCCAGAAATACAACGCCATCCTGGCTTTAAAGGTCAATGGCGAATATATGCGCATCCGCGATAAAGGTCCGTCATTCATCGTCTACCCTTATGACAGTCTTCCTGAACTCAATAATCAGATTTATTACTCGCGATCGGCATGGCAGGTCAGCAAAATGAAGATTGAATAGTAGTTCAGGAGAACATAATGAACAGGATACTGGTTGGTATCATTTTTTCTCTTTTTATCACTACGGGATATATAGCATTTCTTGTTTACGATCGTCAGCAAGAGTTGCAAAAATTGACTCACTACACTGAGTCCTGGTCTGTAGCCCAACTGGTATCTGAATATTACCGATTTGAATCATGGATTGGACTGTACGCAACCGAGACTGATGACGTTACGGTAGACCAGGTTCGCATGCGCCTGGAAATCATGCTGAGCCAGAATGATTTATTGAAAGAGGGCGGCCTGGGTCGTTATATAAACAGCGAAAAAGCGCATCAGGCGCTCGCCTTACGCCTGGAAAATATACTGAACTATCTGGATGGTCATCTTGAGAAAATGAGCCGTTCAGAGTTAAAGCTCTATCTGAACAATATGCATTCACTGGATGCCCCGCTAAGCCAGCTTTCATCCACGGCTTTAACAAAAGATGTTAATACAATCAATGAAACCAACCTTAAAATACAGGTTCTGTATTATATTTACTCGGCACTTTCTCTGTTGCTGGTTATTTTAAGCTTCATACTGGGCTTTTTGATTATCTATCAAAATAAAAATATCCTGAAAGCCCATATGCAGGTGAAAACGCTGGCTGAAGAACTTCAGCTATCCAAAGAAACCCTGCAAATCCAGAATACAAAACTGGAATACGATGTTTATCATGACTCCCTTACCGGCATGAAAAACCGTCTTTTCTTTTGGGATGATCTCAATAAACTTAATCTACAGGCTGAGAAAAAACATATTTCGGTCACGGTGATGTTATTCGATTTAGACCGGTTCAAAGAGGTGAATGATACCTACGGTCATGATACCGGGGATTTACTGTTACGTGAGGTATCCACGCGCCTTAATGCTTTGGGCCGCTTTTCAGAGACATTTTATCGTTTGGGCGGCGACGAATTTGCGTTTCTCTCCAGTGGCTTAACCGAAACCGCAGCCGTCTCACGCGCGCGAGAAATCAGTGATAGCATCAGCAAGCCCTATACAATCAATAATCAACTCATCAAAATAGCCACCTGCGTGGGTATTGTTTTATCGGATAACGAACGACGTTCAGATTACCTTTATAAATTTGCCGATCTGGCGCTCTATGAAGCCAAGAAAGAAGGTTCTCAGCAAATCAAAGTATTCCGCCAGCGAATGCTACAGAAGTTGCAGGAAAGCAGAACCCTTGAAAATGATATGGCAAGAGCAATAGAGAATGATGAATTTGTTGTTTATTACCAGCCTATTGTGAATTCCGTCAGCAAGGAAATTTACGGCTATGAAGCGCTGATTCGCTGGATGCATCCTGTAAAGGGAGTGCTCTCCCCAGATAGCTTTATTTTCGCCGCTGAAAAAACAGGCATGATCAACGAGATAGGTAAAACCGTACTTAAACTGGCCTGTAGGGAAGCGGTCTCCTGGACTGTTCCGGCCAGGATCTCCGTCAACGTCTCGCCTGTTCAATTGGGCAGCAAATCATTTATTAATACGGTGCAGTCCGTTCTGGCTGAAACCGGGCTCCCGGCTAACCGTCTTGAGTTAGAGGTCACGGAGTCATCCCTCTTCAGTGACAGAAATAACCCCATTGCGATTCTGAAAAAACTCCGCGCACTGGGCGTAAGAATCTCCATTGATGATTTTGGCACGGGCTATTCGTCGCTCTCCAGACTCAGCGAACTGAATTTTGATAAAATCAAGATCGATAAATCTTTTGTCAATCCGATATCTACGCAGGAAGATGCGCTTAATATTGTGAAGCTGATTACCGGTATGGCTAAAAGCCTTAATATGGGCGTCATAGCTGAGGGCGTTGAGACCGAAGAGCAGCTTGAGCGGCTTCAGGCTCTGGGTTGCGAGCTTGTGCAGGGATATCTTTTCAGCAAACCACAGCCTCAGGTCGACAGCAAAATTAAGAGCGGCCAGGAATGATCCCCTCTCCTCAGCCCGATACCAACCGGGATCACATTTTTCACCCCTGGGTATTCACTGACAATAACCAGGTGTTATCATTCACCCCGTAAATACCTATCAACTCAAACCGAGGCTTTGATGCTGGAGAATGTAATCATCCGATAATCAGCTTCCCGACCTTTCCAGGCCGGACTGATTATCAATGCGCCGAAATCGTATGCGGACACCGCTGTGTGTTTGCACGTTTTGCACATGATGATTAAACAGGTTTTCCAGTATGAATTTATCCCGTCAGGAACAACGTACCTTACACGTTCTCGCCAAAGGTGGCCGTATTGTGCACGTCCGCGATACCTCCGGCCGCGTCACCGCCGTTGAATGCTATAGCCGCGAAGGGCTACTGCTGGCTGACTGCACGCTCGCCGTTTTCAAAAAGCTCAAAACCAAAAAGCTGATCAAATCCGTTAACGGTCAGCCCTATCGCATTAACACCACCGGGCTGAACAACGTTCGCGCTCAGCCTGATAATCGTTAAGGAGAGGATGATGGATATCCCACGTATTTTTACTGTTAGCGAAAGCGAACACCGCATTCATAACCCCTTTACACCAGAGAAGTACGCGACGCTGGGCCGCGTGTTACGCATGAAGCCAGGCACTCGCATTCTCGATCTCGGCAGCGGCTCGGGAGAGATGCTTTGTACCTGGGCTAGGGATCACGCCATTACCGGTATCGGTATCGATATGAGCCCGCTCTTCACCGCGCAGGCCACGCGGCGCGCAGAGGAACTCGGCGTCAGCGAACGCGTCCATTTCATTCATAACGACGCGGCCGGCTACGTCGCGAATGAAAAATGTGACGTGGCGGCCTGCGTTGGCGCAACCTGGATTGCGGGGGGCGTAGCCGGGACGATGGATCTGCTGGCAAAAAGCCTCAAGCCCGGGGGAATAATGCTCATCGGCGAACCGTACTGGCGTCAGGTACCCGCGACGGAGGAGACAGCCCAGGCCTGCGGCGTCTCGTCGATTACAGACTTTCTCACTCTGCCCGGTCTGGTTGCGTCTTTCGATCAACAGGGCTATGACCTGGTTGAAATGGTGCTGGCTGACCAGGAAGGCTGGGACAGGTACGAAGCCGCAAAATGGATGACCATGCGGCGCTGGCTGGAGGAAAACCCAGACGATGACTTCGCGCAGGAGGTTCGGGCGGAGCTGACGATAGCGCCTGAACGTCATGTGACGTACACGCGGGAGTACTTTGGCTGGGGAGTGTTTGCGTTAATGGCGCGATAATATGGCGCTGGCGGTATAGCCTTTAGGGTTATGCCGCCGTTCAACAGACAGGGTTAAGCATTCAGCCAGAAAGTGCAGCATAGATGGGTTGAGTTGTTTGAAGTGGTCAACCAAAACTGGCCACGGCTTTAGAGTTTTTCCAGTATCGGTTTTCCGATTCGTTTGGGGGTAACCCACCGTTATAGTCATGCGGCCTTACCGACCTGTAATACCCGACGATATAGTCTGTGATCGCATGAGCTGCTTCGCTAAAGTTTATATAGCCTGTCACTGGCACCCACTCGTTTTTCAGACTTCTGAAGAAGCGTTCCATCGGGCTGTTATCCCAGCAGTTTCCGCGTCGGCTCATACTTTGCCTGATCCGGTAACGCCACAATAACTGCCGGATCTGCCTGCTTGTGTAGTGGCTACCCTGGTCACTGGGGAACATCACTCCCGCTGGTTTACCTCGGGTTTCCCACGCCATTTCCAGCGCTTTGATGGTTAGCTTGCTGTCCGGTGAGAATGACATTGCCCAGCCTACCGGTTTCCTGGCGAACAAATCGAGAACAATGGCGAGGTAAGCCCAGCGCCTGCCTGTCCAGATATACGTCACATCGCCGCACCACACCTGATTAGGCTCTGTCACTGCGAACTGTCGCTCAAGGTGGTTTGGGATAGCAATGTGTTCATGGCCACCACGTTTATACCGGTGGGTGGGTTGCTGACAACTAACCAGTCCCAGTTCTTTCATGAGTCTGCCGGCAAGCCAGCGTCCCATTCTGAAACCTCTCAGGGTTGCCATAATGGCGATACTCCTCGCGCCAGCAGAGCCATGGCTAATGTTATGCAGCTCCAGAACCTGGCTACGTAATATAGCCCGCTTGCCGTCTGGCTTTTCGGGGCTTTT
This sequence comes from Enterobacter cloacae complex sp. 677-3DZ2D5B, assembly GCF_004136695.1. NCBI lineage: Bacteria > Pseudomonadati > Pseudomonadota > Gammaproteobacteria > Enterobacterales > Enterobacteriaceae > Enterobacter > Enterobacter cloacae complex sp. 677-3DZ2D5B. Next base: position 33,593 of record NZ_QFLS01000010.1, on the reverse strand, counting down.
CACCCAGTATTTGTAGCTGCTGCGATGAACCCCGAACACCTGGCAGAGTGTGACCACAGGATACTGCGCTCTGAGTTTTTCGATTAACGAGAACTGTTCAGGGAGTCTGACATCAAAAGCGCGGTAGCCTTTTTTAATATGTCGTTTTCCATTTCAATGCGTTGTAGCTTTTTCTTTAGCTCACGTATTTCAATCTGTTCCGGGGTTATAGGGGAGGCTTTAGGTATTTTACCCTGTCGTTCATCCCGTAACTGCTTTACCCATCGCGTCATGGTAGAAAGCCCCACGTCCATAGCACTGGCCGCAGCTGCAACGGTGTAGTTCTGATCAAGGACCAGTTGAGCGGATTCGCGTTTAAACTCTGCGCTGAAATTTCTTTTTTCATTGGGACACCTGTATTGTTCTGAGATGAGCATATCACCTCTGTTCAGGTGGCCAAATTCAGTAAACCACTTCACACAGCGTTGCGCTGCATGGGGCTATTCTGGTGCTGAGCCTTTCGGTGGTTCAACTTCTGTTTGTTCTCAACCATCCTCAAGCGGATGTATGGAAACAATGGTCACAATGGAATATCAATGTACTGGTGACTTGAAGAAATAAGATTTGGGGGCAGAATGCCCCCTTATTCTTTGGGATAAGAAAATTCAGCAGTGACTAAATACGCCCCTGATTTAGCAGATTGGACGTCATACGCGAAGTTATACCGCTCTCCAGGTGTAAACTTAAATCCGAATACAGGAAGACACTCACCCTTCGGTACATAAACAGGCTTGTCATCAAAAATATTGTGAAGAGAGTCGCTATTATCACTGTTGATTTGGATAGCAGTGATCCGTTCCTGTGGCTCCAGTGGTGACACCACACAAACTTGATTATCTTTGATAAATGCCGTTGTAGATTCACGATCTACCATTCGATCACCAGGCCCAGGGCATCCCGTTAAGAGGAATACAACACCCAGCAACATTTTGTTTTTCATGTTTAACGCCCCTTCCCTGTTACGATTTTCTGGTAAAGCGAAGGGACATCCTGCAATTTGTCTACGCCCCTGTACATCCCCATGCGCCCTGGTCTCTGATAGTAAGACCACTTACTGATCCCATAAACCAGCAGTAACCAGTAATCAGCTAAAATAGAGGCTTGCTGCTCAAGAGAGTAATCAGTGAGCTTTTCTTTATCCAGCCTGTAGGTATATTCAGCAGCCCAGCTAAACGCACCCCGCATTCTCACCCATTGCCCGTGCTGGTGTTGCCACACATGCCCCAATTCATGGATGAAAACATATTTATCTTCAACGAAAACTGAGTTTGCGGAAAAGTCTTCCCTGTACATCTGTTTTCTGTACCACAACTCCCCGTTGGGAGTCATCGCGTAGTTCTGTTTCTGGAGGCCGAACGGTAAATAGCTGTCGCAATGAATCCAGACACGGCTATACACTATCGAATCACCGAACACTCTGCGAGCCATTGCAATCTCGCCTAAGGTCATCCGGCGTAATGTTCCTTCCTCTGCCTGTGCGCTCATAAACTGTCCTCCTTGTATGATTTATATCAGGGTATCCAGAGAGCAGGAAATGCGCAACTAACAGATTTTGGACAATAGAAGCCAATTAGCGGCGTGTTCGGTAGTTTAAAACATGTTGTTAGCCGCTCGCGCCAACTTGATTTCCTCTCGCTCTTCCTGCTTCTTAGCAAGCCAGGCTTTCCCCTCTGGTGTTGCCAGGAATTTACGGGCGTGAATCTTACGGTTGTTGCGCTTAGTGGCTGCTGTATTCGTGGCTTTTGACATGGTATCCCCTCCGCTGAATCTGCCAGCGTTCAACGTACAGCAGAGAGACAGTACAACGAAAGTTACAATGGTGCAGATAATAGATGATCATTACGTGCCGTGTTGGGCACATAAGAAAAGGCGGCGCATAGCGCTACCGCAGGGTGTAATCCCTTCGCAGGGAGGATAAAGCCTTAGCACGTTCTCTTATCAGGTGATCGTTATACTCCGGTGATCGAAACCGTGGCAGAGCCGGATTCTTTCCCGATCCGGTTAGTCTTCCCAACATTACGCCTGTTTATTCTCTGTGACCTTTCACAAGGTGTAGCATCATTGAGCGCCGCACGAAGCGCGGAACGTATCGCTAATGGTTCAAGTGATGTGTTTAGAGAGTCCGGCAACTCTTTCAGCTTCAAGGGATGGCAAAATTTCTAATGCTGTTCGGGCTTGAGCCTGGTAACTACCCGCCAGTACGTTGTACAATCCTTGAGCCGATACAACGCAAAGGCGTTTACCAAGTGTTATCAAGGATGATAATGAAAGATACAATCCTTTAGGTTTTTGACGATAAGTGATTGATTTTCTTAGATGGTGCCGATAATAGGAGTCGAACCTACGACCTTCGCATTACGAATGCGCTGCTCTACCAACTGAGCTATATCGGCCCTGAAAGGCCGGTTACGAGCGTAACCACGGGGCAAAAGAGTAGATCTAACCGGGTGATGCGTCAATGCCCTTTTGAATCAAACGGCTATTTTTGCATCACCCGCGATTATTTACGCACGAATGGTATCATCACCAAAGCCGATCCACTTGTAGGTGGTCAGCGCTTCCAGCCCCATCGGACCGCGGGCGTGCAGCTTCTGTGTGCTCACCGCCACCTCCGCGCCCAGACCAAACTGGCCGCCATCGGTAAAGCGCGTCGAGGCATTGACGTAAACCGCAGACGAATCCACTTCATTCACAAACCGATCGGCATTGCGCAGGGTGCGCGTCAGGATCGCGTCAGAATGCTGGGTTCCGTGTTCACGAATGTGCGCAATAGTGTCATCGAGATCCGCAACTACCTTCACGTTCAGATCCAGCGACAAATACTCATCGTCGTACTGCTCCGCGTTAACCGGAACGACCTTCGCCGGACCGTCTTTCAGCAGGGCGAAAGCCTTCTCGTCCGCATGCAGCGTGACGCCACTTTCCGCCATCTGCTTGCTCAGCGCTGGCAGGAAGGTACTGGCGATGCCCTGATGCACCAGCAGCGTTTCTACCGTATTACAGGTGCTTGGACGCTGGGTTTTAGCGTTGACGATAATCTTCAGCGCAGGTTCTACCTCCGCGGTGTCATCCACCACGATATGGCATACGCCAATACCACCGGTGATCACCGGAATGGTAGATTGCTCGCGGCACAGCTTGTGCAGGCCCGCACCGCCGCGTGGGATGAGCATGTCGATGTATTTGTCCATGCGCAGCATCTCGTTAACCAGAGCACGGTCGGGGCTTTCAATCGCCTGCACGGCACCCGCCGGTAAACCACACTCCTCCAGCGCCTGCTGAATGACATTTACCGTCGCGGCGTTGGTGCGCCAGGTCTCTTTCCCGCCACGCAGGATCGCGGCGTTACCGGTCTTCAGGCACAGGGAGGCGACATCCACGGTCACGTTTGGACGCGCTTCGTAAATCACCCCAATGACGCCAAGCGGCACGCGACGACGTTCAAGGCGTAACCCGCTGTCGAGCACCCCACCGTCAATCACCTGCCCTACCGGGTCGGCGAGGTTGCACACCTGACGGACGTCGTCGGCAATACCTTTCAGACGCGCCGGGGTCAGCGCCAGACGGTCGAGCATCGCTTCGCTCAAGCCGTTGCGACGCGCTTCCAGCAGATCCTGCTCGTTGGCGAGCAAAATTTCCTGCGACTGCGATTCCAGATAATCAGCGATTTTTTCCAGCACGCGGTTTTTCTCGCGGCTGGAAAGGAGCGCCAGTTTATACGAGGCGGCTTTCGCGGCTGCGCCCATTTGTTCCAGCATGTTCTGGCTCCTTAACGAATAATCATGTCGTCGCGATGCACGGCAACCGGGCCATATTCATAGCCCAGGATGGCGTCGATCTGCTGGGAATGGTGGCCAGCAATCCGACGCAGCGCGTCGCTGTTATAACGGCTTACGCCATGAGCGATGTCGCGACCTTCAAGGTTACGGATTCGGATCACTTCACCACGCGAGAAGTTGCCTGTCACGCTTTTAATTCCTTTTGGAAGTAACGAGCTTCCTCTTTCCAGAATAGCGGCGGTCGCGCCTTCATCCACGGTCAGTTCGCCAGCCGGGGGCGCACCAAAGATCCAGCGTTTTCGGTTTTCCAGCGGGGTCGCCTGGGCGTGGAAGCGAGTACCCACAGAGATGCCTTCCATCACATCACCGATTACGCCCGGACGGCTGCCCGCGGCGATGATGGTGTCGATACCGGCCCGGCACGCCACGTCCGCGGCCTGGAGCTTGGTGCCCATGCCGCCTGTCCCCAGACCAGAAACGCTGTCACCCGCGATGGCGCGCAGCGCATCGTCAATGCCGTGAACGTCTTTGATCAGTTCAGCCTGTGGATTAGAGCGCGGATCAGCGGTAAACAGCCCCTGCTGATCGGTCAGAAGCAGCAGCTTATCAGCCCCTGCCAGGATCGCCGCCAGCGCAGAGAGGTTATCGTTGTCGCCCACTTTGATTTCAGCGGTGGCAACAGCGTCGTTTTCGTTAATGACCGGAACGATATGGTTATCCAGCAGCGCGCGCAGCGTATCGCGGGCGTTCAGGAAACGTTCTCTGTCTTCCATATCCGCACGCGTCAGCAGCATCTGCCCGACGTGAATGCCGTAGATGGAGAACAGTTGTTCCCAGAGCTGTATGAGTCGGCTTTGTCCCACGGCGGCCAGCAGCTGTTTGGAGGCAATCGTCGCGGGGAGTTCGGGGTAGCCCAGGTGTTCACGCCCGGCGGCAATCGCCCCGGATGTCACAATTACAATACGATGCCCTGCGGCATGCAACTGAGCGCACTGACGTACAAGCTCAACGATATGGGCACGATTCAGGCGGCGCGATCCGCCTGTTAACACACTGGTACCGAGTTTTACCACCAGCGTCTGGCTGTCACTCATGATTCTCTGCCGTTCAACAATAAGGGAAAATGATGTCAGTCAGACGTTTTAACAGGTGTCAGCCCCGTTGCCAACTGCCTTAGCGCATGACCCGTCACTTTGTTGCGCGGGATCAGGAAGCGTAGCGGCACATTTTGACAATTTTATTACCGAAAAATTAAAACATACTTTTTTAGACATATTCTTACTTTGTCATAAAACTTTCACCCACGAACGATAAAACCCTTCCTGTTTTTCACGGGGTAATAAGCCGAATCTTATTACTCAGCGAATATTAGCGCGTTTTTATAAAATCAGGATTGAAAATGAAAAAGAGCACTCTGGCATTAGTGGTAATGGGCGTAGTTGCTTCCGCATCTGTTCAGGCAGCAGAAGTTTATAATAAAAACGGGAATAAACTGGACGTGTACGGCAAAGTAAAAGCAATGCACTACATCAGTGATGATGACGCTAAGGATGGTGACCAGACTTATGTTCGTTTCGGCTTTAAGGGTGAAACGCAGATTAACGATCAGCTGACGGGCTACGGACGTTGGGAAGCTGAGTTCGCGGGTAACAAAGCTGAAAGCGACTCTTCTCAAAAAACACGTCTGGCATTTGCCGGGCTGAAACTGAAAGACTTCGGCTCACTGGATTATGGCCGTAACCTGGGCGCGCTGTATGACGTCGCCGCATACACCGATATGTTCCCGGAGTTTGGCGGTGACGGCCTGGCACAGACCGATAACTTCATGACGAAACGCGCCTCCGGTCTGGCCACATACCGTAATACCGATTTCTTTGGCCTGGTTGACGGCCTGAATATGACCCTGCAATACCAGGGCAAAAATGAAAACCGCGACGTGAAGAAGCAAAACGGTGACGGCTTCGGTACCTCACTGAGCTATGACTTCGGCGGCAGCGATTTTTCTGTGATTGGTGCGTATGCCAGCTCCGACCGCACCAACGAGCAAAACCTTCAGGCACGCGGCGAAGGTAAAAAAGCAGAAGGCTGGGCAACCGGTTTGAAATATGATGCCAATGATATTTATCTGGCCACTATCTATTCCGAAACCCGCAATATGGCCCCTATTTCCGGTGGCTTTGCAAATAAAGCGCAAAACTTCGAAGTGGTCGCGCAATATCAGTTTGACTTTGGTCTGCGTCCATCTCTGGGTTACGTGCAGTCTAAAGGCAAAGATATCGAAGGTATCGGCGATGAAGATATCGTGAAATACATCGACGTAGGTGCGACATATTATTTCAACAAAAATATGTCTGCGTTTGTTGATTATAAGATCAATCAGATTGATGACGATAATAAACTGGGCGTAAGCAGCGATGATATCGTTGCGCTGGGCATGACCTACCAGTTCTGATGTTGTGGTAATAAAAAAACCGGCGCTGAGCCGGTTTTTTTGTGCCCGGTGACGCTGTGCTTACCGGGCGTACGGGATAGTACATTTTTCAGACCGGGTAAGGCGTAGCCGCCACCCGGGGCTGGGACATCATCAGGCTCTCAGTTTCACCGCTTCGCTGGAAAAATCGTCCGCAGGCTCCAGCTTCAGATCCAATGTTGCCAGCAGGTCGCGAGCTCTGCCGTGAAATTCTTTTAGCGTATGCTCCAGGCGATCGATCACTTCCTGATCTTTGATGCTCGTCGCCTGCCAGTGCCCGTCTTTATTAAACAGGCCAAACTGATAGGTATAGGTAAAACGGTTTTCCTGTGCTTCCATTTCCATCCACCAGCCCCAGAACTCACGTTTTTCGGGTGCAGGCTTCACGTTGACGCAAACAGCCAGGCAGTCGAAAAAAAAGCGATTCTCTTCACACTGCTCTTCTCGAATATACGGGCCAAGAGCCATGAACTTCTTAATCAGTCTACTTTTCGGGTGTCCACTCGGTAACGTCATTGCGATCTCCTTTTGTGAAGCACTGTTTTACCAAACCAACGAAATTTAGCAAACTATTAACACAATCTCTGCGTGATCCAGCGTGTGATCTCTTTCAGCGCTTTGTCAAAATTCTGGTACACCGGGCTGAAGGGCACCTCCAGCAATTTACCATCAGAAGATGACGACGTGATTAAGCGTGACTCCTCTTCCGGGCTAAACGGATCGTTCTTCCAGAAACCGGACATCATCGGGGTTGGGCAGCGGCGGCCGAGTAAGCCCTGCGTTTTTAATGAATAACGATTAAGTTCAATGCGCAACGCTTCGTCTGAAGCATCATGCATGCCAAGTCGGCTCGCCAGTACGTCCAGATACATCTCAGGAACGCTACCCTGACGCGCAGGATCGCTTAACAGAGCATGCACCACCGGACCAAGACAGGCGACGGCCTTCAGGCGTGAAGATTCAAGGTAGGCAAGCCGTACCGCGACGTTAGCGCCGAAGCGGAAGCCAAACGCGCCAACCCGGGTGTGATCAACCCAGGGGATATTCTCCAGCGCTTTTAATGCATGCTGGTGCAGCAGGCTGGAGTCTTGCGTAAGTTTCCATTTGGATGAAAAACCAATGGAAGGCATATCAAGCGTCAGCATGGCGATTCCGTTTGGGGCAAAGTAGCGCTCATACAGGCTGTAATAGTCAATTTGTAACGAGTCCAGTCCACCGCACATCAGAACCGTCGGGAACGGCCCTTCCCCCTCCGGCATATGCAGGAATCCGGTCACCGGGCTGCCGCCGGGAATGGCGAACTCAATTTCACGCATCCGGCCAGGCAACCGCTGCGCAGCCTCTTCATAAGCCCGGTTTGCCAGCGCCTGCGCCTGCTCTGCCAGTTCGTCGCCTTTAAGATGCGGATATGCAGCGATGCTGTAAAGGTTTGCCGCATGCAGCCAGTGCTTGCCGCTGAGAGTGGCATCTTCTTCCTGGCTCGCTTTTTGCTGCCAGAGCATGGCCTGCTTTGACCATTCGTAGATCCAGTTTCCACCACGGTAGCCCACTACCGTATCGTAGAGATCGCTGTCGGTACGCTCGGACTCGCTCATCACGATACGCGCCTGCACGTCGAGGATTTCACGCGGATCGATGCCGCGCCAGATCCACATCAGGCGGTTAATCATTCGATACCAGTGGGGCACGTTTTTACCGTCTAACGCTGACTGAACGGCAGGCATTGTCCCCGGATTAAACCGACGCACCAGCGTCGACGTTTCAGGGTGCTTGAAACGGGGTTTGAAGAGAGTTTCGGTGAGATTCGCCTGCGTCATTGCGTTGCCTCCATGGATACGTCATATGAAGACCATTGTAACGCGTGGCAGGGTAAAAAGAACAACGCCCGGCATAACCGGGCGTGTAAAGTTACGTACTGAAATTAACGGCCAGAGATAGGCGGTACGAAGACCACGCCCATATCCCATGGCTGTTCAATCCAGGTATCCTGCGGGATATCAATGACGTAATCATCAACCAGTGGGCGACCCGCTGGTTTCGCGAAGATAGTGACGAAGTGCGCTTTTGGATACATTTCGCGGATAGCCACCGCAGTACCGCCGGTATCCACCAGATCGTCGATAACGATAAAGCCTTCACCGTCGCCTTCCGCGCGTTTCAGCACTTTCAGTTCGCGCTGGTTGTCGTGATCGTAGCTGGAGATACATACGGTATCGACATGACGAATACCCAGCTCACGTGCCAGCAGCGCCCCCGGTACCAGACCGCCACGGCTGACGGCAATAATGCCTTTCCACTGTTCGGAAGGCATCAGACGCGCAGCCAGTTTGCGTGCGTGAATCTGCAACATGTCCCAGGTGACGACGTATTTTTCGCTCATGTGAAGTGTCCCAGCCTGTTTATATACGGCTTAAAAAAAATGAGGGTGAACCAGGTTGCGCGAGATTATAGAGATCTGACGCACTAAAAACCAGTGTTACGCGCCATGAGCCTGAGTTTTTACATGCTTAATGCTACCAGCCACGGGAGAAAGTGGTATTCTCAGTTGCATCTCGCAAGCCTGACTTGTGGTAACGATTAACCTGCTAACCCTGTGACCTGCAACATTGTTTTGCAGCGCAACGACAAGGAGACCTATCGTGTCTGAACTGTCTCAATTATCTCCACAGCCGCTGTGGGATATTTTTGCCAAAATCTGCTCCATTCCGCACCCTTCCTATCACGAAGAACAGCTTGCCGAACATATTATGGGCTGGGCAAAGGAAAAAGGTCTGCACGCTGAACGTGACCAGGTTGGCAATATTCTTATCCGCAAACCTGCCACCGCAGGTATGGAAAACCGTAAGCCAGTGGTATTGCAGGCGCACCTGGACATGGTTCCGCAGAAAAACAACGACACCGTTCACGACTTCACAAAAGACCCGATTCAGCCGTACATCGACGGCGAGTGGGTGAAGGCGCGCGGCACGACCCTGGGCGCAGATAACGGTATTGGTATGGCTTCCGCGCTGGCCGTGCTGGCTGACGACAGCGTTGAACACGGTCCGCTGGAAGTGCTGCTGACCATGACTGAAGAAGCGGGCATGGATGGCGCGTTCGGTCTCCAGGCAAACTGGCTGCAAGCGGACATTCTGATCAACACCGACTCCGAAGAAGAAGGTGAGATCTACATGGGCTGCGCGGGCGGGATCGATTTCATCTCTACCCTGCCGCTGTCCCGCGAAGCGATCCCTGCTGGATTCGAGACCTTTAAGCTGACGCTGAAAGGGCTGAAAGGCGGTCACTCCGGCGGTGATATTCACCTGGGCCTGGGCAACGCCAACAAACTGCTGGCGCGTTTCCTGGCGGGCCATGCCGCTGAACTGGATCTGCGTCTGGTGGACTTCAACGGCGGTACTCTGCGTAACGCGATCCCTCGCGAAGCCTTCGCTACCTTGGCAGTGCCTGCGTCGAAAGCGGACGAACTGAAAAAACTCTCCAGCGTGTATCTGGAGATCCTGAAAAACGAACTGTCTGCAAAAGAGAAAAACCTGACGGTGGTGCTGGAGTCCGTTACGACGGATAAAGCCGCGCTGACCGCACAGTCTCGTGACACGTTCGTCCAGCTGCTGAACGCAACGCCAAACGGCGTTATTCGCAACTCTGACGTGGCGAAAGGCGTGGTGGAAACCTCCCTGAACGTGGGCGTGGTGACCATGGGTGACGACAGCGCAGAGATCATCTGCCTGATCCGTTCCCTGATCGACAGCGGTAAAGAGTACGTTGTGAGCATGCTGGAATCTCTGGGTACCCTGGCGGGCGCGAAAACGTCTGCAAAAGGCAGCTACCCGGGCTGGCAGCCGGATGCAAGTTCTCCGGTCATGGCACTGGTGCGTGAAACTTATCAGCGACTGTTCAACAGCACCCCGAACATTCAGGTTATTCACGCGGGTCTGGAGTGTGGTCTGTTCAAGAAACCGTATCCGGATATGGACATGGTCTCCATTGGGCCGACCATCACGGGTCCACACTCCCCGGATGAACAGGTTCATATTGAAAGCGTCGGTCACTACTGGACGCTGCTGACTGAGCTGCTGAAAGCAATCCCTGCGAAGTAATTCGTCGTCTGTTGCCCGGTGGCGCTACGCTTACCGGGCCTACAATTAGCGTAATCTACAGCCCCAACACCAGCTGACGCTCCAGCTGCGGATCCAGCAAGGTGACGTGCAGCCCCACCAGCCTCACCCCTCGCCCGCCCCGCCGTTCTTCCCATGCCTTTTTTGCCGTCGCGATAAGATCCTCTTTGTTGAGGCGTGGCCAGACGTGTTCCTGCGTCGTCTGCTGAAAATCGTTAAATTTCAGTTTGATGCCCTGCCGGGCAATAAGCAGATCCGGTTTGACCTTCAGTAAGCGTCGTTCAAGTTCAGGATAGAGTTGTTCCGTAATAATGGTTTCACATTCGGTCCAGTCATGGATATCTTCGCTCAGCGTGCGTTCAACGCCGACCGATTTACGCAGCCGTTCGTTGTTCACATCCCGGTCATCAATGCCCTGACTGCGTTCCCACAGTACGCGGCCAAACTTGCCAAAACGCTTAAGCAGCAGCGCCAGATCGCTGCGCTGAACGTCTTCGCAGGTGCGTAGCCCCATACTTTCCAGCTTCGCGGCGGAGACTTTGCCCACTCCGGGGATTTTGCTGAGCGGCAGCGTCTTTAAAAACGCCGAAACCTCTTCCGGAGTGATAACGTACTGGCCGTTGGGCTTATTTAAATCGGAGGCGATTTTGGCGAGAAATTTGACCGGCGCGACACCCGCCGATGCCGTCAGGTTCAGCTCGTTAAAAATAGTCTGGCGGATCTCCTGCGCCATCAGGGTGGCGGAGCCGTGGCAGTGCACGCTGTGGGTGACATCAAGATAGGCTTCATCCAGCGATAACGGTTCGATAAGTGAGGTGTAGCGGGAAAAGATCTCCCGAATGTGGCTCGATGCTTCTTTATAGGCATCAAAACGTCCGGGCAAAAGAGTGAGATGCGGGCACAGTTTCAGCGCCATCGCTGTCGGCATGGCGCTGCGCACGCCGTATTTGCGAGCAGGATAGTTGGCGGTGCTGATGACACCGCGCTGTACCCGGCTGCCACCAATGGCAATGGGAATATCCCGCAGCGCCGGGTTGTCACGCATCTCCACTGCGGCAAAAAAGCAGTCCATATCGACATGGATTATTTTGCGCATAGTAAGCCCTCACTCGTTACTGGATAAGTATACAGTAAACAAATGAGGGTTGAGAAGTGTGCATGGGAATTGTCGGGTGGCGGCGTTGCCTTACCCGACCAGGAAGACTAAATAATGCGTTGCTGCTCGCGAGCCATCCGCTTTTTCCGCGCATCGCACGGTTCCGGACAATCGCACACTTTTTCCATTCCGATGGAAGAGATGCCTCCGCAACTGCCCTGAATGCTTTTACGCTTGATGATCCAGCCTAAGGACATGCCGAAGATCACCAGCACAAACACTGCAAAGGTCGCCAGAAAGGTCAGCATAATCAGCCTCCGAAATCATCGAGCATGATGTTCTCATCTTCCACGCCAAGATCTTTTAGCATCTTAATCACGGCCGCGTTCATCATTGGTGGACCACACATATAGAACTCGCAGTCTTCCGGTGCCGGGTGCTGTTTGAGGTAATTTTCATACAGCACGTTGTGGATGAAGCCCGTATAGCCTGTCCAGTTATCTTCCGGCTGCGGATCGGATAACGCCACATGGAAGGTAAAGTTAGGGTTATCACGTGCCAGTTGTTCAAACTCATCGTCATAGAACATTTCGCGCAGTGAACGCGCTCCGTACCAGAAGCTGATCTTGCGCTTGCTGCCAAGTCGTTTGAGCTGGTCAAAGATATGCGAACGCATCGGCGCCATACCCGCTCCGCCGCCGATAAAGACCATCTCCGCGTCAGTATCTTTGGCAAAGAATTCGCCGAACGGGCCGGAAATCGTCACTTTGTCGCCAGGCTTGAGGGACCAGATATAGGATGACATGACGCCAGGGGGGGCATCAGGCACATTCGGTGGCGGCGTGGCGATACGCACGTTGAGCATAATAATGCCCTTCTCTTCCGGGTAGTTAGCCATGGAATAGGCGCGGAGCGCGGGCTCTTTTACCTCGGAAACAAAGCGGAAGAGGTTAAATTTATCCCAGTCGGCCCGGTACTCTTCGGGCACGTCGAAGTCAGCATACGCGACGGTGTGTGCCGGACATTCAATCTGGATATACCCACCCGCACGGAACGGGACGCTCTCCCCTTCAGGGACACGCAGCTTGAGCTCTTTAATGAACGTGGCTTTGTTATCGTTAGAGATAACTTCGCACTCCCATTTTTTCACGCCGAAGATCTCCTCCGGCAGCTCAATCTTCATGTTCTGGCGCACAGCGACCTGGCACGCCAGACGGCATCCCTCTTTCGCTTCACGCTTCGTAATATGCGACAGTTCCGTTGGCAGAATATCACCGCCGCCCTCTTTCACCGTCACACGGCACTGGCCACAGGAGCCACCGCCGCCACAGGCAGACGAGACAAAAATCCCGTTGCCGGAGAGCGTGTTAATCAGCTTATCCCCTGCCGGGGTACGGATCTGATTCTGCGGATCGTCATTGATATCAATGATCACATCCCCGGAATTGACCAGCTTCGCACGCGCCGCCAGGATCAGCCCTGACAGCACCAGTACTATCAGCGTGAACATCACCACGCCAAGAATAATTTCCATTTGTTAGCCCTTATAGCTGCACACCGGAGAAGGACATAAAGCCCAACGCCATCAGGCCGGTGGTGATAAAGGTGATCCCTAAGCCACGAAGCCCCGCAGGTACGTTGGCATATTTCATTTTTTCACGGATCCCCGCCATGGTAACAATCGCCAGCATCCAGCCGATACCGGAACCGAAGCCATACACAACCGATTCACTGAAGTTGTAATCACGCTGAACCATAAAGGAAACACCGCCAAAAATGGCGCAGTTCACGGCGATCAGCGGCAGGAAGATCCCCAGCGCGTTGTACAGCGACGGGAAGTATTTATCGAGGATCATCTCCAGGATCTGAACAAGCGCCGCAATCACTCCGATAAAGGTGATGAAGTTCAGGAAGCTAAGATCAACCCCCTCCACCAGCGCGCCATCGCGCAGCACGAAGTTGAATACCAGGTTGTTAATCGGAACGGAAAGCCCCAGCACAACGGTAACTGCCACGCCCAGACCAAATGCCGTCGATACCTTTTTAGAAACGGCAAGGAACGTACACATGCCCAGGAAGAAAGCGAGCGCCATGTTTTCAACAAACACCGCGCGCACAAATAAACTCAGGTAATGAGCCATTGTCGGTTACTCCTTTTCCTGCTGTTCAGGCTTCAACGTACGAATCAGCCAGATCAGCAAACCGATAATGAAAAATGCGCTTGGGGCCAGCAGGAACAGGCCGTTCGGCAGATACCAGCCGCCGTTCTGTACCGTATCCAGCACCGGAATGCCAAACAGCTTGCCGCTGCCAATAAGTTCGCGCAGGAAACCAACCGTCAACAGGATTACGCCGTAACCCAGGCCGTTGCCGATACCGTCCATAAAGCTCGCCAGCGGCGGCATTTTCATCGCATAGGCTTCAGCACGCCCCATCACGATACAGTTGGTGATAATCAGGCCGACAAACACCGAAAGCTGCTTCGAGGTTTCATAGGCGAAGGCGCGCAGGAGCTGATCGACCACGATCACCAGCGAGGCGATGATCGCCATCTGCACGATGATCCTTACGCTGTTGGGTATGTGGTGGCGGATCATTGAGATAAACATGCTGGAAAAAGCTGTCACCAGCGTTACCGCCAGCGTCATGACCACCGCCGTTTCCAGCTTGGTGGTGACCGCCAGCGCCGAGCACACCCCCAGCACCTGAAGCGTTATCGGGTTATTGGCTAACAGCGGGCCAATCAGCACCTTTTTAACTTCTTTCAGTTCACCCGTATCAGCCATTATTCAGCGCTCCTTCACGTACATTCTTCAGGAAGGGACCAAAGCCCAGTTCACCCATCCAGAAATCAAAGCTGTGCTGCACACCGTTAGAGGTGAGCGTGGCGCCGGAAAGGCCATCAACGGCAAATTCATCGCCGGGACGCGCGCCCCCTTTTACCACCTTCAGCGCAGGCTGGCCGTTGTCGTCGAGCACTTTTTTACCAACAAACTGTGCCCGCCAGTTAGGGTTCTCAACTTCGCCCCCCAGCCCCGGCGTTTCGCCCTGATCGTAATAAGTAATGCCTTTAACCGTACGGCCGTCGGTATCCAGCGCCACAAAGGCGTACATCATTGACCATAAACCGTTGCCATAGATGGGCAACACGATTTTCTGAATGCGTTTTTGCTCGTCACGGACGAGGTAAATCTCCGCGACATTGCTGCGGCGCTTAATGCCTGCCGGATCCTGCGAGGCGTCAAGCGTGGTGCTCATTTGCGGATCTTTTAGCGCCAGCGCCTGGTTGTATTTCGCCGGGTCTTTATCCATTAACTCCCCGGTTTTTAAATCCACCAGCCGTGCGGTAATACGTTCGGCAAACACCGCTGCGACGTCATCCTTCGTCATGCCTTCCTGCATCAGCCCGGCAACGGCCAGGATGTTACGCTGTTTATCCAGCGCACGTTGCTCCTGCTGTAGCGGTTTCAACCCTACGGCAGAACCGGCCACGACAATGGAACAAACCAGACACAGTACCAGCACCACCAGCAGCGTTTTGCTGATGCTGTCGTTATTTTTGATCTCAGCCACGCGCCTTCCTCCGCTTAATGTTGGCGCGCACGACCAGGTAGTCGAACAGCGGCGCAAACAGATTGGCAAACAGAATGGCCAACATCATCCCTTCCGGATAAGCCGGGTTGACCACGCGAATCAGTACACACATCACCCCAATGAGCGCGCCGTAACACCATTTACCTCTGTCGGTAAACGAAGCCGAGACCGGATCGGTGGCCATGAACATCATGCCAAACGCAAAGCCTCCCAGCACAAGGTGCCAGTACCACGGCATGGAGAACATCGGGTTTGTGTCTGAACCAATGAAGTTGAAAAGCGTGGCGGTGAGTACCATCCCGAGCATGACGCCAGCGACAATGCGCCAGGACGCCACGCGGCCAAAGAGGATGATGGCCCCGCCGATCAAAATCATCAGGGTAGACACTTCACCGATGGAGCCTGGAATATTGCCGATAAACGCATCAAACCAGGTGACAGGCTGTCCGGTTGCATTATTGACCAGCGTTTCGCCGCCGCCAGCCGCCCACTGTGAAAGTGGCGTCGCGCCGGAGAATCCGTCTGCTGCCGTCCACACCAGGTCGCCCGAGATTTGCGCCGGATAAGCAAAGAACAGGAACGCGCGTCCTGCCAGCGCCGGGTTGAGGAAGTTGCGTCCGGTCCCGCCGAAGATCTCCTTGGCAATCACCACGCCAAAGCTGATCCCCATCGCCGCCTGCCAGAGCGGCAGCGTTGGCGGAACAATCAGCGCAAACAGAATAGAGGTAACAAAGAAGCCCTCGTTGATCTCATGTTTGCGAATAATGGCGAACAGCACCTCCCAGAAACCGCCCACGATAAAGACAGTCATATAGATGGGGAGGAAGAAGACAGCGCCCAGCGTCATCATGCTGATCCAGCCGGCATCTGCCGCAAAGCTCACCCCCAGCGACTGTGCCAGACGATAGTGCCAGTCAGACTGAATCACCTGCGCCAGCTGCTCTGCATCATACATATGGTGCAGCGCCGGAATAGTTTGCAACCCAACGTTATACATTCCCCAGAACATGGCCGGGAAGACCGCAAACCAAACCAGAATCATCATTCGCTTGAGGTCGATGGCGTCGCGAACGTGCGCCGCGCCTTTCGTTACCAGACCCGGCGTGTAGAAAATGGTCGTTGTCGCTTCATACAGCGGGTAGTACTTTTTGAGCTTCCCTTCGGTAAAGTGCGGCTCAATTTTTTCAAAGAGGTGTTTTAAGCCCATGTTTATCCTTCCTGCTCAATGCGGGTTAACACCTCGCGCAATACGGGTCCATATTCGTATTTACCTGGACACACATAGGTACACAGCGCCAGATCTTCTTCGTCCAGCTCCAGACAGCCCAGCGCCTGGGCACCGTCGGTATCACCGGCCAGGAGATCCCGCAGCAGCACGGTGGGCAGAATATCCAGCGGCATCACGCGTTCGTAGTTGCCAATCGGAACCATGGCGCGCTCACCGCCGTTGGTGCTGGTGGAGAAGTTAAACAGCTTATGACGCAGGAAGTGGCCGAGCGTGGTGCGGGTTACCGAGTATTTTTCTGCGCCAGGCAGTACCCAGCCGAACAGCTCTTTCTCGCGTCCTTCAAGCACAACACTCACCTGAAGATGGAAACGACCCAGCCAGGCCATCGGGCCTGTCGCGTGCCTGCCGCTCAGCACCGAACCGGAAATAATACGGTTTTCACCCTCTTTCGTTTCGCCAGCCAACAGCGCCGTCAGGTCTGCCCCAAGCAGCGTGCGAACCAGACGCGGTTGGGTTGCCTGAGGGCCGCCGATGGCAATAATGCGTTCTGCGCACAGCTCACCCGTGGTGAACAGCTTACCGATAGCGATCACGTCCTGATAATTAAGATGCCAGACCTGTTTCGTCAGGCTTACCGGCTCCAGGAAATGAATATGCGTTCCCACCAGCCCCGCCGG
This sequence comes from Enterobacter cloacae complex sp. 677-3DZ2D5B, assembly GCF_004136695.1. NCBI lineage: Bacteria > Pseudomonadati > Pseudomonadota > Gammaproteobacteria > Enterobacterales > Enterobacteriaceae > Enterobacter > Enterobacter cloacae complex sp. 677-3DZ2D5B. The sequence goes on along the minus strand of NZ_QFLS01000010.1, from coordinate 16,595 downwards.
ATGCGGGCCGGCAAATTCATTAAAGGCCACCTGCCCTTGCGGATGACCGCCCAGCTTACCGCCGCTGGCCTGGCAGACATGCACTTTGCCCGGCGTCAGGCGTGTTAACACGGTGAGGCCGGCATCGAAAGCTTTTCGTTCCGCCAGGATAAGAGGCTGCGGATCTGCGCTGAGCGGGTTGGTGTCGATGGCCGTAACGAAGATAGCGGCCGGCACAGTGCCTGGCACGGGCGTTTTGCTATAGGGCCGCGTGCGAAGCGCCGTCCACAGTCCCGACTCCAGCAGTTGCGTCTGCACCACGTCGTGGCTGAGGGTGGCGAGATCGGCGGCGTCAAAACGCGCAAATTCGCGTTTCTCATCACCTTCAATTTGAATAACAACCGATTGCAGGACGCGACGCTCACCACGATGGATGGCAACAACGGTGCCGCTGGCTGGGGCTGTAAACATAACGCCAGGATTTTTTTTATCCTCGAAGAGTGCCTGACCTTTTATTACGCGATCGCCTTCCTGTACCAGCATCGCAGGACGCATGCCCACGTAATCATCACCTACAATGGCGACATGATGAATACTGGCGCCGGTGGTAACGTGCTGTTCAGGCACGCCAGAGATTGGCAGATCGAGTCCTTTTCTGATTCTAAACATGTGGTTAGCAGGTATCCATGAACAACAATCCAGAGAGGCCGGAGTGTACCATTTTCGGCCCTGCCAGGGGCAGCAAATCCGCCGTCTGGCGCGCCGAAATGCGAGCTATTGCGCAAAGTTCCTGGAGTCAGGACAATGTGAATGGGTTATAAAGTAAAACTAATTTGTAAACGCAAAGGTTGGCTCTTGCGAAAATCTCCATCGGTGCTAATGTGAGCGCTCCTGTCCAGATTAGTCTGATTTCGGGTGTCTTTTGCCGTTCTGGCAAGTTGGTCATTGTTTTATCAAGGAACCAGTAGTATGCGTAAAATCGCATTGTTCATTGCGATGCTTCTGATACCGTGCATGTCGTTTGCCGGGCTGCTTGGCAGTAATAGTTCAACGACGCCGATCAGTAAAGAGTATAAACAGCAGTTGATGGGATCCCCGGTTTATATTCAAATCTTCAAGGAAGAGCGCACACTCGATCTGTTTGTCAAAATGGGCGAGACGTATCAGCTGCTCGATAGCTACAAAATCTGTAACTATTCTGGCGGGCTGGGGCCGAAACAGCGGCAGGGTGACTTCAAAAGTCCGGAAGGGTTTTACAACGTTCAGCGTAACCAGCTAAAACCGGACAGCCGCTTCTATAAAGCGATTAACATCGGTTTCCCCAATGCCTTCGACCGTGCGCACGGTTACGAAGGGAAATACCTGATGATCCACGGCGCCTGCGTGTCTGTCGGCTGTTATGCGATGACGGATTCCGGCATTGATGAAATCTTCCAGTTTGTCACGGGCGCACTGGTCTTCGGTCAGCCGAATGTTCAGGTCAGCATCTATCCGTTCCGTATGACGGATGCGAACATGGCACGCCATAAGTACTCTGTTTACACAGATTTCTGGAAACAGCTAAAACCGGGCTATGACTACTTCGAGCAGACCCATAAGCCGCCGGTGGTGTCCATCGTCAATGGCCGTTACGTGGTGAGTAAACCGCTCAGCCATGAAGTGGTTCAGCCGCAGCTGGCGTCAAATTACGCGGTCCCCGAGACAAAATAGCGCCCACTCGCCTGGCATGATCTTTTGCCAGGTTTCGTTGCCCGTCAGTGGCTGCGTTGCAATGACAGTGACCACATCGTTCGGTGTGGTCTCCTTCTGAAAATCAATTTCCACATCCTGATCGAGCAGCGTGGCGACGCCAAACGGCGCACGTCGGGTGATCCAGAACAGATTTGTCGAGCAGAACGCCATCACGTAGCGCCCGTCAGACAGCAGCATATTAAAGACGCCCTTCTCGCGTAACTCAGACGCCAGTGACGCTATGTACTTAAAAACGGCGGTCATGTTGCCGGGCGTACGGGGATAGCGCTCTGTCAGCTTGTGCAGCAGCCAGCAAAATGCTTTTTCGCTGTCCGTTTCGCCCACCGGACGGAAGTTGCCCGTTTCCAGTGATTTATAGCCCGAGAGCTGCCCGTTGTGCGCATAGGTCCAGTTACGGCCCCACAGTTCACGGGTAAACGGATGGGTATTTTCCAGCGCCACTTCGCCGCGATTGGCCTGGCGGATATGGGCGATCACCGAACAGGATTTAATAGGATAGTCCTGCACCAGTCTGGCAATGGGGGAGTTAAAGCTGGGCTGTGGATCTTTAAACGTGCGGCATCCTTTGCCTTCGTAGAAGGTAATGCCCCAGCCGTCTTTATGCGGCCCGGTTCCTCCACCGCGCTGAACCAGCCCGGTAAAACTAAAGCAGATATCGGTTGGCACATTGGCGCTCATCCCGAGCAGTTCGCACATAGATCACCTCCACAACAGCGGGGGACACCGGCGCCCCCCAGCGAAGTCTTACTTAACCATCTCTTTTTCGATCAATTGGATCAGGATGTGGATCACTTTGATGTGAATTTCCTGAACGCGATCGGCATAACCGAAGTGTGGAACGCGGATTTCAATGTCCGCTGTACCGTCCATCTTACCGCCATCTTTCCCGGTCAGGGTGATAACTTTCATGCCCTTCTCACGCGCGGCGGCGATCGCTTTGATCACGTTAGCGGAGTTACCGGACGTGGAGATACCGAGAAGCACATCGCCTTCACGGCCTACGGCTTCAACGTAGCGGGAAAAGATGTGGTCGTAACCAAAGTCGTTGCCTACACAGGAGATGTGGCTCACGTCGGAAATCGCAATCGCCGGGTAGCCCGGACGGTTTTCGCGATAGCGTCCGGTCAGCTCCTCGGCGAAGTGCATGGCGTCACAGTGGGAACCGCCGTTACCGCAGGAGAGCACTTTACCGCCGGCTTTGAAGCTGTCGGCAAGCAGGACCGCCGCGCGCTGAATAGCGTGAATATTGGCATCATCTTTCAGAAAGTTCGCCAGCGTTTCCGCCGCTTCGTTCAGTTCGTTACGAATAAGATCCTGGTACATGAGGATAATCCTTCAGTATTGATGAAATAACACAGTGGAGTGTACCGGATAGCAGTAAAAGCGAGAAGCTAAAGCCATGCGAATCGTCCGGCGTTTTGATTTTTTGTGCCGGCTAAAACGCGAACAATGTGAACCAGGTTGTAATTATTTTGTAAACACATTGCTAAAGGAAATGACATCAACTACAACCATATCATCACAAGTGGTCAGACCTCCTACAAGCAAGGGAGCTTTTCTTTATGATGATTTTGAGCATTCTCGCAACCGTTGTACTGCTCGGTGTGTTGTTCTATCACCGTGTCAGTTTATTCCTGAGTAGCCTGATTCTTCTGGCCTGGACGGCTGCACTTGGCGTCGCTGGCCTGTGGAATATCTGGGTTCTTGTTCCCCTGGCCATCATTTTACTACCGTTTAACCTGACGCCGATGCGTAAGTCGATGATCTCTGTGCCGGTGTTCAGGGGATTCCGTAAAGTGATGCCGCCGATGTCGCGTACAGAGAAAGAAGCGATTGACGCCGGTACGACCTGGTGGGAAGGCGATCTGTTCCAGGGCAACCCGGACTGGAAAAAGCTTCACAACTATCCACAGCCGCGTCTGACCGCCGAAGAACAGGCCTTTATTGATGGTCCGGTAGAAGAAGCGTGCCGCATGGCAAACGACTTTGCCATCACTCACGAAATGGCCGACCTGCCGCCTGAGCTGTGGGCATACCTGAAAGAGCATCGCTTCTTCGCGATGATCATTAAGAAAGAGTATGGCGGTCTGGAATTCTCCGCTTACGCTCAGGCTCGCGTGCTGCAAAAACTGGCGGGTGTCTCCGGGATCCTGGCGATTACCGTTGGCGTGCCAAACTCCTTAGGCCCGGGCGAGCTGTTACAGCATTACGGTACAGAAGAGCAGAAAGATCACTACCTGCCGCGTCTGGCGCGTGGCCAGGAAATTCCGTGCTTCGCGCTGACCAGCCCGGAGGCGGGCTCTGATGCCGGCGCGATCCCCGATACCGGCGTGGTTTGCATGGGCGAGTGGCAGGGCCAGCAGGTGCTGGGCATGCGCCTGACCTGGAACAAACGTTATATCACCCTCGCGCCTATCGCCACGGTGCTGGGCCTGGCGTTCAAACTCTCTGACCCGGAAAAACTGCTGGGCGGTGAAGAAGATCTGGGCATTACCTGTGCGCTGATCCCAACCTCGACCCCAGGTGTTGAGATTGGTCGCCGTCACTTCCCGCTGAACGTACCGTTCCAGAACGGTCCTACCCGCGGTCAGGATATCTTTGTCCCGATTGATTACATCATCGGTGGCCCGAAAATGGCCGGTCAGGGCTGGCGTATGCTGGTAGAATGTCTGTCTGTGGGCCGCGGCATTACCCTGCCGTCGAACTCAACCGGCGGTCTGAAATCGGTGGCGATGGGGATTGGGGCTTACGCGCATATCCGCCGTCAGTTCAAAATCTCCATCGGCAAGATGGAAGGTATCGAAGAGCCGCTGGCGCGTATTGCGGGCAATGCCTACGTGATGGACGCCGCAGCCTCGCTGATTACCTACGGAATTATGCTGGGCGAAAAACCCGCCGTGCTGTCGGCAATTGTGAAATACCACTGTACCCACCGTGCACAGCAGTCAATTATTGATGCAATGGATATCGCAGGCGGTAAAGGGATCATGCTCGGTGAAGGCAACTTCCTGGCACGCAGCTATCAGGGCGCTCCGATTGCCATCACCGTTGAAGGGGCAAACATCCTGACCCGCAGCATGATGATCTTCGGTCAGGGCGCCATTCGCTGCCATCCGTACGTGCTGGAAGAGATGGCCGCCGCGCAGAATAACGACGTGGATGCCTTTGACAAGCTGCTGTTCAAACATATCGGTCACGTGGGCAGCAATGAAGTGCGCAGCTTCTGGCTCGGCCTGACGCGCGGCCTCACCAGCGCGACGCCGACCAGCGATGCGACTAAACGTTATTACCAGCACCTGAACCGCCTGAGCGCTAACCTGGCCCTGCTGTCTGACGTCTCGATGGCCGTTCTTGGCGGAAGCCTGAAGCGTCGCGAGCGCATCTCTGCCCGTCTGGGCGACGTGCTGAGCCAGATCTTCCTGGCCTCTGCGGTTCTAAAACGCTACGACGACGAAGGCCGTCAGGAAGCGGATCTGCCGCTGGTGCACTGGGGTGTACAGGATGCGCTGTATCAGGCAGAACAGGCTATTGACGACCTGCTGGCGAACTTCCCGAACCGCTTTGTGGCAGGTGCCCTGCGCGTGGCGATCTTCCCGACCGGTCGTCATTACCTGGCGCCGTCTGACAAGCTGGATCATAAAGTGGCGAAGATCCTTCAGGTTCCGAGCGCAACCCGCTCCCGTATTGGCCGCGGCCAGTATCTGGCCCCTACCCCGCATAACCCTGTCGGCCTGCTGGAAGAGGCGCTGCTGGACGTGATGGCCGCCGACCCGATTCACCAGAAGATCTGCAAACAGCTGGGTAAAAACCTGCCGTTCACCCGCCTGGACGAGCTGGCAAAACAGGCCCTGGCGGGCGGCATCATCGACAACAGCGAAGCCGCACTCCTGGTGAAAGCCGAAGAGAGCCGTCTGCGCAGTATTAACGTGGATGATTTCGAACCGGAAGAGCTGGCGACACAGCCGGTAAAGCTGCCGGAGAAGCACCGCAAACCTGAAGCCGCATAAGACGTTTAGCGTCCATCAACCCCGCTCCGTGCGGGGTTTTTTAATGCCACATTTTCTCGTAATGACGTGCTACAGTGTCAAAAAGCGATCTTTTAAGGAGTCGGTATCGTGCCTGGTTTGAAGATTTCTGTTTTGCAGCAGCCTTTAGTTTGGATGGACGGTCCAGCCAACCTTCGCCATTTCGATCGCCAGCTCGAAGAGATTAACGGTCGCGATGTGATTGTCCTGCCGGAGATGTTCACCACGGGTTTTGCGATGGAGGCTGCAAAACAGTCGATGCCGCAGGACGAGGTTGTGGCCTGGATGCACGCCAAAGCGCAGGAGACAAACGCGCTGATTGCCGGTAGCGTCGCCCTCCAGACCGAACGCGGGCCGGTTAACCGCTTCCTGCTGGTCGAGCCAGAGGGAAAGGTGCATTTCTACGATAAGCGCCACCTGTTCCGCATGGCGGATGAACATCAACATTATGAAGCCGGAAGCGAACGCGTGGTATTTGAATGGCGTGGCTGGCGTATTCTGCCGCTGGTCTGCTATGACCTGCGCTTCCCGGTGTGGTCGCGCAACCGCAACGATTATGACCTGGCGTTGTACGTCGCCAACTGGCCCGCCCCACGCTCCCTGCACTGGCAGGCTTTACTGACCGCGCGCGCGATTGAAAATCAGGCTTATGTCGTTGGCTGTAACCGCGTAGGAACGGACGGCAACGGGCATCACTATCGCGGTGACAGCCGGGTGATCAGTCCGCAGGGTGAGATTATTGCCACCGCCGAGCCGCATCAGGCAACACGAATTGACGCTGAGATCTCGTTAACGGCGTTAAAGGAGTATCGGGAGAAGTTTCCGGCCTGGCAGGATGCAGATCAGTTTACGATCGGATAAACGCAACCCGCGATGTACCCTGGCTTATCGCCTTGCGTAACATCAGGGAAAAGCAGAAATGAAAAAGGCCCACGTTATAAATAACGTGGGCCTGAATAGTGGCGGAACGGACGGGACTCGAACCCGCGACCCCCTGCGTGACAGGCAGGTATTCTAACCGACTGAACTACCGCTCCACTGTTCCCGTTTGGGGAACGAGGCGAATATTACGGTTTGCCTCTGAACTCGTCAACGCTTTTTCTCAGGTTTTGAATCGTTTGCTGCAAAATTCACCCAAACGGTGATTTAACAAACGTTTCGGCACATTTTCACGTGCGCCACAAACAGCTTCCGCCCTTCTTCTGCACTAAATCGAGACGAGATTCATGGTTCATCAGTTCTTCATCACTGGCTAAAACAACCCGCAGGCGATTCGCCTGACGCACAATGCGCTGAATTCCCCCTTCATCCCGCGTCTGCTGGGATTCATTTTCCATACTGAATTTCATCGACGTTTGCCCGCCGGTCATGGTCAGGTAGACATCGGCCAGGATCTGGGCATCGAGCAACGCGCCGTGCAGCGTTCGCTTGGTGTTGTCTATCTCATAGCGAGAGCACAGGGCATCAAGGCTGTTACGCTTGCCGGGGAACATCTTCCTTGCCAGCGCCAGGCTATCCGTGACTTTACAGAACGTATTCGTCTTCGGAATATCACGGTTGAGCTTGCTGAACTCATAGTCCATAAAGCCGATATCGAACGACGCGTTATGAATGACAAGTTCCGCACCTCTGATGTAGTCGAGAAATTCATCTGCGACGTCGGCAAAGGTGGGCTTATCCAGCAAAAACTCGTCGGCAATTCCGTGAACGCCGAACGCTTCCGGGTCCACCAGCCGATCGGGTTTGAGGTAAACGTGGAAGTTGTTGCCCGTAAGGCGACGGTTCACCACTTCAACGGCACCAATCTCAATGATTTTATGCCCTTCGTAGTGGGCGCCAATCTGGTTCATACCGGTGGTTTCGGTATCGAGAACAATCTGGCGAGTAATTGCAGTGCTCATAGCGGTCATTTATGTCAGACTTATCGTTTTACTGAACGTTTCAAATACAGGAAGTCTACCAGAGATGCGTAAACAGGTAGAAATTTTCACCGATGGATCTTGTCTCGGTAACCCAGGGCCCGGCGGCTATGGTGCCATTATGCGCTATCGCCAGCATGAAAAAACCTTTAGTGAAGGCTATTTCCTGACCACCAACAACCGCATGGAGTTGATGGCGGCCATCGTGGCGCTGGAAGCGTTAAAAGAACATTGCGACGTGGTGCTGAGTACCGACAGCCAGTATGTCCGCCAGGGCATTACCCAATGGATCCACAACTGGAAAAAACGCGGCTGGAAAACGGCAGAGAAAAAACCGGTCAAGAATGTCGATCTCTGGAAGCGTCTTGATGCCGCCCTCGGTCAGCACGAAATCAAATGGGAGTGGGTAAAGGGGCACGCCGGTCATCCTGAAAACGAACGCTGTGACGAGCTGGCTCGCGCGGCGGCATCCAACCCAACCCATGAGGATGCAGGTTATCAACCTGAATCCTGATCACGGTTTTTTGTACTGCCGCGTGGCCCCCACGGTCTGGCGGATCCGCGTTTTTGATTTGCTTTGCTTCATTGGGTTGAGCGTAAGGGGGATCGTCCTCTTACGCGCGACAATAAATTGCATGCAGCCCAGCGCGGGTAAATGGGTGCTTAATAAAACCCCGCCTTTACGCGTCCAGGGGATGACCTGAAAACCCCCATAGCTCAGCACTTCGAAATTTAACAGTGAAAGCCAGTCCAGCTGGCGCATCATGGTAAACATCCTGCTGTTATAGGGCGGCGTGCGGCGCAGAACGGGCGTCAGTTTACGTAGCCCCATCAGACTCAGCGGATTAAAACCGCTCAGGATCAGCCAGCCGTCATCAATCAAAACGCGGTCGGCTTCCCGCAGCAGACGATGGGGATCGCTGCACCAGGGCAGCGTATGGGCGAGCAGACAGGCATCAATGGATTTTTCCGCAAACGGCAAATGCAGCGGATCCGCTTTCACCTGAACCGGGGAGCCATTAAGCGATACGCTAACCTGATGCGAGATAGCGCAGCTTTCGGTATTGATTTCTGCGCTCAGATTGCCAATCTTAAGCAGGTGAAAACCATACATTTTCGCGAGCCAGGGTTTAAGCTGAAGTTCTAAGGCCTCGCGATAATATTCACCCCAGGGCAACTCTGCCCAACGTTCCGGTGGTGCGACAGTCTGAGGTATCCTTGCCGGTTTCATCAAAACACCCGCCACGCTATAAGAGGTAATGCATGAATCTTATCAGTATTTCCGCCTTTCAGGACAATTACATCTGGGTTTTAGTCGACGACGATCGCAGATGCATCATTGTTGATCCAGGCGAATCCGCACCGATCCTGCACGCGATAAAAGAAAACGGCTGGCAGCCTGAAGCGATCCTACTTACCCATCACCATCACGATCATGTCGGCGGTGTTCCCGATCTCCTTGCGCGCTATCCTCATCTTCCCGTCTACGGACCGGCAGAGACACAGGATAAGGGTACGACGCAAGTTGTCGAAGAAGGCGAAAGTATCCTCATCCTCGGGTGGGAGTTTTCCGTATTTGCTACGCCAGGTCACACTTCCGGTCATCTCTGTTTCTACAGCAAACCTTATCTTTTTTGTGGCGACACGCTGTTTTCTGGCGGCTGTGGAAGGCTGTTTGAAGGCACGCCAGAACAGATGTATCAATCTTTACAAAAAATTAATGCGCTTCCAGCCGACACCGTAATTTGTTGCGCACATGAGTATACATTAGGGAATATGAAGTTTGCTGCAAGCGTGCTGCCTGAGGATCGGGCGATTCAGGATTATTACCTGAAAGTGAAGGAGTTACGTGCAAAAAACCAAAAAACACTCCCCGTAATTCTGAAAAATGAACGACAAATTAATTTATTTTTAAGAACTGATGATGTTGATTTAATTAATAAAATTAATCAAGAAACAAATTTGCTACAACCTGAAGCGCGATTTGCATGGTTAAGGTCAAAGAAAGATAACTTCAGATAATTGCGGGTTGCCTTTTCAAAATTTCGCCGTTATCATCGCTCGTCTTTTAAGCAACTATTGACACACACATGAAGGCAAAAGCGATATTACTCGCCTCTGTCCTGCTTGTAGGTTGCCAGTCACAAAACGGCAGCAACGTACAACAGCACGCACAGAGCCTTTCTGCGGCTGGTCAAGGGGAAGCAGGGAAGTTTACGAGTCAGGCGCGATGGTTGGACGATGGGACATCCTTCGCGCAGGAACAAGACTTGTGGGCCTCTATTGGCGACGAGCTAAAGATGGGAATTCCGGAAAACAGCCGGATTCGCGAACAGAAACAGAAGTATTTGAGAAATAAGAGCTATCTCCACGATGTAACATTACGGGCAGAGCCGTATATGTACTGGATAGCCGGGCAAGTTAAGAAACGTAACATGCCTATGGAACTGGTACTACTACCCATAGTGGAGAGCGCTTTTGACCCGCACGCGACGTCTGGCGCCAATGCAGCAGGCATCTGGCAGATCATTCCGAGCACAGGGCGAAATTATGGTTTAAAGCAGACCCGCAACTACGATGCGCGTCGTGATGTTGTCGCTTCAACGACAGCCGCTCTCGACATGATGCAACGTCTGAACAAGATGTTTGACGGCGACTGGTTATTGACTGTCGCGGCGTATAACAGTGGTGAAGGTCGTGTACTGAAGGCAATGAAAGCGAATAAAGCGCGTGGAAAATCCACAGACTTCTGGTCGCTCTCACTGCCACAGGAAACAAAGATTTACGTACCGAAAATGCTGGCACTGAGTGACATTCTCAAGAACAGCAAACGTTACGGTGTACAACTGCCAACACCAGACGAAAGTCGTGCACTGGCGCGTGTCCGCCTCAGCAGCCCGGTTGATATTCAACAGGTTGCCGATATGACGGGTATGTCGGTAAGTAAGCTTAAAACCTTTAATGCAGGTGTTAAAGGCTCCACGCTGGGTGCTAGCGGCCCACGCTATGTGATGGTTCCGCAGAAACATGCGGAACAGTTACGAGAGTCTTTAGCTTCGGGTGAAATCGCAGCCGTTCAGTCCACGCTGATCGCTGATACGTCGCCTGTAAGCAGCCGCAGCTATAAGGTGCGTTCAGGTGATACGCTTTCAGGTATTGCATCACGTCTTGGCGTGAATGCGAAAGATCTCCAGCAGTGGAATAATCTGCGCGGATCTGGTCTGAAAGTGGGTCAAACGCTGAACGTAGGTGCAGGTAGCAGCGCACAGCGTCTCGCTAAAAACAGCGATAGCATTACCTATCGCGTACGTAAAGGCGACTCGCTGTCCAGTATTGCTAAGCGTCACGGCGTAAACATCAAAGATGTGATGCGCTGGAACAACGATACTGACAACCTGCAACCTGGCGACCAGCTGACGTTGTTTGTGAAAAACAGCGCTACGCCAGATTCCTGATAGTACGTTCGCTTGTTAAAAAGGCACCGATTCCCCTCGGTGCCTTTTTTGTTTATCCTGCTTTTTGCGCTTCAGCCATAATGGTGTCGCTAGTAAACGAACCATCGTCATGCAGCTCAAAGTACGCCTTCACATCAGCAGAGGCGCTCTCCTGGTACAATCGGATCGCCTGAGTTAATGCCTCGGGGGTGCGCATCCGCGCAATCCATGACGCAAACTCCAGCGGCAAACGGTCGGTTATCAATGAGCGTGAAATCAAGCCGGCTTCGGTGATAAACGTAAGCCACTCTCCACTGGAGTAGTTTTGCACGTGCGAGGTATCACGCAGCGCTTCAACCGTCTGGAGCCAGATATTTCGTACCGGATGTCCGGGAGACATCACGTCCATGATGATGAAGATTCCGCCCGGTTTGAGTACGCGTTTCACTTCCCGTAATGCCTGCCCCACATCATGCCAGTGGTGTGCAGAGTAACGGCTAATCACAACCTCAAACGATGCATCCTCAAAGGGTAATGATTCAGCGTAGCCCTGGCGCGTCGTGACGTTATTCAGTCCTTTCGCTTTCGCCGCTTCAGCGACCACATCGAGCATCTGGCTCGATAAGTCATACGCCGTCACCTGAGCAACCTGCTCTGCGGCGGTAAAACTGGCATGCCCTGCCCCGCAGCCTAAGTCCAGCACGTGCGCGTCAGGAAACGCGGCGAGCCGCTCGCCGAGACGCACCAGGTCGCGGCCAGAGGCGTGCACGGCGCTGCTCAGGTAGGCACTTGCCTGCGAACCAAACTGTTTTTCGACGTTGTCATGATGGGAGTGTGTTGTTGTCATGTTGCTGTCCTTTTATGGGTTAAAAAATAAAGGGCAGCACCCGCACAGGCCTGCCCCACGGCAGACCTGACGCACCATTATTTATCAGGTTTGCCGGGACTGAATTCAACTAGTAGAGGATTATGATCGGAGGCGCGCGTCACCAGAACGGAGGCGTCGTGCACGCTTAAACCCCGATAGAAGACAAAATCAAGAGGACGGCCAAACGCTTTCTTGCGCTGGTCATCGTTAAAACGAACTTCACGCAGCGACATTTCACGCGCGAAGCGGTACAACGCGTTCATACGCGGACGGCTCCAGGCATTGAAGTCCCCTGCCATAATGATCGGCCCACTGTGATGAGCAATCTGATCGCCAATGGGAAGTAACTGCTTACTGTACACATCAACACCGAGGCTGAAGTTCACCGCATGAATGTTTACCACCATCAGCAGACGGGTGTCGGGCAACGGATAGACTGTGACCAGCGCCGATTTTGCCAGACGCAGGATCGGCTCACGTTCACGCAGCGGGCAGCAATAGACCGGATGTGCGGCTGAAAGGGTCATCACCCCAGAAGGATGCTGTGGCAGAACAAAGGCAGGCACCTGATCGGCTGCAAGATAGTTTGTCGTTGCAAACCTGACCAGCTCAGGCGTGGTTTGCGCCTCCTGTAACAGAACCAGATGCGCATCTTTACCAAAATTTTGAAGTACGGATAACCACTCCGCACGCTGTTGTTTAAAGATGTTCCACACCAGTACGCGAATTTTTTCGTCACTGCTTAATGGCGTACCCGCTGGTAATGCCTGACCCAGGCTCGCAAACGACCCCGGAGGCAAGATCCTCTCCGCGGGCATTCCGGCAACATAACGCATGGCATAGGTATTTTTTCGCACTTTTGGAAACGGCCTCTGTAACATGAACCAGCCCGGAAAACGGACTGGTTCTAATGTTATAGGGATTTTAGGTCACACTTTCAACGCAATTACTGAGAAACCGCTTTCCAGTTTTGTAAGCAAGCACTTACTGATACTTACCCAAGCGCGACACGAGCGGGTTTATCAAGCCGTCCACTCAGACCAATAAGGAGGAAAGCGACAAGCACAATTACCGCACCAATCCATGGCGTTTGGGTTAATCCAACGTGTTCAACCGTCTGCCCGCCGATAACCGATCCGAGTGCGATGCCGATATTGAATGCGGCGATATTCAGGCCGGATGCGACATCCACCGCATTGGGCGTATAGCGTTCGGCTTTCTGTACAACATAGACCTGCAATCCCGGTACGTTACCAAACGCGAATATTCCCATAACCAACACGGTTACCAGCGCGGCGTATTGTATCGACGCGGTGAACTGGAAAATCATCAGCAGGACAACCAGCGCGGCGAAAATGAATTTCAGCGCCGGTACCGCACCATGCTTATCCGCAAGTTTGCCGCCCCAGATATTGCCGATTGCGACGGAGATACCGTAGCCCAGTAAAATCCAGCTCACTGCGCCCGGAGAAAAACCAGCCAGTTCCTGCATCATCGGTGCAAGGAAAGTGAACGCAGTGAACACACCTCCATAACCCAGAGCCGTAACGGCATAGATCAGCAGCAGGCGCGGGTGTGTGAGAACCTTAACCTGATCGCTCAGGCTGGCGCTCGCGCGCCCCGGAATACTGGAGGGTACCAGCAGCAGGCTGGCTACCAGAGCAATCACGCCCAACAGCGATACCGCGAGGAAGGTTTCTCGCCAGCCAAAATGTTGCCCAATAAACGTTCCTAACGGCACGCCGGTGACCAGCGCAACGGTTAAGCCGCCAAACATAATCGCAATGGCTGACGCCGCTTTCTCTTTTGGCACCAGGCTGGTTGCAATCGTGGAACCGATGGAGAAGAAGACACCGTGCGCGAGGCCAGTCAGCAAACGGGCGATGACCAGAGTGGTGTAGTCCGGAGCCTGCCACGCCAGAATATTGCCGGCGGTGAAGAGCACCATCAGGGCAACTAACAGTTTTTTACGCGCAAAGCGCCCAGTCAATGCGGTCAGCACAGGCGCCCCAACAGCGACGCCTAACGCGTAAATAGATACCAGCAGCCCGGCAGAAGGCAGCGAAATGGCGAGTTGTTCAGCAATGGTGGGAACAAGTCCTACAATAACAAATTCGGTCGTGCCAATTGCGAAGGCACTGATCGTCAGGGCAAGAAGCGCCAGTGGCATAAATACTCCGTCTCTTCAGGATTAAGATGACAGGCAGTATGCGCCAGTGTTTAAATAACAAAAATGGTTAGAATCTCAATAGAATTTTGCGGATGATGCAATAATGAAAGCCACATCGGAAGAACTGACTATCTTTGTTGCCGTTGTTGAAAGCGGCAGCTTCAGCCGTGCGGCCGAACAGCTCGGGCAGGCGAACTCCGCCATTAGCCGCTCGGTGAAAAAGCTGGAGATGAAGCTCGGAGTGAGTCTGCTTAATAGGACAACGCGGCAGCTCAGCCTGACGGAAGAAGGTGAACGTTATTTTCGACGCGTGCAGTCCGTTTTGCAGGAGATGGCGGCGGCAGAAACGGAAATAATGGAATCGCGCAGCACCCCGCGCGGATTGCTGCGCATCGATGCGGCTACGCCGGTCGTGCTTCATTTTTTGATGCCGCTGATTAAGCCCTTTCGTGAGCGCTACCCGGAGATGACCCTGTCTCTGGTCTCCTCGGAAACGTTTATCAATCTTATTGAGCGTAAAGTGGATGTGGCGATCCGCGCCGGAACCCTGACGGATTCAAGCTTACGCGCTCGCCCTCTGTTCACCAGCTATCGCAAAATTATCGCGTCACCGCAATATATTGCAGAGCATGGCAAACCGGAGACCGTTGAGGAGCTGAAGCAGCACCTGTGCCTGGGCTTTACGGAACCTGTCTCGCTGAACACCTGGCCCGTAGCCTGTCATGACGGACAACTTCATGAGATCACCTGCGGACTTTCGTCTAATAGCGGAGAAACGCTGAAACAGCTTTGTCTTGAAGGAAATGGGATCGCCTGTTTATCAGACTATATGATTGATAAGGAAATAGCTGCGGGTCAGCTTGTAGAACTGATGGCTGACAAACGCTTACCTGTAGAGATGCCTTTTAGCGCAGTGTATTACAGTGACAGAGCGGTAAGTACGCGCATACGCGCTTTTATCGACTTCCTTAGCGAACATATAAAAACAGCTCCCGGAGGAGCTGTGTGAGGGTTTAAAGGTACAGAGGGAGGGTTTTTATTAATCCCAGTCTGGTGCTAACCCTTCCGGGCTGACAAGACGATCGTTGCATTCCAGTGCAGCGATCGCGTTTTTATCTTCATCATCAAGCTGGAGATCCCGCGCTAACAGGTTACTTGCCAGGTTTTCACGTTTGGTTGAAGACGGGATCACGGCATAGCCCTCACCCATCGCCCATGCCAGGATCACCTGTGCGGCTGTCGCATTGTGTTTCTCAGCGATGCGCGCAATCACTTCATCTTTCAGCGCCTTACCATATGCCAGCGTCATGTACGAGGTGATGTGAATACTATGCTGTTTCGCCCAGTCCACGACTTTGCGGTTTTGCAGGTAAGGAGAGAGTTCAATCTGGTTAGTAGCAATATTCTCTTTACCCACTGCGGCGATGGCCCTTTCCATCAACGGGATGGTGAAGTTAGAGATGCCAATTTCACGCGTTAAGCCTTGCTCTTTTGCTTCCAGCAGCGCCTGCATAAACTCTTCCACAGAGACGGCATCATCAGGAGATGGCCAGTGGATCAGCGTCAGATCAACATAGTCAGTACGCAGCTTTTTCAGACTTTCCTTCAGGCTTGGGATCAGCTTGTCTTTGCTGAGATTCTCAATCCAGATTTTAGTGGTGACGAAAAGTTCGTCGCGCGGTACGCCACTCTCTTCGATGGCCTGGCCTACGGCAGCTTCGTTATCATAAATCTGCGCCGTATCAATAGCACGATAGCCCAACTCGAGTGCGGTTTTAACAGATGCAATAACAACATCGTCTTTCAGGCGAAAAGTGCCCAGACCCAGTGCAGGGATAGTCATATGATTCCTCAATCGTTATGTTCGTAAACTGAGGAAGATTATCGCTGTAGTTGTTATGACGAAAAAGATCGTAAAAAGCAGAGGATTTTTGCTAATTTCGCAACAATCAAACGACAGATAAGAAAAAAGCCCTGAGCTAACGCTCAGGGCTTTTAATAAGTGGCGGAACGGACGGGACTCGAACCCGCGACCCCCTGCGTGACAGGCAGGTATTCTAACCGACTGAACTACCGCTCCACCGAATACTTCTGTAACCACCGGATTCATGCACCGGCTTACTACTTAATTTGATGCCTGGCAGTTCCCTACTCTCACATGGGGAGACCCCACACTACCATCGGCGCTACGGCGTTTCACTTCTGAGTTCGGCATGGGGTCAGGTGGGACCACCGCGCTACAGCCGCCAGGCAAATTCTTGTGCTCTGTCCTGTGTCTTTCGCACTGATACTGCGTTGGCTGCTCTCGTAAAGTCAGTCACATACCTCAGTATGCTCCTTCCTTTCCTTCGTTTGCCGCCTTGTCTCAGCGCAAAATCCTTCGGACTCTGAATCTAAGCTGAAAATTTCGTCTCTTCGCCAAAACATCTTCGGCGTTGTAAGGTTAAG